>DDHO01000047.1:0-470 GCA_002352935.1 Firmicutes bacterium UBA1874
CCCTATTTAGATTACCACTAACAACACAGCCACAACGCCAGCCACGACTTCCCGGCTTTCGGCGCTCCTGCCAGGATATGAAGTCCCTGCGGCAAAAGAGATTCAATGATGAACTTAACAGGTTCCAGGGGCATCGTCATCAATGTTTCCCCGTCGATCACACTAAATCTGTTTGCATTCACTATTTGGCCTCCTTTCATAAAGAATTGTTTTTACATTTATTGCTTCTTTGTGATACAATTATTTCAAATCAAAAATAGTTTGTACACAGCGAAGCAAAAAGAATTATTTTTCATATTTACGATTCTTTACGTCAGGAGGCCGCTATGCTGCACACACCGGTTTATCCATTCATCCGAATCATTTACGATACAGAAGACAGGGCGCATTTCATCTCCTACACCTACAAAGACAAAACCGGCCACAGCTGTGAAAAGTTCATTGGGAATGGCTTGATTGAGTTTGTCGAG
>DDHO01000047.1:708-23153 GCA_002352935.1 Firmicutes bacterium UBA1874
AGTTTGTCGAGCTCGATTTGACCGAGTATATGAAAAAAATATCAGAGGTCACGGACGATAAACCCATAACCTCTGATATTTATAACAAGTATACTTATGACCGGCTGCGCAATATCGTCTTCGACATCGCGGAAATATTAAAAAACAGACATCCGTACGCATACTTTTTCCTCGTCGGCAAACTGAACAGCATTGTACTCACACCTGTATATGCGGATGAACTGGATGCTGAAGAAGATCAATTGAAGAAACTTAAAGACGTCTTGCTTCAGCAGCTGTCGGATTGCTTTGAAGAACTGCGCGGGCTTGTTAAGCTTCAGGAAATATTCAGGGAAGCGGTACGCTTTTGCGTCGATATGGATAACTTGCCGTTACGGTCCGCTGCGGAACGGTTGGTCGGCTTTTTTTACAAGTATCCGGCGTTTGAAAGCTTTGTGATTCAGTCGGGATTTATCATTACTCCAACGAAAAAAGGGAAACTTGATTTTGAAAAAGTTGAAGAAATCAATGATCAGAACATCACCGGCACCAAAGAGCTGCTTTCCAAGATCCACGAAGGGCAGCAGGGAGTCAGTATTCTCGGATGTTACATTATTGAGAATCTGGAGGAGATGCTTTTTTTCGAATTCACCGAGATGTTGAAGAAGGGTCTTGTGGCAAAGAAATGCAAGCTTTGCGGCAGATATTTTGTGGTTAAAAACCGCCGGAGGGATTACTGCGACAGGATTTACAAGGATGGCAAAACCTGCAAGGAAGCCGGAAGCAAGATCACCTACAAAAAAACAGTCGGAGAAGATGCGGCTTTGCGTGAATACAACACCATTTATAACAGGATGGCTTCACGATGCTTCAGGGCTGAGGGCAAGCTCGATTCCGAGTATTCCGGCAAAGACATTACGAAAGAGCAATTTGAAGCCTGGTCAAAAAAGGCGCAAAAGGCCCGGCAGGATTATGTATCGGGAAAAATAACCGCCGGGCAGATGCTTTCAATTATCGATGTTGATTGAGATATTGTTGTGGTTGATAATTCTCAGGGAGTGTAACAAATTGCGTGTAAATCGATAATCGCTTCCGTTACTCTTAGTACATCGTTTTTGGAAAGGTTGTTAGGAAGATTGGCAAAATCCTCACACAAAGTCTTGCAGATTTCTTTGTCGAGACGCAAGGGCATATTATGTCCCTTCTTCCAGAAAAGCGATCTCGGCATCAATCAGCTCTTTTAGTTTGCGCAGTTCCTGTTCCGTCAGCGTAACGCCCTTTCCCATTTTTTCATGGTCAGGAGCCCAGTCTCGAATGTCGTATTTTGGCTCTCTACCATTCCAGCTGATACGGTTCAGTTCCTTGCGCCAACCCTTATTGCCTTCGGACACTACGCCAAGTTCGTTGATTATCTCAAACTTAAAATCGTTTTGCGCCGCAGCCATGTATTTGACCTCCTTAATCCACCATGATTCTCCATGCCGGTTGATTATTCGTCGCTTTTGAACCGCGTCTTTCAAAGCTGTACCGTAGTCCGCATTCGCCGATGATTTTTTCGATTTGTTCCTTATCGACATCAGCAAGAGGCACCCATATGATTCCGGACTGCGCGCGGTTATCAATATGGCCGATGCCGGCAGCTTTAAGCGAATTGATAAATATTGCTTCCTTTGACGATGACATTAGCCTTCTTTGCCCTGTGCGGTTTTGCGGATTCTCCTTTATAGCAGAAACGGCAGACGGTCGAGTGCGCTCGGCGGATGGTTTTTCGGTTCTTCTTACTGAGCCTTCTGCTTCTTGTCCTTTTGCTTGCGACTTTTCCGGTGGCGAGGACGGCACAATCATCATCTGTTCAAACTCCTTGTTTCCCTTTTTCTGAGGTAGCGTAGTCACTCGCTCCGACGCAGTTGTAGTGACTGGTTCATATGGGATATCAATAATATCATTGCTCCGCGAGTGCCATTCATCCAAAATCTGCGCGGCACGGATCTTAACGCGGTCAAGCAGCGCGGACGCCGGTTGCTCCGCAGGCTCATTCAAAATTGTTTCAGGAAGGATACCGTATTCGTTTAACTCGCGTTTAACTCTTTCCATTGTCTTGTCGGGATCACTGTAATACTCGCTTCCGCGAATACGGATAAATCGCCAGCCGATTCGCTCCAAAATGGCCTGCCGTTCCATATCGGCGCGAACCTTTTCATCGCCACTGTGAAACGATTCGCCGTCGCACTCTATGGCAACACTGCTGCCGTTATACAACACGACCATGTCGATGCGGTAAGCGCCTACCTCCCATTGCTGTACGAGATGATAGCCGGAGGCAATAAGTGCCTTGGCGACGGCTTCCTCAAACGGGGACTCTGCTTCCGCCTTGACTTTTTCCGTAAGTTGAGCAAATGCCTTAGGATTATCCGCATATTCCAGCAAATCGCGGCGCAAGTCACCATTTTTCAGATCTCTTGTATAGTCAAGAGAATGTACCACCCATAATTGATCCTTGGCGCGGCTGACTGCGACATTATAGCGTTGCTTTCTCGATTGATCAGAGCCTTCTCCAGCCATGTTGAGCGGACCATCGCCCTCATTGCTGTCAACAAGCGAAAGGAATATCACGTCACGCTCGTCGCCTTGGAAGTGTGAAGCATTGCCGCATAGGATGCGCCGCTGTTCAATAACAGCAGGGTCGATCCTTTGCAGGATAATTTGCTGTATCTTTTGCGCCTGCTCGTCACCCAAAAGCGAAATTGCACCAAAAGTCATGCCTTCGTATTCTTTTTGCTCTATGCAGGCCATCATCAAAGCGACAATTGTTTCCGCTTCTTTGGTATTTATCTTTTGTCTGCCTTCGCGTCTTCCGTCATCAACTCTGAACTTGACAATGGGAGGAGATACTCGACTGGTTCCGGCACCGCGCAGCGGCTTGATTTTAAAGTCATAGGACAGCTTGTTGCTGTAACCGATAATATCCGGAAGGCACCTGAAATGCTCACGCAGCATCAGCGGCTGAAAAGTCGTTCCCGTAATATCATAGAGCGATGTCTTTGCGTCAAACAAATGCCAGTTGGGTATGATGTCCTTGATATACATATCGCGCAGCGCGTTCATCTTGTCGATATCTACGCCTACCGCCATAGGGCTGACTTGTTTGTCATCTCCCACGATAATGATCTTTTTTGCCATATAGACGATGCCAAGCGCCGAAATATCGGATTGACTGGCCTCGTCAACAATGATGACGTCAAAGGTGTTGCTGGCAGGGTCGAGGCTTTCCATGGCTTTATTGACCGTCATGATCCAAGCAGGAACAGCTTTCTGACATTTAGCCATCAGCTCTCGAGCCTGCTTTTTAAGAGCGGGCGCATTCTTGCCGGTCCCTTTACCGATCTTCTTTACCGTGAGCTTCCATCCCTGCAACGCCTGCTTCATATCCAAATTGCGCTCTGTACGGAGCATCAGATGATACCACGCACTATTGGCTGCAACCTTTGCTGTGATTCGGCGCAGCTCGTTCCCAAGCATAACCGCTCTGTGCTGAAGTTCTTCAAATGGTTCGGCTGTGATGGAGTCGATGATTCCGGCAAACTGCTTCCATTTCCATGCACTTTCAATTGTTTGCGGGCAGGTTACATCTCCGTGGATACCCACGCGGTTTTTGATCGCGTCCGCCCATTCTGGCGCAACAGGTTCTATTAATGCCACCGTTTCTTCACGCATTGCCTTGAGCACATATTTAGCGTACAGTTCGGATAACTGCTGATAGTATCGCTCGTAGTTTTCCGGTTTGTTGCTTGAAATAGCACTGACCAGCAAATTGCAGATAGAAGACTGCTTGCGCTCTCCTTCGGACAGAGTGCGGATCGCCTGGGTTTTGCGATCCTCGATGCCACATAATGTGATTAGATGGTTGGCAAGGTCAATGTACCGGGAGAGTTTCTTGTGGATTGTGCCAAGCATCTTTTCGGTATGCGTTAACTCAGAGTCCAGTTCTGATTCACAAAAAATAGTGTCGGCGTTCAGCCCTGCTTGCTTTACAAGCTGCAGCAGTTGGGCATATTCATTTTGATACCAGTCCAGATAGCGCCTGATATTTGGTATCATCCGCAACCCGATATGTTCAGGCTCGTCGCCCAGCGAAAAAAACTCCGGCGTGCCGTGCTTTGCCATCAACTCGTTCCAGAGCAAGGCAGTCTGATTTCTTTTCTCTTGAAGCGTTAGATAATGCTGTACCAATCTGCAATCGCTTTCCGACGCAATTGGTACCCCGTTGATGCTTATACCTGCCAGTACCGCCTTCAGCGGTTTGTTTAACAGCAAATCGAGCTTGGTAATCTTTCCTTTCTTTTGGAAAAGTTTAAGAACATTTTCCAAATACGACGATAGCTGTGTCGATGCAATTTCAGGCTTGATCACAATGCTGCGCCCAAGCATCTGCGTGACGATAGCGTCGGCACAGACTGCCGTGTCCTCGATGGCGCTTATAAGCATATCCCATCTCTGGCGGTATCCGCCGCCCTTGCGACCGTCTACTGCCGCATAGATCATCCATCCGTCAATACTTTTGAAGGTGCTGACATATTGCGAGAGTTGTTCCAATCTCTCTGCAAACGGATTTTGTACAAGCGGAACAGAAATAACCCCGTCATTAATGTTTAGGGTCTTGTTAGATATATCGATATCGATTTGTATGTTTAGTTCTTTTGCTATTCTATCAATTGCCGCTATACATTCTGCGGCTTTACATAAATCATTAGTGAATTCTGCGGGGGACGGTAAACTATCTGGTGAGGGAATATCATAGGTCAGCTCCCGTTCCTCCGCTTCCGACAATTCGGCGTTGCTGTGGTAAAGCCGGATAAGCTGCTCAGTGGTAATGGGTAGAGAGTGATATAGTTTTACTTTTCCGGGTATGTATGATAGCTCCGTTGCGTTAGCGTTTACAAATGCAGCAGCCTTTGCGGGGGAATAGCTGTCGCCGTTGTAAACGATAGGCTCAAATTCTTTGTATTTAATGGCATAAATCTTTTTTCGGATGTCGGCGAGTTGTTTGATGATTTCCGCACGCTGCCGCTTATCTGATTCCACCCGCTTTTTCAACTCGTTCGCCGTGTGTCTTGACATATACTCCGAAATACCATCTACAGAACGAACCATATCCAGATTGGTGTCATCCAGAACCGAAACACACAGATCCTTGATTTCGTCCGGCACCTTTTCTTTAAGTACGGCGAGAGCCTTTTTGGTATGGCTGGTAACTAAAACACTTTTGCCTTGCGCCAGAAAATGTCCGAGCAGGTTTGCAATGGTATGAGTTTTTCCAGTCCCGGGAGGTCCTTGTACCAAAACCGCATTGTAATGCTCTATACACTCGGCGATTTCGAGCTGCTCCCTGTTCGCTTCCTTTGAGAGTAGGATGGGCAGGCTTTCACCGTTTAGGGCGGCAAGCTGCTCCTCAATTGCCGGCTCGTAGTCGTCCTCCGGGATCTCGACTTTGCCTCCGTCTACCAAATTCAGAAGATGTCCGGGTACATAGCCGGTATTTGCTATGTTAATTATGATTTCTTCGATTGTCTTCAGCGTTCCGTCAATGCGCTTCCGGACAAAAAATACCGGATTCAACGTCATAATAAGCCTATCTTCGCTGTCGAGTTTGTCATTATCGTCGGTAATGAATCGGCTGTCAGAACAGAGTTTGTGCGTTAAAATCTTCAGAAAATCCGGTGAATCATTGCGATCCAACGGATGATAAAAATTTTCGTGCAAATCTTCTTTTAGCTGCTTTACTGCGCCGTGATTGATCTCTCGCATATCCTGTAAAAGCAAAGTATAAAGCTCCGGCTCCGTGTCTGTATCATGGATACTGATTACATTTGCTTTGGCGTCAAACTGAAGCTTTACGCGCTTGAGCAGTATTGGATGGTTTATAGCGTTGTTGCCGATTCCCTTAATAATCCCGTTTCCGACCATCAACTCCAGCGTCTCCGACTCGCGTTCTAAGTCGGTATATATCTGAAACAACTGCGCGAAGAAACGCCGTGTTCTGTTAATAATGCGCTGTTTCTCGACCCAAATGCTTCTTTGAGCGTTCCATTTTTCAAAGGCCTTTACCCGTTGCTCTGAGTCGCCGAATTGTTCGGGTTCCTGCTCCTCATCGCCGGTATTTTTAGAAACACTTGTGGATAGTGTATTCTTGACCTTAACTATATTTGTAAAACGATCCCAACCCGGCTCCAGCCACTCTGTCAAAACAGTGGGTGGCTCCGGGCAACGTTGAAAATCCGGCTTTTTCACCGTGAGCAAAACAGTGTCGTCGTCCGTTTCTTCTTCCACTCTATCTCGATAGAAAATCGATATGTTTTCCGAGTCATCGGGGATGTCTTTTAAATAGCACATCCAGTATTGTTTTTCAACATCAGTAACGACTCGATATTTCAGAGCGCACAGTTCCTTAATATATTTGTATAAAGCAATAACTTTCTCTATGCTTTCCATGTGTACACCTCATTTTTGGAAGATGATGTTGTCCCACTCCATCATACACTATCGAGTGTGCATAAAACGGGTCTTGTCATTTTCAACTGCTTTTTGGCTCTCTTTCGCAGCCTTGGTGCGACCGTCTATCGGCTTTTCTGCATTTTCGGGTATTGCCCATACATCGCCGAGGCGAAACAGGCCGTCTATCCGCCCCTGCTTGCACAGTGCTTGCACCCGTCTAACCGAAATCCCCCATTTTGAGGCAGCTTCTTTTACGCTGATGTATCCCATGGTTTCACCTCGACAGATCCCGTATGGAAATATTATACTCGTTTCGGCGTACAATACAAGCAAGCTATTCGTTATAACTTGAAAGGGAAAAAGGGAACAGATTGATTAAGGTTCTAACTGCAGGGTTTATAATTGTCATGTATTTGCAAAATCAATAAAGAGTACAGAAAAAATAAGAAGCTCTGAAAGTCTTGATTTTCGAGGCTCATTTGTGGTGGAGAAAGTGGGATCGAACCATTGATCTTTCGAATGCCATAGAATTTTTTAATGACTAAAGTACTAAGAGAGACACTATCATTGAGATAATGCCTCTCTTATTGCTTTCCGTATCGGTTTGGGTATGGTTCAACAAGTTTCCCTATTGAACCGCGCCTAATCGTGGACCCCTCTTTTAATTTATTCCGTTTTTTCGAAACACCTGGGGCAGTCTGAGGGTATATCGCTCTCAAATTCGTCTTCAAACTCTTCAAAATCTTCAAGGGCACATTTTCCTTCTGCATCAAACCATTTACAATCTTCCCGAAAACAAGGTTCTCCCGGCATTGATTATTTCACCCCCTCTGTCTTTTATTTTTCCCCGTATCGTCTTAGTAATACACAGTTATGTTTCAAAGTTTAATAAAAAACTTTAACATACATAAATTGGTAAAATTAGAAAGGGATGTTGCAAAGTATGGCGAATTAACCATATTATTATAATTTGAATAACGGGGTGAGAGGAGTGGAAGTGAGCTGCTTAATGTTAGAGTGTTTGGAAGAAAAGGTTTTACGGGAAACCAGAATGCGCCTGCTTCGTGAATTTGGAACAAGGATAAAATCTATTAAATTAGAAAAGCTTTCCGGGGGAGGAGAAGAAACGCATCTGTTAAAAGTAACAGCCAGACGGGAAAATTGTGAGCTGGCTACTAACATATTCGAGGAAGTTTATAAAGTAATGTATATATACGGCTTTCATCCCCTCCTTTTTGTGGAAATAAAAGACGAAAACGGGCGTTTACCCCGGAAAGAAGATGCAGAAAAATGGCTGGGACGCGCCAAACAATCTTTGGCTGCTGCTAATTGTCTTTATAGAGAGGGGTTCTGGCCGGAAGTGCTTCCCAGGGCTTATTTTGCCATGTCTTACGCGGCTAAATGCCTCCTCGGCGGCGATTTATACAGCCGCCCGGGAAGTGATATCTGTGATATAGTTTCTCTGGGAAGGCATGCCGCTGGGGGAAATTTGGAAGTTCATCTTCACAAAAACCTCTTGTTTGCGTTGAATGAAAGATATAGGGTGGACTTTGAAGTTCTATCTGAAGTCAGCGCAACGGAAGCGGAAAAAGCATTAGAGCGTGCCCACGAATTTATTACTGAGGTTGAAAAGAAGTTAAGAAACAATGGAATATTACAAGTATAAAGAACGGCTTTTGCTTTATTGAGCTGCATAGCCCCCATCAACTAAAAGAGTGTGGCCGTTGACATAAGAAGACTGATCGGAAGCCAAAAAAAGAGCTGCACTGGCAACTTCATTAGTATTGCCGTCGCGGCCTATTGGGACTTCCAGCTTGCCAACCATATTAACATCTTTTGTTGTCATGGCCGTCTTGATGACACCGGGATTTATGCAGTTCACGCGAATACCATGAGGACCGAGCTCAACTGCTGCTGCCCGGGTAAGGTTCGTTACAGCACCTTTGGAAGTGCAGTAGGTAGTAGCTCCACTGAAGCCCAACAACCCCGCTACGCTCGACATGTTTATGATCGAACCGCCTGTTTTTTGCTTAATCATGTACTTGGCCGCTAATTTGACGCCGAAGTAAACTCCTTTAACGTTGATGTCCATTAACCAGTTGTACTCTTCTTCCGTTACCTCCGTGATCGGCTTCATCAATAAAACTCCGGCGTTATTGACAACTATGTCTATCTTTTTATAGTAATTTAATGCTTCTTGAAAAGCATCTTCGAGGTCGCTCAAAGATGTAACATCTGTTTGAACATACCTTGCGCTGCCACCGCTTCCGGTTATCTCGTCTACCACCGATATGTTGTCTTCCCGGGCTTTTTCCCTTATGTCCGCGACAAGTACGGACGCCCCTTCAGAGGCGAACAGCTTGCTGATGCTTCTTCCTATGCCGGAGCTGCCCCCGGTGATTATAGCTGTTTTATCTTTCAGTTTTTTATTCTGGGATGACCGATCGTAAAATTCTTTCATGGCTTTCCCTCCTGTTGAAAGTTATTGGCTCTCAATTATTTTTCCCCCGGAACTGTATTTTAAAACAATACGGCACAAAAAGAACTGTTCCAAAAAATCAGAACAGCCCTTATCATGGTTAACTTTTTTCTAATTCTTACCCTTCTTCTGCTGCTTTTTCGGTTTCCTTTTCGTTTAGCTGATCAATTTCTTCCAATGACTCAACCTTGATCTTAACTTTTAGTACTTTAATACCAGTAATATCTTCCACAGCTTTTATAATTGCCTGCTGAGCTTCTTGGGCCTTTTTCGGAATGTTTAATCCGTAACGGACGGAAACTTTCATTTCTATTTCTACCCCGTCTTCCAGCTGTTTAATAACCATACCCTGGCCCTTACGGCCGAACCTTTCTACAAAACCGGAAGCGATATTAGTGACGGGCTTTATCCCATCTAACTTTTCCATAGCGCTACTTGCTACGCTTGCGATAACGGCATCAGCAACAGTATGTTCACCAGCGACATCTACCAACCGGGACACCTCCAATTCTCTAATAAATTCACCTACTGAGTGTAATGTTCTTTATGCTCAAGATTCAAAATTTTCTTCTTCCTCAGAAATCCCTTCAGTATGGACATTTATATTTGTAGCCTTCAAGCCTGTCATATTCTCTATTGCATCTTTGACATTTTTTTGGACACGTTGGGCAACTTCGGGGATCTTATAACCGCCTTTTATGATCACATTTAAATCAATGTATACTTCTTGTTCCGAAATCTGAGCTCGAACACCCTGAGCGAGGTTTCTTCTTCCAAGCCTTTCGGCGATGCCGTCAACTATTCCCCCGCTCATGCTCGAAATTCCTTCCGATTTAATCGTTGCCAGACCGGCAATTTTTTTCACGACATCTTCAGAAATTTCAACGCCTTCGAGACTGGTTTGATAAGCCAAAATTAATTTACCTCCCCTCTTTTAGATTCCCAACATTAACTTAAGTATAAATGTAAATACAATTTTTGTAAAGGGTTCCGTCATCGAACGGAGATAAAAATCAAGAAAATTCTATTTTTCGCCCTCTCAGGCCCTTGTTTGGCTATATACTAAATTTTTACCGTTAGCTGTGGGATTGATTCCTTAATTTTTATGGTACACTGTTATTTAAGAAATGAACAGGGATGTGCGCTGATGAAGCAGACTATCTTGATTGTTGACGATGAAGAAAGGGTGCGGGAAATTATACGACTTTATCTGGAAAAAGAAGGCTTCCGGGTAGATACTGCAGAAGATGGGGAAACCGCTTTGAAAAAATTTAAAGAAAACAAGCCGCATCTAGTTGTTCTCGATGTGATGCTGCCCCAAATGGACGGGTGGGATGTCTGCCGTGAGATACGTAAGTATTCAGATATTCCTTTAATTATGCTTTCAGCAAGGGGCGAGGAACTGGACCGCATTGTGGGTCTGGAACTGGGGGCAGATGACTATCTTCCCAAGCCGTTCAGCCCGAGAGAATTAACCGCACGCGTGAAAGCAGTTCTGCGCCGCAGTTCAAAGGAAAAATCGACTCATGATGTACTATCTTTTGACGGTTTAAAAATTAACTATGCTGCTCGTAAAGTAGAACTGCAGGAGAAAAACATCAATTTCACTCCCCGGGAATTTGATTTGCTCTGGTTTTTAGCGAGCAATGCCGGACGTGTTTTTAGCCGCAGGGAACTCCTCGAAAACGTATGGGGATATGATTACCTGGGAGATGGTCGTACTGTCGATACTCACATTAAAAGAATCCGGGCGAAACTAAATTCCCGAATGGGCGAACGCTATATTAAAACTGTCTGGGGTATAGGATATAAATTTGAGGTGTCTACTTGATGTGGAACAGTATTTTCGGCAGGTTGTTAACTTCTTATATTGGAGTTATAGCGCTTACATTAATCACAGTAAGTATTTTGCTCTCCCAGATGTTTGCCAATTATTACTTTTCATCCAAAGAAAGGGAAATTATTGCCAAGGGACAGGAGATTGCATATGCACTTACGGATATCTTTGAACAACAGCGTTTTTATACCGTGGATCCCTGGCTGAGGTTGGTAGACAGGTCGCTGGGGGCCAGGGTGCTGGTGGTGGATAAACGCGGTCTTGTTCTGGCCAGCAGCGTGCAGGACCGGAGAGGGGCAGGAAAAGGATTTTATCTTAATCCCGAGGAAAGGGAAAGCATTTTTGCAGGTGAGATAGTAAGCAGGAGAGAATTTACCGACCGTTTTAACCGAACCATGTTATTTGTTGCCGTGCCTATCCAGGTAAATAATCAAGTCGCGGGAGCGGTACTTCTGTATTCTCCCGTATCGGATATGATGGCGGCGGTTTCCGGGGTACGAAAGCTCATGCTTTATGCCGCCTGTATTTCTGTCCTGGTAGCGGTTGCTGTGGGATATTTTCTATCGCGCTCGCTTTCCCGTCCGTTAAGAAGAATGGGCCGGGCGGCCATGGAAATGGCCAGGGGTAATTACAAACAGCAAATAAAAGTAACTTCCGGTGATGAACTGGGCAAGTTGGCTCAGAACTTTAATAACCTAGCTGCCTCACTGGAAGAGGCAGTATCTGAACTATCCAGGGAAAAAAGCAAGCTGGAAAATATAATCAAGAATATGGCGGAAGGGGTACTGGCCAAGGACACCGGGGGTGAAATATTGTTTGCCAATGCCGAAGCGGAACGGATTGCGGAGCTGATTAAAAAATATTCAGGCACAGAGGAAGAACAGGAACTTGCCGAACTCTTTTCGGAGGTCTGCAGGATAAAGCAACCCCTGACCAAAGAATTTTGTCTGGGCGAAGGGGAATTTTATTTTCTGGCCCGGGTTGTGCCCCTGCCCGGTGAGAAGGGGGGCGTTTACGGTGCTGTAGGCGTTTTACAAGACGTGACTGAATTGAGAAAGCTCGAACAGATGAGAAGAGAATTTGTCGCCAATGTATCTCATGAATTGAGAACGCCGTTGACTTCAATTCAAGCTTTTACGGAAGCTATTAGGGACGGGATGGCCGTTCAAGAAAATACCCGGCAGGAATACCTGGACATAATTCACGAAGAAGTAGTTAGGCTGAACCGATTAATTCATAATCTGCTTGAATTGAGTCTTCTGGAAGCGGGAAAAGCGAGTTGGAAAAAGGCCCCGGTAAATCTTCGCGACCTGATTTCCCAGGCGGTTTTACAATTAAGTCCCGGTATCGAAGAGAAAAACCTGCAGATAAACTTGCATATTTCTGAAGACCTGCCCCGGCCCGAAGCCGATGCGGACCGGATTCGTGAGGTGCTGTTAAACCTGATCTCTAATGCCGTTAGGTTTACACCCGCTGGAGGGGAAATTGAGGTTTCCGCAAGGCTCATGGAGAAGGAAATAATGGTTAGCATTAAGGATACGGGAGAAGGTATTCCGGAAAAGGAACTGCCCCATATCTGGGACAGGTTTTACCGGGTCGAAAAATCCAGGGCCAGAAGCCGAGGGGGTACGGGACTGGGCCTTGCCATCGTTAAACAGATAGTAGAGGCATACGGGGGGCGCGTTTTGGTAGAAAGCCGGGTAGGGGAAGGATCTGTGTTCAGCTTTACCCTGCCGCTTTCTTCTTCCCATCCTGAAGAAAAAAATAGCGGCCTTAACGAACATTCGAGTCGGCCGCCAAAGAAAATTTAATTAGATCAATTAAACCCGTTAATGCAGTTACCGGAGCGTCCCATTCCGGGAAACCCCCGCCCACCACGGGCTCTAAAGCCGGTATTCCTGTTTTCCTCCAATTCGCTCAATTGTTCTTCTGTAAGCAGTGCTCCGAACTTTTCCCTGTTCTGCAGGCCAATTTCTCTAAGGTTTTCTCTTAATTGGGCAATTTCTTCACGTTTGCTTTGAATAGCATTTTCATCTGCCTGTTTTAAGTACAGATTTCCTAATTCAAATCTGGCTTCCTGCAGCTGTTGGATTACTTCCTGCCTTGCCGTAAAGTTTTCCCGGCGCAGCACCAAGAGCTGCTCGCGCTGTTCCTCGGTAAGTTTCAGGCTCAAGCACCGGGGGGTATAAGTACCGCCTGCGTCGGGGTTAGTGCCGAAATTCCCCCTGCCTGCTGCCCAGGCAGCTCCCCCCAAGGTACCAAATAACAGTACACCCAGCAAAACGAGAACTAGTAATTTTTGAGGCAATCTCTTGCCTTCGGCGAAAAATTTAAAATTAATTAGCAAAATATTTCACCTCCTTTCAATTATAGTATAGGCAATATTTTTGACAAAACTGTGAACTCTTTCTGACAGATTAACGAATTAATAGCAGCCCAATGTGAGCTGGATCACATAATAGAATCCTGTATCTTATATAATTTTTTGAAAGTACGAAATTTTTAGAATTTCATAACGGAAGAGGAGGGTTGCCATTGAGCGTCAGGTTGAGATTCACTGCGTTACTAATGATAATTGTTATTATTAACGGGATCGTAGGCCTGAGTATTTTTTCCTATATTAATACCCAAAAAGAATATTCGCGTTACATAAACCTTGCAGGCAGGCAGAGGGCATTAGCGCAAAAGATGACCAAGGAAGTCCTGCTTTTTAGAGAGGGTTATGCGGATATTAAAGCGGAATTTGGCCGCACCCGGGCGTTGTTTGAAAAAACCCTGCTCGGATTTTTGGAGGGAGATCCGGAACAGGGTCTTGAGTCTGTAAAGAATAACCTGTTACGAGAACAGCTAAATGAAATGCTCGTTCTATGGAAAGAGCATAAAGAGTACTTGAATCTGATTGTTCAAGGTAGCAGCTATTCTGGACAGGATTTAAACGATCAAACCATGAAAATTTTTGAAAAGGCGGATGCTATTACCCGAAGTTTTGAAGAAACGGCTCAAAAAGAGGCAGTGGGACCATTTAGGCTGTTAGTAGGAGGGGTACTGTTAATCACAATTTTTGCCCTGGGGGGATGGTTGTTCCTGGACCGTAAAGCGATTAAGCCTCTAGCCGTTTTATCCGGCAGGGTGGAAAAGATTGCCGGAGGGGATCTGCTCGTGGAAAAGATGCAGTACAAAAGCCAAGATGAAATAGGTATTCTGATCAAAGCCTTAAATAGCCTTCAGGACAATTTTCAGAAAATTATCCTGAAGGTAGTCGAGACTACAGCAGGTTAAAGCTTCCAGCCTGGAGCTATCTGAATCCGGAAAACTTGTAGATCAGAATGCAAAGCAGGGAGGGAATGCGGTCCAGCAGGTGGCTGCCGGGGCTCAGGAGCAGGCTTCGCAGGTTTCGGAAGCAGCATCCGGCATAGAAAATTTAATTAAAAGCATCAGGGAGTTAAGCGCAGATTCTAAGGAAATGTCCGAAACCGGAAACAAAGTATTAGAAAATGTCTCGCATGGTAAGGATTCCGTTTCACTTTCTATTAAGCAGATACGGAATATTGAAAAAAAAGTGGGAGAAACTTCTGTCGTTGTCAAGGAGCTCGGAAAAAAATCAAAGGAAGTAGGGACCATAGTAAATTTAATTAATAATATTGCCGAACAGACCAACCTTTTGGCTTTAAATGCTGCTATTGAGGCTGCCAGGGCCGGGAAATACGGTAAAGGTTTTGCGGTAGTTGCGGAAGAAATCCGAAAGCTTGCCAAAGAATCTTCTGACGCAACTAAAAAAATAGATCTACTTATCAATGAAATCCGGTCAGATATTTCAAGCGTCGTAAACACAATGGGAGAAAGCGTTGAAGAAGTGAAAAGCGGGTCGCGCGTTATAGAAGGGACGGGAGAAGTTTTTGAAGAAATAAATCAAATGACTCGGGCACTGCTTGAAAAGGTAAGTGTAGTAACGAAAAAGGCACAAAAAATGTCTTCCGAAACCGAACAGGCTGAAAAGACTATTCAAGATATAGCTGCAGTAAGCGAAGAATTTGCTAGCAGTGCAGAAGAAGTGGCTGCTTCCATAGAAGAGCAGACCCGAGAGATTGAACAGATTGCAACTGCTTCCCAAAAATTAGCCGAATTGTCTAAAAAGCTATCAGAAGCTGTGTCTCAATTTCGGGTTTAGTTAACAGATATTTTTTACAAACAAGATGCCAAAATATTCTTTGAGATCGTTATAAAGCTCAAATTAAAAATTTTGAAGGAAAATGTGGTTCCTTCCAAGAATGTAACGAAAGATAATTTTTATTTAATTTTTATTTAAAATAAAGTAATTATTAATCTTTTAGTGAGGAGTTATATGGTGAAAAAGCTTTTATCTGGAAATGAAGCAGTTGCTTATGGAGCTTATCTTGCAGGAGCCCGCCTGGGTTCAGCTTATCCAGGCACCCCAAGCACAGAAATAATGGAAGAGTTTTCAAAATACCCTGGGGTCTATGCCGAATGGTCGCCTAATGAGAAAGTAGCCATGGATGTTGCCGTAGGAGCCTCTTATGCCGGTAAAAGAGCATTTGCCTCCATGAAACATGTGGGTGTTAATGTAGCGGCCGATTCTCTTTTTTATGCTTCATATACAGGGTCGCGTGCCGGGTTAGTTTTAGTAAGTGCGGACGACCCGGGGATGCATAGTTCCCAAAATGAGCAAGACAGCAGGAATTACGCGAAATTTGCTAAGGTACCCATGTTGGACCCGGCTGATAGTGAAGAAGCAAAATTATTCATGGTTAGAGCATTTGAAATAAGCGAGCAATTTGATACACCGGTAGTTGTTCGCACTACTACTAGAATTTCCCATTCCCGGACGCTCGTCGATATAGCGGATTTAGATTCCACCAGCGAAGAGTTAGAGGATGCGGAACCAACACAATTTGAAATTGAACCTTCTAAATATGTTATGGTTCCTGCCAATGCACGTTTGCGCCACGTAATAGTCGAAGAAAAATTGAAAAAACTTACCGAATTTGCTGCTGAAACGGAACTAAACAGGGTTGAGCCCGGAAATAGCGAATTGGGCATTATTACCGGGGGAGTTTCTTACCAGTATGCAAAGGAAATTTTCCCTCGGGCAACATTCTTAAAACTAGGAATGGCCTACCCTCTTTCAAAAAAATTGTTTAATTCTTTTGCAGAACGCGTAGAAAAGATCTTGGTTGTCGAAGAGCTTGACCCGTTCTATGAAGAATATGCCCGGCAAATAGGGCTGAAGGTATTGGGCAAGGAGGTTTTCCCTCTTACCGGTGAATTCAGCCCGACTTTGATCAGAGAGTGTGGGTATAAATCGGGTGTTCTTAAGGAAGAAACTTTAAATTTGACAGCCGTCACATCTGGAAGTAACGAGGCAAAAGAACCTCTGCCCTTGAGGCCTCCCATGTTGTGCCCCGGCTGCGGGCACCGCGGTATCTTCTACGCACTTCAGAAACTCCGGGCCGTAGTACTTGGGGATATAGGTTGTTATACCCTTGGAGCAGCTCCGCCTTTGAATGCTATGCACACCGTGGGATGTATGGGGGCCAGCATTGGAGTAGTTCACGGAGTCGATAAGGCACGTGTTAAGAATCGAACGGCTGCCGTTTTAGGAGATTCAACTTTTTTTCACGCCGGGATAGCACCTCTGATGAATATAGTTTATAACCGGGGGGTCAGTACCACCATTATAGTTGATAACCGTATAACTGCCATGACCGGCCACCAGGCTAATCCTGGTACGGGAAGCACTCTTCAGGGGGACAGCGCTCCGGTTATTGATCTGGAAAAACTCTGCAGGGGCCTCGGGATAGAAAAAGTAGAAACGGTCAACCCTTTCGAGCTATCCAATGTTTTAAAAGTTTTAAAAGAACACATGGATTCTCCGGAACCTTCGGTTATTATAGCCCGTTATCCCTGTGTGTTAAATATCAAGGAGAGAAAACCTGCGCTTGTTGTTGATTCAGATTTATGCAGCGACTGCGGAACCTGTCTCCGGATAGGCTGTCCATCTCTTCTTAAGGAAGAAGGCCATGTCTCTATAGACCCTTTATTATGTAACGGCTGCGGTTATTGCGTCCAGGTATGTCCCAGAAATGCTATATCTTCAAAAAACAATAACTGAAAATTAAGTGTTGCATAATCTGCACTAAGGTGTAATTGAAAAGGAAGAATTTGCAGATATTTCTTCATTGTACCTAATCAGACTTACTTTGTCTATGTAATGGGGGTTTAGCATGGATACGGAAAAACTCGATTTTATAGTTGCAGGAGTTGGAGGACAGGGGACAATTTTGGCCAGTGACATACTGGCCGAGGTAGGGGTCGAAGCAGGTTATGTAGTAAAAAAATCTGAAGTTCACGGGATGTCCCAGAGAGGAGGAAGTGTCGAAAGCCACGTGCGCTGGGGAAAGGATGTGGTTTATTCTCCCCTTGCTGAAAAAGGCAATGTGGATTACCTGCTGGGATTTGAAATGCTGGAAGCAGCGCGATGGCGTGATTTTGTTGCGCCCTGGGGAACGGTAATAGTTAATGAACATAAAATTACCCCTTCCTCTGTGAATTTAGGCCACGCCATTTATCCCGAGCGGGAGAGGATTAATGATCTGTTAAAGAAACAATCCAGTAAAGTAACCTGGGTTGAGGCTACGCTTATTGCAAAAAAATTGGGACATCCAGCACTTGCTGGGGTAATTATTTTGGGGGCCCTTTCCAAATTAATTGATATAGGCCCCGGGGTGTGGCTGAGTGTTGTGGAAAGGCTTGTTCCCGCAAGATTTGTTGAATTAAACAGGGAAGCTTTTTTAGCCGGGAGAAACAAACAGCAACAAGAGACTTCAGCTTAAGTTGGGAAGCAGAGAGGAGGATTGGGAGATGCAGGATACTATACTAATGTGGAACGAAAAGGCAGAAACAATGGACCGAAAAGAACTCAAGGTGCTCCAGTTGCAGAAGCTGCAGCAAACTGTGAAGGACGCCTATGAGAAGGTCCCTTTTTACAGGAAAGCTTTTGAAAAAAAAGGAATAAAACCGGAAGATATTCAAACCCTGGATGACCTGCAGAAAATACCTTTTACGGTAAAAGACGATCTGAGAGATAATTACCCTTTCGGCATGTGTGCCGTACCGTTGGAAAAGGTAGTCAGGATTCATGCTTCCAGTGGAACGACGGGAAAGCCGATTATTTCACCCTACACGCGGTCGGATTTGGTGCTTTTTGAGGAATGCATGGCAAGGTCGCTGGTGTCAGGAGGTGTGACACCTGACGATGTGCTTTTTAATGCGTTCGGTCACGGGCTCTTTACGGGAGGCCTGGGTTTCCATTTTGGTTCGGAACGGGTGGGAGCAGTTACCGTTCCTGTAGGGGCAGGTTTTTCTAAACGCCAGGTTACTTTGTGGCAGGACCTGGGGGCAACCGTTTTGGCATGCACGCCTTCTTATGCCCTTGTCCTTGCTGAGACGGCTCAGGAGATGGGGATCAGTAAGCGGGATATTGACCTTAGAGTCGGTTTTTTCGGAGCTGAACCCTGGTCGGAGCAAATGCGCAGAGATATTGAAGAGAGGCTTGGGCTTGAAGCGTATGACATTTTTGGACTGACTGAACTTATTGGGCCCGGAGTGGCAATAGAATGCTCCCGGCATGAGGGACTGCACATAATGGAGGATCATTTTCTGCCGGAAATAATAGATCCCCAAACGGGCGAACTGCAGAAACCCGGAGAAAAGGGAGAACTTGTACTTACTTCTTTGAGCAGAGAAGCCCTACCCTTGCTCCGTTATCGCACGCGAGATATTACCATCCTCAACGAAGAACCCTGCTCTTGCGGCCGTACTTCTTTAAGAATGGGCAGGATTATGGGCAGGTCAGACGATATGCTCATTATAAAAGGTGTAAACGTCTTTCCTTCACAGATAGAAAGCGTAATTCTCAATGAGGAGGCGGTAGAGCCCCACTACCAGATCATGGTGGACAGGGTTAAAAATCTCGATCGTTTAGAAGTAAAGGTCGAAGCTCGCGAGGAGTGGTATAATCAGGGTGAAGAGATCATAAAAAAAATAGAACAAAAGATTAGCAGAAAGCTCCGTGATACTTTATTAATTTCTGCTAATGTAAAAGTTGTGGCACCCAAATTTATACAACGCAGCGAAGGGAAAGCAAAGCGTGTTATAGACCGTCGCCGCCACCTTGCCTGAAATCCAGTTCTCGTAAAGATTGCTGCATAAAGATAATTTATTTAACCATACTAAATTCTGTAGCATAGCAGATGTTTTAATCGGGCTAGGAGGTTGCACGTGAAACGACTGCAGTTGATTACAGCACTCATTTTTATCTTTTTTCTTATCTTTGTTGGAGAAGCAGATGCGGTAACACCTCCCAGAATAAGCGCACAGGCAGCTATACTGGTGGAAACTGACACCGGTCAGATACTTTATTCTAAAAACATACATAAAAAAATGCACCCTGCAAGCACCACGAAATTAATGACTGCCTTAGTTGCCGTGGAAAAAGCTAATATGCAGGAAGTGGTTACCGTCAGCGAGACGGCAGCAGGAACCAAAGTGGGGACCGATGCCGGTTTAAGGGAAGGGGACCAGTTATATCTGTGGGACCTTTTAAAAGCGGCTCTGATTAGTTCCGCGAACGACGCGGCAGTATCCATAGGGGAACATGTGGGGGGAACGGAAGATTTTTTTCTGTACTTAATGAACCGCAAGGCAAGGAGCCTGGGTGCGTTTAATACCTGTTTTTGCAACACCAACGGATATACTCAGAAGGGTCACTACACCACGGCTTATGATCTGGCCCTGATAAGCCGGTATGTGCTTCGGGACCCCCGCCTGGCGACAATAGTGGATAGCAGCGAAGCGGTCATTTGCTGGATCAACAGGGATAAGAAACTGGTTCTCGAAAATACTAATAAGCTGTTAAAAAGCTATCCCTGGGTTGACGGAATTAAAACGGGGACCACCAGGGCAGCGGGACAGTGCCTGGTTGCCCTGGGGAATAAGGACGGGCGTTCCTTAATTGCCGTAGTCCTACACAGTTACAACAGGTTTGGGGAGGCTTTGGAACTTTTTAGTTACGGTTTTAATAATTACTGCCGAATAGGGACAATAGAAGGACAAATAGAGGCAGAACTACCGGTTGCGGGGGGTGTCGAAAAGAGAGTCTCGGTTGTATCTTCCCGTACTACAAAGGCTGTTATTGCATGTTCGGAGTTGCCTTACCTGGAAAAAAGGTTGAACGTAAGTCCTTTAGTGAGTGCACCCGTAAGGGCCGGAGACTTTATGGGGACTGTGTCGTTTTATTTTAAAGGTGAAAAAATTTTGGAGAGCCCTTTAACAGCCGGAGAACAGGTAGATAAAAAAACAATATGGCAGCACATTTTCCGGAAGAAAATCTTTAAAGAGGATAGTATTATCTAAATTATATTAGTTTTGTGAAACTTTAGGAGGGTTAAATAATGAGACAAAAAGTAGAGGAAGTTCTCGCGAAAGTAAGGCCGGCCTTGCAGAATGACGGTGGAGATGTGGAGCTTGTAGATGTAGATGTAGAAGATGGCGTGGTGAAGGTTCGACTTACAGGAGCTTGCGGCGGGTGTCCAATGGCGACCATGACACTTAAACAGGGCATAGAACAGGTCCTTAAACGTGAAATTCCTGAGGTTAAGGAAGTTAAGCAGGTTAAATAGAAAAGTTAATTAACGATCTAACATTTAATGGAGGTAACACATGAAGATTGACCCGGTCGTCCCATTTGAACCGGTGAGTACTAACACAATACCTTCTGGTGAAGAATGGGTTTACCAGGTTAAATGGGATGGGGTTAGAATTTTAACTTATTTTGATGGCAGAGAGGTAGCTCTCTATAATAGAAAGCTAAATGCTCGAACTGCTCAGTTTCCGGAGTTTCTGGAAATTAAAACCTTCTGTACGGCTTCATCAGTTGTGCTGGACGGTGAAGTTATTGCCCTTTTTCAGGGGAAGCCTTCTTTCCACGAAGTTATGAAAAGGGACGGGGCTCGTAAGCCCGGTAAAATTAACCAGATGAGAAATCTTGTACCCGTTACTTATATGATATTTGACATTCTTTATTATAACGGAAACTGGATTACCGATTTACCGCTATTTAAAAGACAGCAAATTTTAAAAGAAATTATAATCCCCCGTGACGATTTGCAGCTTACCGAAAACTTTAGCGAAGGGGAAAATCTATTTGAAACTGTTAAAAAGGAAAAAATGGAAGGGATAGTGTGCAAGGATCTCCGCAGCAAATATTTAGTAAACGGAAAGGATAAAAGGTGGCAGAAAAAAAAGAATTATAAAGATATAGCGGCCGTAGTAGGTGGAGTTACCCTGCGCGGGGGAGTAGTGAGTTCTCTCCTGCTCGGGTTGTATGACGAAAACAGGAAATTAAAATTTGTCGGACAGGCCGGTACAGGAAAATTAACAAGCGAGGAATGGTTGAAGCTAACAAAGCTGGTAGAACTGTTAAAATTAGATGTTCCGCCGTTTGTAAACGTCCCTGTTAAGGTCAGGGGAGCGGTTTGGCTTGAACCAAAAATTGCGGTTAGAATAAAATTTATAGAGTGGACCAAAAATTTAACCCTCAGGCAGCCGAGCATTCAGGCCTTTTTAGATATTTCCCCGGATAAGTGTACATTTGAATAATTAAAATTGAACTACATGAACGTAAATAATCTACAGGGTACAGCAGGAATATTCAGGCCAGTGCTAGAAGTTAAGTTTAGCTTTGTAAAGGGAAAGGGGAGAGGACGGTTGTGTCCAAAAAGAAAAGGTGGTCTTATTATATAGATGAGAAATTGTGCATGAACTGTGCTACCTGCGAGTTGGAATGCCGGGAAGGTGCAATTTATATCGAAGATTACAGGACTTTTGCTATTAACGTGGAGAAATGCAGTAGCTGTGCGCGCTGTTACTGGGCATGTCCCGTGGGGGCGGTGCAGCGGGTTTCCGTTGAAGAGGCAATATAAAATTTCTAACTAAACTGCCGGATATTGAAGTAAACCGGCAGTTTATTGTTGGGGTATAATTAAATGAATATTTTTTTAATAAAGGAGGTTCTAAGTTGCCTACCTACGATTTTACATGCAGGGACTGCAATCACAGTTTTGCACTACTGCTTAACATTAAAGATAGGGATAAGGCCCGGTGTCCCATCTGCAAAAGTACTTCGCTTGTGCAGAGGTTTACCGGACTCATGTATAAAGCTTCTGCTAAAACTGATAGCGGCGGGAGAAAATCCTGCAGCGGGAAAAGCTGCGGCAACTGCGCCGGGTGTTGACGCAAGGCGACAAGTCAGGGGTTTACCGGAAAGAAAACCGATTTTCATTTAATTATGTTTAGAAGCACTTCGCGAGCGGTGAAAGAATAAACTGAATAAGGGAGGTGCTTTTAAATATGAAAATCGGTGATCTGGTGACCCGTAAATCCTATAATAATGATATCACATTTTGTATTATAGATTTTAAAGCAGATGCGGAAGGACGCTGCGTTGCAGTTCTTAAAGCATTATATAACAAAACTTTCATTGTCGATGCTCTTTTGGAAGACCTTGTCAATGTTCTTCCTGAAGGAAAGCTCTAGTAGAGAGAGAATTCTATTTTAAAAAAGTTAGAGTAAAGTTATTGT
>DDHO01000014.1 GCA_002352935.1 Firmicutes bacterium UBA1874
CATATGTTTGACAACCCTACATAGCAGCTATAGATACAACCACAACCTGTACCATACCAATTAAAAATCCCAGCACAGCCCCTAAGCATTCAATATGTCTTAACTCTTTTGAAACAATCTTTACAATAATTCGCTCTAAATTTTTTAAATCCAGAGATAGGATCTTCTCTTCGACGATTTTTGAAACAGAAACACTATTATTTAGTGGGTTTGAAATATCTTCTACCAGGCTTGTCCAGATAGTATCAAATTCCCTACGTATCAAATCTTCTACGATCCCCGTCACACCGTTTTTAAAAAAGGACGGCAAAAATATGGGCAGCCTTTCCTTTACTCTATTATTCACTGATTCCACAAGCACTTTTATTATTTGTTCTCTATGTGAAGAGTTAAACTTAAGGATAAGCTCATTAAAGCTGACCAAATCCTTTTCAACTACCTCCCCCATAGTATGAGCTATTTCCCCATGTCTTTTGGGAATTAGACCCTGAAGGCGACACTTTATAAGAGGGATTTCCAATGCTCGGTACGGTCGAAAAATCAGTTTGATAGCTATTTTATTGGTCATCCACCCGATGAATGCACCCACAACGGGTATGATTATATACTCCCACATGCTGCCTCTCCTTTATCTCGATAAACTTCTACAATATAAATTATAGCTATGACACGAATATAGCAAATACCATCTTAAGAAGCAAGTACCTTTAAACCTCTTTGAAAGCTTCTATATAGGCGTGTAAAATCCACAATTTGAATTAATAATGCTTTTCTTTTCAGTGAATGTTTTTTGTTATGGTATACTGTACATACAGAACAATTTCTTTTTTTAAAATAATAATGAGAGGATAGTCCAAATGCGCACGGGAACTGTTAACCTACCCCTTCACGGTGGTAAATGCCCAACGTGGCTCTTTAATCGCATGAAAGAACTGGGCTCTGCAATTATTCAGGTTATCGTTGAAGAATTCGGTTCCCGGGAGGTCTTATACCGACTTTCTGACCCCGTATGGTTTCAAGCGTTAGGATGCGTTTTGGGGTTTGACTGGCATTCCTCGGGTATTACCACGACGGTTTGCAGCGCCTTAAAAGAAGGATTAAAGCACTGTCAGGGAGATATGGGACTTTTTTTTGCGGGAGGAAAAGGAGCAGCGGCCAGAAAGACACCTTTAGAAATTATTCAGGCAGGTGATAATTACGGTTTAAGTAACAATTTAACCGGACTTCAGGAAGTAAGCCGCTTGACCGCAAAAATTGACAATGCCGCCTTACAGGACGGTTACCAGCTTTACCACCATTTTTTTATTTTCACAGCTAAAGGAGATTGGGCAGTAGTACAGCAAGGGATGAATACAGACAGCCGTTATGTTCGTCGCTATCACTGGATAAGTGAACATGAAAAAAACTACCTAAGCGACCCTCATTCTGCTATTTGCTGTGATAATACAGGTCCGGTGTTAAATATGGCTGCTTCCAAAAGCGAAAAGGCGCGGAGTGTCTCCCTGTACCTAGCACGGGAAGCTCCGGGTGAGGTGAACAGGATATTAAACGGAATCTTAGAAAAAAAACGGGAACCAGAACAGCTTACTTTATTTCGCCGCCCTCATGAAAGCAGGGAGTTTTCCTTTACTTTACCTCGCTATCACCCTGTTCCGAAGGCCAATAAAATAAACAAAATACTGCAGCTTCTTTATGAAAAGCAGCCGGAGGATTATCTAACCCTTCTGTCCCAGCCGGGAGTAGGGCCTGCAACAATTCGCGCTCTGGCAATGGTATCGGAAATAGCTTATGGAACGCCCGCCAGTTTTAAAGACCCGGTTCGTTTTTCTTTTGCTCACGGAGGAAAGGACGGTTACCCTTACCCCGTTAACTGTCAGAACTACGATACTTCCATTAACGTATTACGTACTTGTTTGGAAAATGCTCGTATCGGAAATAAGGAAAAAATTAAAGCACTAAAAAGGCTGGCAATTTTAAAGGACAGAAGCAGAGGACAATCGTTCCAAAGAAGAAACTAAACGCTTTTTGTTGTGAAAACTCAGAAGTCAATAGACGCATATTTTTCAATCGTACGGGTTTTAAAAAATTAAGTTACAGAAATACACCTGCTGCATCCGGAACAAATAACCATTCTTTTACCGAAGACATTCTTTAAAATATCTACTGCTTCCTGTAAATCAACTTCTGTACTTAAATGTAAGACCACCTCTTGAGGTGCAATAGCAACTAAAGCGCTAATCAGGAGATCCCCGCTGTCAATTTCTTCTTCTTCAAAACCCGCAACGTATTCTTCCAAGGAATCTCCGGCAACAATATTGTCATCGCTGTCATAAAGTTGAAAGCCTGTATTTAACAAGATTACATGTACTTTTTTTATACGTGGCTCCTGTGATTCTAAAAAATACTTCAAAAGACAGATGAAATCATCATATTCTTTGGCCCATAATATGCCATCGGCCGTTTGATTAACCACATTTTCCAGTGCATCCCAGTAAAAACGCAGTCTGAAATTAAGGAAACCTTCAATATTTATACGGCCGTTTTCCCTTAAGTACTCAAGTACCGTATTATAAATTTGACTGCGCCGGTCATAAACTGCTTTAGGAAAACCGCAGGGTTCCTGCATTTTTAAACGTTCGAACACTTTTTCACTTATTTCTCTCTTCTCCTTAGAACGCAGGTAATTATAATTGGCATTAATCATTTTTGACAAAATAATTGGTTCCCAGTAAATAAGTATTGCTTCAGTTAGAATGTTCCCCAAATAGCTGAGTACGAGGCTATCTATTTGTCTATCGATTATTTTCCCTTTACTGTCTTTTGATTTAACATAACAATCTACCTGTGTATAAGCATAATCAGGGCTCTCTAAAAATTTTACTTCTATTCCACATGATGCATATATTTCCGAATTCAGTTTTTTTCGTAAGAAAAAAAACGGTTCCCGGAACTTTGACGAAGTTAAGTATAACACTTTTTCGCTCCTTCCAGGTAATGTTGTCGGGCACACATTATACTATATCAACCTTATGCCTTGTCCTCATTCATTCGGCAGGCTCTAAATAGCTTAAACTCCAGGTAATCACAAGCAACCAACCGATATTCTACACCTGCCTTAATCCCATTGTATGCATAAACCTGATCATTGGCATGCAGGTGACCGTAAAAGCACTTGCTAACATTATATTTGTGAAAAAGTTCCTCAAAGTAGGACTTGCCTGCCAGTCTTTTAAAGGGAGGGTAGTGCATCATAACAACTATTCTCCGAGGATTTTTCTTCTGTGCATCCTCTAGGGATAATTTAACCCTATTTAATTCTCTCTTATATATTTTACTATCGCGTTCAGTTAGGTTTCCTCCATTTGGTACAAGCCAGCCTCTGCTCCCACAAACCGCCGTACCATCTTGAAGGAGCAAAGAATCATTTTGAATAGCCGAAATACTGGACGGCAGGGCTTTTCGTACCTTATTAATGCCCTTCCACCAATAATCATGATTCCCTCTAATAATAATTTTTTTACCGGGCAGATTTTCTATAAACTCCAAATCAGCTAACGCTTCTTCTAAAGTCATTGCCCAGGAAATATCACCGCAGATAAGAACAACATCCTGTTCCTCTACCTCTCGTTCCCAATTTTCTTTTATTTTCAAATGGTGGTCCTTCCATTGCGGGCCAAAAACTTCCATAGGTTTTGTCTTATTCAAAGACAGATGAAGGTCAGCTGTGGCAAAAAGCCTCACCCAAAGTAGCCTCCTTAAAGACATTTTTAATAGTAGCACATTCAACAAATCTATTCAACTAACACCGCCAGTATCATAGTGTCAATATACTGTA
>DDHO01000039.1:0-7017 GCA_002352935.1 Firmicutes bacterium UBA1874
AAAAAGCTGCAACTTGCATTTTGTTACAGCCTTGCTAAAAAAATTTTAATTTGATACAATGCTGGTGTTGATTTTTTAATAAGGGAGGAACTGTCTATGGCAAAGTGTGCCGTTTGCGGAAAAGGAACCGTGACCGGAAATCAAATCAGCCACTCTCATATAAAAACCAAAAGAACCTGGGCTCCGAATTTACAGAAAGTAAAAGTGCTGGTAAACGGTTCTACAAAGCGCCTGCTTGTTTGTACGCGCTGTTTACGGAGCGGCAAGGTTCAGAGAGCAGTTTAAAAATTACCTCGGCTTGGAAAAACCAAGCCTTTTTATTTTAAATTTTTATATCTCTTTATTTTATATTCCCCAGGTCTTTATCAGCGAGAACTTCGCCGTCATCCAGATCAATAAGCTTCAACATATTTTCTTCAATTAGAGCAACGCTCCTTGTGCAATTCCGATCTTTAGGAAGACTGCAGCTGCCAGGGTTAACAAAAGTAATCGGCCCAATGTTATACAATTTGGGTATATGAGTATGTCCAGATATACATATTCTGGCCTTACATGCCTCTGCTTTAAAAAACATCTGTTCCTTGGTCCAAAGGTGACCGTGATGGACGAGAACGCCTACATTGCCGTAACGGTAATGAACACAAGGAGATTGCAGCGGCGGGTTCAGCAGCATTTCGTCCACATCCGCATCGCAATTGCCCCGGGCAATCATAATGGGACAGGGAGTTTTATTAATTAACTCTATTAGTTTCTGCGAATTATGACCCTCGGCCATCAAGTTGGTAGGTCCTTGATATAATACATCCCCTGCATGCAAAATTAAGTCAGCATCTCTAAAAATTCCTTCCATAACCTCCTCCCATACGGCAGCATAGCCGTGGGTATCGCTGATAATACCTATCTTCACAAAATTTCACCCCTTCTATCATTTTCTAAGGTATTAAAAAGATTTGCCATTTCAATTGCACTGATTGCTGCGTCCCACCCCCGGTTGCCTGCCTTGGAACCGGCTCTTTCCACGGCTTGTTCAATAGTGTCAGCAGTTATAACTCCATATATTACAGGTTTCTCAGCCATCAGCCCCACTTGGGCTATCCCTTTGGCAACCTCCCCGGATACGTATTCAAAATGCGGTGTTGCGCCCCTAATAATTGCCCCCAGGCAGATCACCGCTTGGAAATCCTTGGAGACTAATTTTTTTGCCATAACAGGTATTTCAAAAGCCCCTGGAACCCAGTATATTTTAATCTTGTCTTCCTCGGCACCGTGCCTGCCCAGAGCATCCATAGTTCCCGCCAAAAGCCTGTTTGTAATAAATTCATTAAACCTGGATACTACAACAGCAAACTTAAGACCCTTTGCCAGGAGCTTTCCTTCATAGATAGCAGCCACAATTTACATCCTCCTTTATAAATATATAAGTAAATTCCCTTTTGGTTTGTTTTTCAAGCGTTGAGCAGGTGACCCAGTTTATTCTTCTTTGTTTTCAAATAATTTTCATTAGCAGGACAGGAAGTTACTTCGATAGGTATTCTTTCTATTACTTTTAGCCCATA
Source organism: Firmicutes bacterium UBA1874 (assembly GCA_002352935.1). Taxonomy (GTDB): domain Bacteria; phylum Bacillota; class UBA1874; order UBA1874; family UBA1874; genus UBA1874. Next base: position 1,557 of record DDHO01000039.1, read on the forward strand.
ACCTTCCAAACCTGCAATTTTACGTGGATTATTGGTAAGCAGCCTTAACTTTTTCACGCCCAGGTCGGATAATATTTGTGCTCCGATACCGTAATCACGAAGATCAGCAGGAAAACCCAGAGCTTCATTGGCTTCTACAGTATCTTTACCTTCATCTTGAAGCCTGTAGGCCTTGAGCTTATTCAAAAGCCCTATACCCCTTCCCTCCTGGCGCATATAGAGAAAAATGCCGCTGCCTTCTTTATTGATAATTTCAAGAGCCTTTTTTACCTGTGTCCCACAATCACAGCGCAGAGAACCAAAAACATCGCCGGTAAGACATTCCGAGTGAACCCTCGTAATTACAGGTCTTGTAGTATCCGGTTTCCCCTTAACAAGAGCAACGTGGCACTCGTGTTCTATTTGATCTTCGTACGCTATAGCTGTAAAGTCTCCATACACTGTAGGTAAAATTGTAGCAGTAACACGTTCAACCTGTTTTTCAGTACGCCGTCGGTATCTTATTAGGTCGGCAATAGAAATGATCTTCAACCCGTGCTTGCGGACAAACGTTAATAGCTGGGGAATACGAGCCATGGTCCCATCCTCGTTCATAATTTCGCAAATTACGCCAGCAGGGTAAAGTCCCGCTAGCCTGGAAAGGTCTACAGCAGCTTCAGTGTGGCCAGCACGCCTCAGAACCCCTCCTTCTTTAGCCCTGAGGGGGAAAATATGCCCCGGTTTTTTAAAATCCTCGGGTCTTGTACGAGGATCCAGCAAACGCTTTACAGTTAACGCACGCTCATACGCGGAAATACCCGTTTTAGTTTCCCTGGCATCCACGGACACTGCAAAAGCCGTTTCATAAGGATCCGTATTACATGAAACCATTGGCTGAATATTAAGTTCATCCAACCGTTTCTCTTCTACAGGAACGCAAATTAAGCCCTTCCCGTAGGTAGCCATAAAGTTTATAGCCTCCGGAGTAACTTTTTCTGCTCCCATAACAAGGTCGCCTTCGTTTTCACGGTCCTCGTCATCAACAACCACTACCATTTTGCCCCGACGAATGTCTTCCAACGCTTCGAAAATAGTATTGAGTTTTAATTTTTTCAAGTTTTACTGCCTCCCTATTTGCCAAAAAGTCCTTCAAAAAAGCCATTTGCTGATAAAAGTTCTCTCGTTAAACTTTCCTGCTGTTGAGCTTTTTTGAACTTACGCATAAAATAAGCTATATGACGGCCAATAAGGTCCGCTTCCAAATTAACTTCATCGCCTATTTTTTTATAACCCAAAATAGTAGAAACCTGCGTATGCGGAACTAGTGAAACAAAAAAGCTTCGCTCCAAGCATTTAACTACCGTAAGGCTAACACCATCTACTGCAATTGACCCCTGTGGTACCGTTACCTGCATGACTTCCGAAGGTGCCTCTATTTCCATCACCGATGCAACATCTTGAAAATATTTTTTTCGAATGACTCCAACCCCGTCCACATGGCCGCTAACAAAGTGTCCTCCCAAACGGTCACCTGCCCGCAGAGCAGCCTCTAAATTAACCCTGTCTCCCAGCTTTAAATTACCCAAATTGCTTTTTTTCAGTGTTTCTGCCATAACATCAGCCTCAAAAGAATCTTTTTCATGCCGGGTAACGGTCAAACACACGCCGTTTACAGCAACGCTGTCACCCGTACTCACCTCACCTGCAATTTTTTGCGTACTGACTTTGAGAATCCTTGACTGAACACCTGTAATTATTTCTCTTACGATGCCCATTTCTTCGATTAACCCTGTAAACACAGCCTTCCTCCCCGATTTACAAAATATTCCTTGAATTACTTGACTTTGTTTTATGAAATCCTCTTTATTTAAGATATCCTGAAAATAAATAATCACCGCCAATCCGACGCACCTCGACCCCTTTCAACAAAAGTGCTTCCTTCATGCGTGCCGGTGCTTCCCCACCAATAGGGCCTGGAGAACAGACGCCCCCTAGCAGCTTAGGGGCTACAAAAATTAATATTTTATCGACCAAACCTTCTTTAAAAAGAGAAGCATTTAAAGTCGGACCTGCCTCCGTAAGGATACTGCAAATTTTTCTTTCTGCAAGTAAAGACATAAGTTTTCTTAAATTCAAGCGGGAATTACTTGTCTCTACTTCCAACACTATGGCACCCTTATCTTCAAGCATTTTCTTTTTATTTCGATCGCATCCCGCTGAAGTTGCAACTATTGTGGGAGCTTTCGAATTCAAGTTGAACACACGGGCTTCGGTAGTAATTCTCAGCCGTGAATCCGCAATTATTCTTACCGGGTCGTTTACCTCCTTCTCATTGAGCCTGCAGGTCAACTGCGGATCGTCAGCAATAACAGTCCCGCTACCCACCAGCACAGCATCATAAATATGCCTCAAACGGTGAACTTCCCTTCGTGCGTCGGGACCAGTCACCCAGCGCGAATCTCCCCTGGCAGTAGCAATTTTTCCGTCTAATGTCATAGCAGTTTTGAGAATAACAAACGGCATACCGCCAGTAATATATTTTATATATACCTCATTAAGGCAGAGCGCCTCCTTTTCCTTGATACCAACCTCTACTTTGAGACCCGCTTCCCGTAATCTTTTTATTCCCGTACCAGCCACCTTCGGATTGGGATCTTTCATGGCAATTATTACCCTGGCAATACCCGCCTTTATTATCGCCTCCGTACAGGGGGGTGTGCGGCCGTAATGCGAACAGGGCTCTAGGTTCACGTAAAGATCACCACCTCGGGCTCTTTCACCCGCTTCACGCAGTGCATATATTTCCGCATGGGGAGCGCCTGCCCTTCTGTGAAAGCCTTCTCCAACTACTTCCCCATTTTTAACCACCAGCGCCCCGACCATAGGATTAGGGCTTGTGTAACCCATACCCCTGCTGGCCAACTCCAGGGCTCTTGCCATAAGTTTTTCTTTCACGACTTCTTTCCTTTCATTAACACTAAAAAAACCGCGGGAAAGTTCCCCGGGGTTATGTGTTAATAAATACTTAAACTTTGCTCCTCCTCTCATCCAGACTTTTACTGTCGGCTCCGGAATTGCACCGGATCTGCCTAGGCTCGCGGGCTTTACCGCCGGTAAGGAATTTCACCTACCCCGGAGAAGCAACTTTTTTAATATTTTCTTTTTAACCTCTACTGTCCTATGCCTTGTATTATAGAATAACCGTTTATATTAAGCAATTAAGCAAATAAAATTAATTTCGACCAAGCCCCTGCAAATCTTTTAAATTTAATCCCTCTTTCCAGGCAAAACCGCGTGAATTATCTACGAAATATATAGTTTCGGTCTTGAGCCTGTACATTAACGTCCTTTTAAAAAGAATCCCGAAAGCAGCATCTCTTATTACGGAATGCACCAAAGGAAATTTTCTTAAATAAGCAGCAGTAACCCGACCTTTTTCCGGCCCATCCGTCACCTCTGCTGCCGTACCTTCCAGCTGCACACCTTTAATATCTTGCCAGCTGTCAAAAACATTTTGACTGATTGCAGCAGCTACTCGGGGGTTAAGAGAAATGTTCCGGCAGTGCCTCGTTTTGCTGTCTGAAAAAAAGTACAAGTTAAATTCCATATTTACAAAAAAAACGGGAGTCGCCCAAGAAACTCCTTCCGAGCAAGTAGCTAGCACCATCGTATCATGTTTAGATAAGTAAGCGAGAACTTCTTCACACGAAATTTTAGCCATAACGTGCTCAGAACCCCCTGTCAGTAAAGCGCTCTTCAGTTAATAGCGCATGTTAAGAGCTTATAAAGATAAATTATATTTTTGAAAAGGAGAACCAAAAAGCATTGTAAGTTTAGAGCTCCCAGTATTTACACAGCAGCTTCCTAGAGGCTTCGATCTTTTCCTGTGCTGCAGCAATAAAATCCTTACCGCCATATTCCAGCGGATCTTTAATATCCCCCAGGTTTAAATTTCCCAAAACATTGACTACTGCCGCCAGAGGGTAGCCTACAGTATCCAGGCTATATCCTCCTTCCAGGGCAAGAACAATCCTCCCCCCGCAGTACTTGTCTGCTATGTCCTTAACAACTGCAGCAATTCTGGCGAAGCCTTCCGACGTCAACGACAAGCCTGCCAGGTATTCATTAAAATGGGCATCGAATCCTGCCGATACAAGGATAAGTTGAGGACGATATTGTACGGCGAGGGGCATAAATATTTTCTGAAAAAGATAGTAATAACTCCGGTCGCCGGTGCCCGCAGGAAGCGGTATATTCACTGTATAGCCTTTTCCCGTTCCGGTACCCATCTCGCCAGCAGCTCCAGTACCGGGAAATAAAGGGCTCTGATGCACAGAGAAATACAGTACAGAGGGATCGCTTATAAAAGCTGCCTGAGTACCGTTTCCGTGGTGTGCGTCCCAATCGACAATCATAATGCGGTCCAATTTGTAAAATGCCTGAGCGTATTTAGCCGCAACCGCTATATTGTTAAAAAGGCAAAAACCCATAGCCCTTTGCGGTTCAGCATGGTGGCCAGGTGGGCGTACCAACGCCAGTGCAACCCTGCTACGGCCTTCCATTACCTCTGTTACAGCTCTTACCGCACCTCCTGCTGCCAGTAAAGCAACTTCAAAAGAGTTCGGGGAAACGTAAGTGTCCGGGTCCCACCACCCACCTCCCTTTAAAGCAAAATCCCGCACACCCGCTATATGTCTTTCACTATGAACCATTTTAAGTATTTCCATGTCCACTATTTCAGGTGTTATATGCTCCAGCTTTTCCCATGCATTTAGTTTTTTAAGAACTTCAATTATTGCAGACAGGCGTTCTTTACGCTCAGGGTGATTGCCGGTCTCGTGCAGTTTATAATTATGATGATAAACAAGTGCTATTGACCCCACTGTTTTCCCCTTTTTCTATTAGCCTCTTCAGCGATTTTATTGCCTCTGCTTTATCTTCAGATTTAAAAATAAAAGACCCGGCAACCAAAATATCCGCACCCGCAGCCAGAGCGCTAGCACCGGTATTTTCGTTTACGCCCCCGTCTACTTCTATGTCCACTTTAAGCCCCCTGTTTATTATTTCTCTTTTCAAATCCGTTATTTTCTTTTCTACTAAGGGCAGGTAATCCTGGCCCCCAAATCCCGGGTTCACAGCCATCAGTAAAACCATATCAGCTTCGTTAAGGACATACTTCAAATGCTCCAGAGGAGTCGCTGGGTTAAGTGCAACTGCCGGTTTTACACCGGCCTCTCTTATTAGCTGCAGGGTCCGGTGAAGGTGATGGCAGGTTTCTACATGTACTGAAATAATATCGGCACCGGCCCTTGAAAAAGGTACTATAAAATTCTCTGGTTTTTCGATCATGAGATGAACGTCAAAAATAAGACCGCTTTTTGATCTCAGGTCGGCTACCAGCTGTGGGCCGAACGTTAAGTTGGGAACGAAGTGGCCGTCCATAATATCTATATGCAGGTAATCAGCACCCGCCTTTTCAACT
>DDHO01000039.1:7234-23556 GCA_002352935.1 Firmicutes bacterium UBA1874
ACCCGCCTTTTCAACTTCCGCCACTTCTTCTCCCAAGCGGCTAAAATCAGCTGCCAGTAAGGATGGGGCAATTCTCAACATTTAAAAGCTCCTCTCCTGGGAAATTATTTCTTCTAAAAGTTTCAAATAGTGTTCGTATCTTATCTTATCAATCTTTTTTTCTTCCACCGCCTTTTTTACAGCACAGCCCGGTTCCTGGTCATGGAGGCACGTTTTAAATTTACAACTAGGTATATGGGGCAGCATTTCCGGAAAATAAAAGGCCAGTTTTTCCCTTTCTATAAGCGGCAAATATATACGGCTGAAACCGGGCGTATCTGCAACCCACCCGCCGCTTTCGAGTTCCAGCAATTCCACATGACGGGTAGTATGGCGTCCCCTCCCGCCTTTTTTGCTAACACTGCCAGTAGATAAGTGAAACCCTTCTTGAAGAAGGTTCAAAAGACTGGATTTTCCCACTCCTGAAGGCCCCGTAAATACCGATATTTTCCCTTTCAGGATTTTTAACAGTTCCCTTTTTCCTACACCGGTCTTGGCACTGGTCACGATAATCTTATAACCAATCTTCTCGTATAACCCGGGTAGTTCACCGGTAAAAGAAGGTTCCTTGAGATCAATTTTATTAAAACAAATAACAGAACTAATCCCGGTGTCTTCTACCATAATCAGCAGCCGGTCAAGCAGCATGCGGTCCGGCTCGGGTTGTGCCAGGGACATAACGACAACCGCCTGATCTACATTTGCAACCTTTGGCCTAATTAGGCAATTTTTTCGTGGGAACCTTTCCTCTATCACTCCTTTTTTTTTATCTAAATTATCAATACTCACCAATACCCTGTCTCCAGGTACAACATCCGTTTTTTTCAGGCGGTGCTTACCCCTTAAACGGCATTCCCAGAGCTCCGTACCAGCCTTGACATAATAAAAACCACCGACAGCTTTTATTAAAATACCTTCCAGGAATTAATACACCTCCTACTGTTCGGAAACTTCAATATATTTCTCCTTAATTTTTTCTTCATCAACATATATACTGATGGTCCCGTTTCCGTATAGATTAATAACCGTACTTACACTATCCCCCGGTGAATGCAGATTAGAATATTCATCACGTATGCTTTTAGCATCGTCCACGACGATACGCACTCTGTGTTCTTTTCCGTCACGAGGAACTTCTATATTAGTAATTCTGATAGGAGATGGCGGTGGTCCTTCGCCCTTGCTTATTACCAGATCAACTTTTCCGCCCTGTAAAATTTTCTCTCCCGGCTCTACGCTTTGATGCATGACCTGTCCTTCAAAATATTTTAAACTTTCTTCATAAGTAATCAGCCCGGGCTGAAGTCTGGAATTCTCCAGTGCTTTTTTTGCTTCCTCAAGCTGCATGCCTATAAGATCGGGCATGGGTATTTCCCTTGGTTTAGGGCCCTTACTGACTATCAAGCTCACTCCCGTTCCTTCCGGTACCTCTTTTGCAGGTTGTGGGTCCTGGCCGATAACGATGCCCTCGCTGCTCTCCGGGTGGTAGACCCTGTTAATTTCCTTTATTTCAAAATTTGCATTTGCCAGCTGTACCCTTGCTTCCATCTCCGTTTTGCCTGTAACATCAGGTACACTACCCATGCTTGGCCCTTCGCTGACAGTCAGATAAATTTTTATCCCGCGCTTAACGACCTCTCCTCCGGCGACGCTTTGTGAAATTACATAATCTTTTTCAACTTCGGGATGGTGCCTCCTGTCACCCACTTCGGGTTCCAGGCCGGCACTCCTCAGTTTTTCCGCCGCTTCTGCCAATGCCATCCCTTCGACCTCGGGCACTTGTGTCTCTTCAACAATTAAAAACTCCTGCAAGCCCAAATAACCAGCTAAAAGCAGAAGTCCAAGCAATACAGCCACGACCAGCCATTTTAAGCTCTTCGTCCTTTTTTTTTGCACCGCACCCTTCTTTACTTCTTCATTATTTTCACCGTCTTTAAATCTTGGAAAAAACCTAGTGCTTTCTCCTTCTGCCGCAAGAACTTCCTCTTCCTCCTCCTCTTCCTCTAGCTCCCCGCAGCGTATCTTTTCCAGAGCTTCCCACAAATCCCTGGCAGAAGCAAAGCGTTTCCGAGGGTCCTTATGCATGGCCTTTCTTACCACCCTGTCCAGAGCTAGTGGTATAGAAGGTCGAAGCTCTCTGAGGCTGGGAGTATCTTCCTTAACATGTTTCATTACGGTAGAAAGGAGGTTATCTCCCTTGTAAGGAACCTCGCCCGTAAGCATTTCAAAAAGCACAACCCCTATAGAATAAATGTCGGTTGCCGCGCTGGTAGCTTCTCCCTTTGCCTGCTCCGGAGAAATATATTGTACTGTACCAACCATATTATTGTCAAAAGTTATGGTAGCTCCTGCCGAATGCTGGGCAATACCAAAATCCATAACCTTTACCCTGTCCTGCGGGGTAACAAGAATATTATGCGGTTTGATATCTCTATGAATAACTTCGTTTTCATGCGCGTGCTCCAGCGCTTCGCATATTTGTTGAGCAAAATTCAGAGCTCTGAAAATTCTCAAGGCACCTTCTCGTCGGATAATTTCCTTAAGCGTACATCCCTTGACGTATTCCATCACCAAGTAGTGAAGGTCCTCTTCCTGGCCGACATCGTATATATTTACAATATGGGGGTGAGATAGGCTGGCGACTGCCATAGCTTCACGTTGAAATCGCTTAACAAAATCTTCGTCATGAGAGTATTGGCTGCGGAGTACTTTCACAGCAACCCACCGGTGCAGCAGGGTGTCTTCCGCTTTGTAGACAACGGCCATCCCACCCCCGCCTAATCTTTCACACAGTTTATAACGGTTACCAAGCACTTTCCCTATCAACAGTTTTCACCTCTTAAAACTCCAGAGCTTTCGCAAGCAGTTTGCGGGCAATCGGGGCAGCTACCTGTCCCCCACGTCCTCCATTTTCTACAACTACCGCTACAGCGATATTAGCATCTTTTCCACGCGCAAAGGCTACAAACCAGGCATGGGGCTTTCCTCCAGGATTCTCTGCCGTACCTGTTTTTCCGGCCACTTCGACCCCCGGAATACCTGCAGCCTGTGCTGTTCCTTCCTGGACAGCCTCTACCATTCCCCGTTTTACCAAAGCAGCTGCCCAAGGGTTAATTACGGCTCCCATCTTACGGGGTTCAAACTGTTTAACCAGGGATCCCGATGGGTCCTTAATACTGCGCACCAGGTACGGCCTATACAGCGTGCCACCGTTAGCAATAACAGAAGTAATGACCGCCATATGTAACGGCGTAACCAGCACTTCGCCCTGACCTATTGCGCATTCTGCGAGAGAATTGGGAGTAAGCCTGTTGGGGGGAGGTACATTGCTTGCTTTGACCGGGAGATCAAAGTCCCAGTCACGATTAAAACCAAACCTCAGCGCACCTTGGTAAAAAGCTTCCGGCCCCATTTCTATGACCCAGCGCGCAAAAGAAACATTGCATGACCGGGCCAGGGCTGTAATTATGTCAACCTCTCTGTGGGGATAAGGACACTTTAAAATTCTACCTTTTATTTCAAGATAACCCGGGCAGAAGTACTGCCTCCCGTACAATATTTCCCCTTCACTTAATGCCAAGGCACCGTTCATTATTTTTAAACTAGAACCCGGCGGGTAAAGCCCTTGAATGGCTCGGTTTAAAAAAGGACTTCCGGGTATCTGGTTGAGCTGCTTCCATTTATTTTCGATATTGTTAGGGTCAAAACCGGGAGAACTGGACAGGACAAGGATTCTTCCTGAATCAGCCTCCATAATCACCGCAGCTCCACGCATTCCTCTTAGCAATTCGTAAGCGGAACGTTGCAAGTGCATATCAATAGTCAGGTAAATATCATTTCCCCGTACAGCTCCGCCTCCGAAGCGCCGTAATAACCTTATTAGTTTCATATCCGGATTAAAGCCTAACAGTACGTCATTGTATTCTGCTTCTAAACTGGCTTTGCCCCTGGTAAAAGAATTATAGCCGGTTATAGCTCCTGCAGCTGCACCTAAGGGATACTCCCTGTGCATCTTTCCTTCCACTGCTACTGTTCTCGCTAATGGTTCTCCATTTCGATCATAGATTCCTCCCCGTATAATATTTTGTTCCCAGCTGCTCAGTCTTGTATTTTTGGGGTGGGCCAGCAGCTCATTTGACCTGAAAATCTGCAGGTAAGTTAACTGGACAATTATAAAAAGATAACCGCACAATAAAATATAAAACAGACTGCGAATATTTTTCCTTACCATTTTTTCCTCCTACTAATGCTTGCCAAAAGCCCCACCAATACGTAGTTTATGATCAGAGAGCTTCCGCCGTAACCCATAAAAGGCAGTACAATTCCGGTTAACGGAAGAAGCCTTGTTACACCGCCTACTATTACCAGTGCCTGAACAGACAGCAGGCAGGATATTCCGGCCGCCAGCAACTGCCCTGCACCGTTACTGGTTTCCAAGGCGATTTTAAACCCCCTGTAAAGGAGTATTAAATAGAGTATTACTATACCCGCCGAACCCAAAAAACCCATCTCCTCTCCTACGGCAGAAAAAATAAAATCCGTTTCCACAGCAGGAATTAAATCAGGACGGCCCAAACCCAAACCGGAACCGCATAGACCTCCCGAACCAAGGGCAAAAAGGCTTTGAGCAATTTGGTAACCGCTTCCTTCAAAATATGCCCATGGATGGAGCCACGCCGCGATTCTAACCTGAACATGGCCGAACATAAAATAAGACGTTACGGACCCGGCAGAAAAGAGCAAAATTCCCAGGGCAATATAGTCCCCACGGCCCGAAGCCAAGTAAAACATAATTAAAAACGTAAGAAAAAAAATAAGTGCTGTCCCGAGGTCGCGCTGCAGGACCAGCATTATCAGTGCCAGCCCTATAACAAGCAACAAGGGAATTAGAGCCTGGGGAGCAGGTATGTTAAATCTCCCGTACTGTTCCCCCTCTTTAAGAAGCTCGCGGTTTTCATCCAGATAAGAAGCTAAAAAAAGCACCATTAGAAGTTTAACCATTTCTGCAGGTTGAAACCTAAAAAAACCTAATTCCAGCCAGTTGCGGGCTCCTCCGACCTCCAGGCCTGCGATGACAGTCAAAATTAAAAAAATGAGGCCTGTTATGATGTACATATACTTGTAATTCAGTAGCTTTTCATAATTATATAAAGAAACAGCCAGCATACCGGCAAGGCCCAGCAGTATCCAAGTAAACTGCCTAAATGCCAGGTCCGGGTTTAGGCGCAATAAAAAAATAAAACTGAGAACGCTTAACATTCCTACAATCGGCAGAAGAAAAGGATCTGCAGGGCTATTTCTCCTGTAGGACCACACGCTGCAAGCATAAAAAGCAAGCGCCAGCACAGCTGCCGCTTGTAGGACATTGATTGCAAAATCGCCTTCGTAACCAAACCAAAAAAAAGCGCTCCCCGCAACAATTGCCAGGGTCACAAAATGCAATAGCTTGTACTCGTAGCGGTGATATTTAATTGAATACCGGCAAGCATTTCCTCTAATCATAATTTACCAGAACCACAGTAACGTTATCCGTTCCCCCTTTCTTTAATGCTAAATTGATCAGCTTCCTGACAGCTTTTTTTGGGACAGCAGTACTGCTTAAAATTTCCTTTAATTCTTCCCCGCTCACTGTTCCAGTTAAACCGTCCGTACAAAGGAGCAAAATATCTCCTTTATAAAGGTTTTGCCTGACAATGTCAATTTCTACCGAGGGACAGGTTCCCAGAGAACGAGTCAGTACATTCCTCTGAGGGTGGTCAAGGACCTCATCCTGTCTTAATCCTTCAGCACGCAGCATTTCTGCTGCCAGAGAATGGTCCCTGGTCAGCTGATAAAGTTTTCCTTTTCTAAAAAGGTATGCCCTGCTGTCTCCTACATGAGCAATATAAAGAAAATTTTTGACTATTAATGCGGCAGTAATCGTCGTGCCCATTCCCTGGAAAGCTTCATTTTCCTGGGCGGATTTGAAGACCGCTTCGTTCGCCCGGCAAAGTGCCTCCTGCAGGAGTAAGCCCGCCTGCTGCTGATTGGCACAAGCACTGCAATTGTTCTTAACTGTTTCAACAGCTATGCGGCTGGCAATTTCACCTGCTTTATGGCCCCCCATTCCGTCTGCAACGATAAAAAGACCTAAATCGGGTTCAGCCAAAAAGCGGTCTTCATTTCTTGACCTTAAGGGTCCCTTGTCAGTCAACGCTTCAACCCGCATTTACTTCACCTCACAAACCGGAGGGTAACACCGGCTATCTTTAGCCTATCTCCATCCGTTAAAACTTTTTCCGTTTTTACCATGGAACCGTTCACAAAAGTGCTCTTGGAGCTTCCCAGGTCCTTAAGAATATATTTGTTGCCGTCAAAAATAATTACGGCATGTCTCGCCGATGCATAAGGTGATTTTATAATAATATCATTATCAGGGTGATTTCCGATACTGGTATGTTCGTCTAAAAAGTATCTATCTCCCCTCCCTTTTGTTAAAAAATAATTATCAGGAATTAAAAACGCTCCCGTCTTCCTCTCGCTGTACAGCGGCTTTCTGGCTGTTCCCGCCCTGTCTCTTCCTTTCCTCTTTATTTCCCTGGTAATAGACAAAATAAGTGCAAAGAGAAAAAAATAAAAAATAACGAGCAGGATGTACCTCAGCACTGCCTGCAAAATAACGTCCAAGGTCATTAGCTACTTCACCCGTACTTCCAGCTCTGAACTTCCGACCATTATTTTATCACCATTTTTCAATGCTATTTTTTCTATCCTCTCATTATTAACGAAAGTCCCGGAGATATTCCCCAGATCGGTAATAAAGTACTGGTGGTCAGTACAGGTAAGCTGCGCGTGCTTCCGGGCGACCGAAGGGTCGGAAAGGTGAATTAGGTTCCGTCCATCACGGCCTATAATGGCATTTTCACCTTTTAATTTAAATGTGCTACCTTCGTCAGGTCCGCTCGTACACAAAAATATCCACTCTTCACCAGGTAAATTTTCAGGAACTTCCTGTTCCTCCAGGTGGGTATGTATAATCATTTCTCCCTTACCCAATTTCTCTTCATCTTCAATATATACTTTCACGGGGCCTACGAGGGTATAACCGCGTTCCTCAGCCTCTTCTTCCAGGTAGCCTTCCAATTCCTTTATAAAGGAACCGACGAACCCTGAAAATAATGCCCAATCCTTCGAATTTAAACGAACCACAAAAAAGTTAGGTGCGTAAACGGTAGTGGCACTAATAGTCTTTTTTAAACTCATTTCTCTAACAAGTTGCTTGGCAATTTCTACCGGCTGCAGCCTTCCCAAACGTTTACGGAAAAAAACTTTAAAAAAACCTTCCGACAGTGATTCACACGTAGAAAAGATGCCCATTATTTCACCTCGAATACCTTCGGAGCTGGCCGCAGGCAGCTTCTATATCTGCCCCCCTTTCTTCACGCACGACAACATTTAAACCTGCCTGCTGGAGCCGTCGCTTAAAGGCAGAAATACGTTTCCAGTCCGGTCTTTTATATTCTCTTTCCTTTATTTCATTAAAAGGTATGAGATTTACATTTGCCAGCAAGCCTTGAAGTAGGCCGCTGAGTTTATTCGCCTGTCTTTCCGTATCATTAACTTCATGCAGGAGAACATATTCAAATGTCACCCGCCTCCCGGTTTTCTCCGTAAAATAGCGGCAGGCTTCAATTAGATCCTTCAGTGGGTATTTTTTGTTTACCGGTACTAGCTCGTTTCTCAAAAAATCTTCTGCCGCGTGCAAGGAAACCGCAAGAACCAGCGGCAGTCCTTCATCCGCCAGACAGTATATTTTAGGTACTATACCGCAAGTAGAAATTGTAATGCGCCTCAGCCCAATGTTCAGCCCCTGTGGATGACTGAGTATGCGAATTGCCTTGATAACTGCAGCATAATTTAATAAGGGCTCACCCATTCCCATAAATACTACATTGGTCAGTCCTTCTCCGTTTCGGGTTCTTATGCTTCGTTCTGCAATAGCTGCTTGTGAAAGTATTTCCGCTGTCGTCAGGTTCCTTCTAAACCCCGATAGTGCTGTTGCACAAAAGCTGCAGCTCATGGCACAGCCGACCTGTGAAGAAACACAGACAGTATGACGGCTTGCTTTATCTCCCCCCATATAAGACATAAGGACTGTTTCCAGGGTTTCCCCGTCTTTTAATTCAAGGAGATATTTTTCCGTGCTCCCTTCTCGGGAGGTTTTTTTACTTTTAATTTGAGGGAGGCTAATATCGGCAGCTTTATTCAAACGGTTACGAAGCAAAACCGGTACATTGGTCATGGCCTCGAAGTTGTCACAGCAGCTTCTTTGAATCCAGCGAAAAATCTGCACTGCCCGAAATGAAGGTTCTCCCCAATCGCCAAGCAGGGCTTCAATTTCATTTATATCCCAACCTCTCAAGTCCAAGGTTGCTTCCATTAGATTTAAACCTCCTGGCTTAGAAGATAGTATGTAATCAATTAGCCCAAAATATACCAAAAGTTGAAACATGCTCGGAAATTTATTTTTCCTAATAATCCAAGCCTTCGTTATTTCAGCGAGCCTTTATTAATCGCGCCATAAAAAACCCGTCCGTACCGTGAATATGGGGGAATAACTGCAGCAAACAGTTCTGAAAACCGGTATTATGGACCGCTCTACAAAAAAGTTTTGACGGCAAATACTTGCATTGTCTATCATCCAGGACAAATTGGGGGTTTTCCTTCAAAAACCACTTAATTACCTCTTCATTTTCTTCAGGCTCTATCGTGCAGGTGCTATAAACCAACACACCCCCGTCCTTAAGAGCCGGTGATATGCCAACTAGTATTTCCTTTTGCAGCTTTTGAAGCTCCGTAACGTCTTCCTCTCTTTTATGCCAGCGGGCATCAGGACGGCGCCTCAACACACCTAAGCCGGAACAGGGCGCATCGACAAGTATAAAATCTGCATAGTTTTTATGTCGTTTTCCCCATAAACGGGCATCCCCTTTTTCCACGTTCACAGAAGTAAGCCCCAAACGACGGCAATTCTCAATTATAGCTTTAAGTTTTTTCTCGTGAATATCCAGGGCAACAACCCTGCCCTTGTTATTCATGAGCTGGGCTAAATGGGTAGTTTTGGTCCCAGGAGCAGCGCAGGCATCAACAACTACTGCTCCCTCATCAGGAGCTAAAAGTCTGGATACGAGCATAGAGCCTTCGTCTTGGACCGTAAACAGGCCTTCCCGAAAAGCACGGAGTTCCTCCAAACGACCGTATTCATCTGCACACAGGCATTCAGGTGCATATTTTCCGTAAGTAGTGTCGTATCCCTCTTTTTTTAAAACCTTTTGTAATTCTTCACGGTTACATTTTAGCGTATTAGTGCGAAGCGAAGCAGGGGGGGGTTCATTATTTTTTTGGCAGATTTTGATGGTTTCCTTTATACCAAAGCGTTTTAGCCAACGACCGACCATCCACTCTGGATGAGAATGAACAAGAGAAATATGCAAAATAGGATCTTCTTCAATAGTAGGAAATTTCAATTTATCTAAATTTCTAACTAGAGAGCGTAATATGCCGTTAACAAATTTTACCGTCCCGGGATGGCCATATTTTTTAGTTAATTCCACCGTTTCATTCACAGCAGCAGCAGTAGGAACCCTGTCCAAAAAAAGAATTTGATAAGCACCCAGACGCAGTAAATTTCGCACCCAGGGATCCGTTTTTTCAAGGCTCCTTCTCATAAAATGGCGTAACACCCAGTCAAGAGTGTTACGCCTTTTGATGCTTCCATAAGCAAGTTCTGCAGCAAACCTGCGCTCGACATCTTTTAAGTTTCCCTTGCGAAGAAAGCGATCCAGGGCAATATTGGCATAAGCCCTCTTTTTATCTACTTGGTAAAGCACCCGCAGGGCGACTTCACGCCCCGATGAATAGGGTGTGTTCATTTTGTATTCCCTGCCCAACATAAATTTCTTGCGCTTTTTACAGAATAAATTTAGTCCTTATTACCATCCTATATTTTATAAGAGCCTCCCGTTCAATTTATTCGTTTCGTCCTCCCATCATACCGGTTATCAGCAAGAGGCGAAGTAATGTAAGTACTCCGACAATCAACGCTGCTACATAAGTAAGAGCTGCAGCATTAAGCACCTTACGTGCAGCCTCCGCTTCGTGGGTGGAAATAAGACCGCTTTTCGGAAGCAAAGATAAAGCTCTGCTACTGGCATTGAATTCTACAGGTAAGGTTACCAGCTGGAAAAGCACAACGGCGCCAAACAAATAAACTCCAAAGTATGCCAGGGAGGGGGACCCCATAAGCCACCCGATAATCAACAGCGGAAAAGCGGCTTGGGACCCAAAGCTGGCCACAGGAGCAAAGCTGTTACGCACTAACAGCGGAAAATACCCACGATGATGCTGAATGGCATGCCCGGCTTCGTGGGCAGCTACACCCAGCGCAGCGAGCGAACTGCCTCCGTAAACTTTGGGCGATAACCTCAGAACCTTTTTCCGCGGGTCATAATGATCACCCAAATCGTGGTGTATTATTTCTACCGCTACATCGTGTATTCCGTTAAGGTGCAGTAACCTTTTAGCTGCTTCCATGCCCGTTGTTCCGCTCGAGGACTGAACGCGCAGGTATTTGTTAAAGGTTGATTTGACGCGCATCTGGGCCCATAAGGAAATGATTATTCCGGGTACTAGAATAACGATAGTAGGGTCAAATAAAGGAAAAAACAAGCTCCTTCACCTCCATCCCGATTTATAAGTAAGTATAGACTAAGAGTAATATTTTGTAAATAATTAATCTCCAGTAAAATAAACGGGACATAAATTAGCATTACTCATTAATTTTGGATTAGCCGCAGTGAAATTCACGAAGAAATAGAATCTAACTGATATCTTTTCCATAATAGCCTCTAACCATGTGTTTGGTATCAGGTTTGCTGTCATGCTCATCATTATATCCTAAAAAGTAAGTAACGGCCTCCTCTACCATCCTTAAATCTACACAAGTGTTCACACAAGGTCCCTCGGGCCTGAGGTTTATAACTCCCCAGACAGGAAGGGGGTAGACATCCTGAATACCGCTTGCCAGATCATGCTCGCAGGCAACAGCAATAATGGCTTGCGGTCTAAACTTTTTGACAAATCTTCGTGCCAGAGTGCCACCCGTTACCACAGCAAGCCCGACACCGTAGTCTTCCGAAATTTCCAAAATTTTTCTGAAGGAACATGCCCCGCAGCGGCCACAGTTTGCTGTATTTGTTATAATGTTATGCGGGCAGGTATTCTTCTGCAAACAGTGAGGAACAAGGATTAAAATATTCCTTGCCTTTACTTCGACATTGCGTAAATGAACCAGCTGGTTATTAACTTCAATAAAGGAACACTTTACTTTCTCCTGTTCAATATTGACAAAGCGAGCTAATATCAGTACTAGCGGGAAAAACGTGTTAACCGCTGCCAGCACGGGCTTTTGGAGCCACGAAATATGACGGTATGAATAAAGGCTCAGCAACAGCCCCCCGAAGCCCAGAAAACTGACTGACAGCAGGAAGATAAAGCCCGCCCCTGAGGTGATTAAAAAAAAACGATAAAAAATATGGCTTTGTGAAACTGCCATATAACACCCGCCGGCAAATAAAAGAGAAACACAAAGCAGGCTTGCCCCGAGCAGGGAAATAAAGAGGCGCTTCCTGACTCTCAAAGGGTATCACTTCCCAAAGCGATCACCCTTTTTTAAACGGTAACCCCGCAGGAATTCCGAAGCACTCATATATTTTTTACCGGCCGGCTGTACCGACAGAACCTTTACTGCATATCCATCACCTGCCGCAACCAAGAAACCATTATCGGGCACTAGCTCAATTACTTCTCCTGGCAACACGTTTTTAAATTTTTTATCCTTCGGTTTTTGAGGAAAAGGGCTAACTTCGCGAATTTTAATGTGCCGTCCTTCTAATATTGAATATGTGCCCGGCCAGGGATTCATTCCGCGAATTCTGTTTATTATATTTATTGAGCTTTCCTCCCATTTTATTACTTCGTCTTTTCGGGAAAGCGGCGGCGCATAACTGGCCAGTTTTTCTTCCTGGGGCCTGCGGGGTGCTTTCCCCTCTTCTATTAATTCAAGCGTGTCGCACAGCAGCTCTGCTCCCATTAACGCCAGCTTGTCATGTAGCTGCCCAGCAGTCATTTCCGGGGGTATATCCGTGCGTCTCTGCAGTATAATGTCCCCGGTATCCATTCCCTTGTCCATATACATAGTGGTAACGCCTGTTTCCTTCTCACCGTTAATTATTGCCCTGTGAATCGGGGCAGCCCCCCTGTATTTTGGCAGCAGTGAAGCATGTACATTTATACAACCCAAGGGAGGTATTCTTAAAAGCTTTTCTGGAAGTATCTGCCCGAAAGCTACCGTAACAATAACCTGAGGCTTTATTTGAGAAAGTCCTTCCATAAATTCCTCGGTCTTAACTTTTTCCGGCTGCCATATATCAAGCTTTAACCCTTTTGCTGCCTCTTTTACGGGAGAAGGCATAATTTTTTTTCCTCTACCCCGCGGACGGTCGGGTTGAGTTACGACTGCAAAAATAACATGACCTCTCCTGTACAGCTTGTACAGGCTCGGCACGGCAAAATCGGGAGTCCCAAAAAATACCAGACGCATTTAGTTCACCTCTCTAAGCCCATTTTATGGCTATGTTTCTTTATTTTCACCAACAAAACGGGTCACCCTATCCACAAACAGTATTCCGTTTAAATGGTCGATCTCATGCTGCAGAACACGGGCAAGCAGGGCCTCCGCCTTGAAGCGAACTTCCTGTCCATGACTGTTAATTCCTCGTACTTCTATTCCTACCGGGCGTTCGACTTCGCCTTCAACTCCCGGAATACTCAGGCAGCCTTCGACCATGACATCGGTTTCTTTTTCATAAGAAAGAATCTCCGGATTAATTAACCCCTCTATTCCATTACCCACATCGTAAACTATAACCCTCTTGGAAACGCCTATCTGAGGAGCAGCCAGCCCCACTCCCTTACCGTCGTACATAGTATCCGCCATGTTGTTTATAAGTTTTAAAATACTATCGTTCACTTTAGTTACTTCTTTGGCTCTCTGTCTAAGTATTGCATCTCCAATCTTCACAATTTGATACACAGCCAATTTATCTTAAGCCCCCCTTTATTTAGGAAAATATCAATTTAATAGTTAATTATAAAAGTCCCTGAGGATCTATATCTACACTTAAGGAGTATTTTTTTCTGCTCGCCTTCCCTTCCTGTAGCCCGGCCTGAAAAAACGGCGATGAACGCAGGACTTCTCTGATCAATTTAAGGTCTTTTCCTCTTATGATCAAATGCCACCTATACCGGTCCTTAATTTTTACGGGTGTTGACGGGGCGGGCCCTATCATTTTTAAAAAATATTTATTTTCAATACCTTCCAGCGCTTCTTCCATCTGCCTGCGGAGGTCACCTAAAAAGGATACTAACTCTCCTTCGTTAAAACCCGTACAGAGAACGCGCACCAAGCGAACAAAAGGAGGATACTGCAATTTTTCCCGCAGCTGTATTTCTTTTTCATAAAAAGATTCGTAGTCCTGCTTTTCAGCAGCTACTATGCTCTTCTCACCGGGGTTGTATGTCTGAATAACAACCTCACCTTTTCTTTTCCCCCTTCCGGCACGGCCCGCTACCTGCGTAATCAGTTGAAAAGCCCTTTCCCCCGCCCTAAAGTCGGGCAAATGAAGAGTAATATCTGCAGATATCACCCCTACAAGAGTAACATTGTGAAAATCCAATCCCTTAGCTATCATTTGAGTACCTACCAGGATATCAGCCTTTTCCCGGCTAAAATCCTTCAATAAACGTTCATGCATTCCGCTCTTTGTCGTACTGTCAGCATCCATACGAATTATTCTTGCCCCGGGAAATAGTTCGCGCAGCTCTTCCTCGACTCTTTCGGTTCCCAGACCAAATCCTCTAATGCGCTTGCTTCCGCAACGCGGGCAGTATTTCGGAAGCAGACTCCCGCAACCGCAGTAATGGCACCTCAGTGGCTTTCCTTGGACGTGGTGGGAAAAAGAAACGCTGCAATGAGGGCAGCTCGGTACATAACCGCAATCACGGCAGATTACAAAACCCGCGTAACCTCTCTTGTTTAAAAAGAGAAGAACTTGCTCTTTGTTTTTTAACCTTTCAGAGATTCTTTCCTGAAGCAAACGGCTGAATACGCTCCTGTTTCCTCTTTTTAACTCCCGGCGTAGGTCAACTATTTTAACATCCGGAAGAGGCCTGTTTTCCACTCTTTTATTGAGTCTTAAGAGATTATATTCTCCTTTTTTTGCCCGGTAATAACTTTCCAGGCTGGGAGTGGCGCTCCCCAGAATCACTGCCGCTTTGTGAAAATACGCCCTTTGAAGTGCCACTTCCCTGGCGTGGTATTTAGGTAGAGAATCCTGCTGGTAAGTATTTTCATGTTCCTCATCAAGGATAAACACACCAATTTTCTGCAAAGGGGCAAAAACCGCAGATCTCGTACCCACAACTACTTTTGCTTCTCCTTTTTTAATTTTTTGCCATGCCTCAAGCTGATTCTTTCCACCAAGACGGCTGTGCAGCAGGACCACTGCCCGCTCGCCGAGCCTTGCCCGAAAAAGATCGATTAATTGTGTGGCCAAGGAAATCTCCGGGACAAGCATAACTGCTCCCCGTCCCGTTTTACAGGCATTTTCGCACGCTTTTAAATAAATTTCCGTCTTTCCGCTGCCTGTTACACCGTGAAGAAGGAATATATCACGTTTCCCCCCTGCCATCGCCTTACGTATGTCCTGCCAGCAATTTTTCTGCTCCACGGACAGAATATGGCGAATCTCGGTACAACATTCAGGGTAAGCCGCAGATCTCTCTGCTGCGGTAAAAGGAGTTTCCTTAAAGGTTATTATTCCTTTTTCTCCAAGTGATTTTATGGATTTTACACTTGCACCCGTCTGTTTCTTTAAAATCGCTAAATCAGCTTCCCCTTCTTCAAGCAGATATTTTAAGATAAGTATTTGTCTGGGGGCGCGGTTTTCCATGCTGCGGACATATTCAACCACTTTTTTAGTTTCCCAGGAAAGTACGACCCTTTTCTTCCTCTCTTTACGAAAAAGTCCTTTTTCCTTTTGAACTACTTCCACGAGGTTTTTTTTTCGAAGTGAGGATAAAACTCCTTTAATATCCCAACCCGAAAAAGACCTCTTTAAAGTCCTTTCCGTTACCATGCCCCTCTTAAAAATAAATTCCAGTACCTGTATTTCTATGGTTTTCTTACCCTGGTGGTCATTAAATACTTTCTTAAATCCCTCCACGGCTTTTGGTGACAGCACCAGATACTTTTTTAATCTGGGACGCACCGCCCCCGGAAGAACACAGCGAAAAGCCCTGGAAAGGGAACAAAAATAAAAAGAAGCCATCCACACGGCAAGTTTTACGGCTTCTTCGTTAAAGTAAGAGTTTGAATCCAGGACTTTTAAGATTCCCTTCGTCTCCCCTTTTCCTGCCCCTTCCATCATTTCTGCTACATATGCTTCCAAAAATCTTCTGCCGAAAGGAACCAACACCTTATTCCCTACTGCAAGCCTGTCTATTAATTCGTCTGGAAGGTAATATTCATAAAATTTTTCCACTTCCAGAACATCTGGATCTATAATAACCCGGGCATATCGGTATTTTCGTTTATCCGGCACAACCTTCACCCTTCTAGGGAATAATAATTCTTATAGAAAATAAAAAAGCCTTGCAAGGGCCTAAAATGCTTAAGTAATAACTCATATTTTAAATTCCTGCGGCCTGCAGGCTTATATTCCTTAAGCTCTTATACCGGGCAATATCAGACCCTTGCAACAGCCTTTTAATTACCTGCAGCAACGGTTTTTTTATCATCCCTCAACAATTTTCTCTTATGGTCAATCCATTCGTTGGTCTGCTTGTCTATTTCAGACCTTTTTAGGTACTTATCGTTCCGGTGCTCTGTAGTGTAAAAACCGGGTCCTTTTAAAAGAAAATTGCAACTACGGCCGACAATCCTTTTCACTTCCCCTCCGCAACAAGGACACTCCTTCAGAGGTTCATCATTAATACCTTGAAATTCTTCAAAATCCCCGCATTTCTCACACCGGTATTCGTATGTTGGCATAATTTCACCTCCGAATTTGTATTCAAAAAACTATAAAACATGCCCTCAAATATCTTTTATACTTTATTAGTCAGACTTTGTCAAGTTCTCTGCTAAAATTAACAAAAAAGAATATGTAGGATTACAATACATG
>DDHO01000077.1 GCA_002352935.1 Firmicutes bacterium UBA1874
TGACTTTGTCAACAGGCTGAAAAAGCCTAGCGGCTTTTTTTCTTTTGGGTGCCGTATATATCTGTTTAAATTTTTTATAAGCAGGAGTAGGTCCTATTTTGGAGAATAATTGAAGTAAATAAAGGTCTAAATCCCCTGATGCGGGGTGATAAAATGATTGACGTCGGAAATTTGGAAAAAATTATACAGCAAACGGTTGAGGCCGTGGAAAAGGGAAAGTACCAGATATATGAAATAGCCGAAAACGCAAGACAGGAAAGAGACCGAGTGAAGGCTGAAGTTGAAGATTTAAGAAAGCAATCGCTGGAGACGATTCAAAGAGTAGACGAATTGGAAAAAAAGGAAAAGCAGGCCCGTCGTCACCTGATGAAAGTTAGTAAGAATTACGAACACTACGGTGAAAAGGACATGCAGGAGGCGTACGAAAAAGCAAGGCGCTTTCAAATGGAGCTGGGACTTATGCGTGAAAGAGAAACACAGTTAAGACTCCGACGCGATCAGCTTGAATTTAGCCTGCGCAAATTAAACGATACGGTTCAAAAAGCAGAAGGCCTGATGACTCAGGTGGGCGTAGCCCTGAAATTTCTTACTGAAAATTTAGAAGATATAAGCGGTCAGCTGGAAGAGCTGCAGCAGCGACAGCATTTTGGATTGCGCATTATTAAGGCGCAAGAAGAGGAACGAAAGCGCGTTGCCAGAGAAATTCATGACGGCCCCGCTCAAACCCTAGCTAACCTGGTGCTGAGAGTGGAAATATGCGAAAAGCTGCTCGCCTCACAACCATCGACCGTCGGGAAGGAGCTAAAGGAACTAAAAGAACTCATTAAGACGAGCTTACGTGATATTCGCAAAATTATTTTTGATCTGCGTCCCATGGTGCTGGATGATTTGGGTATTGTTCCTGCTCTTCAGCGCTACCTTGCTGATTTTGAGGATAAATTCGGGCTTTCAGTAGAGTTTATTTATATAGGAAAGGAAGTAAGGTTGAAAAAAGGAATCGAAGTAACTTTATTCCGCATACTGCAGGAAGCATTAAATAATGTTTATAAACATGCCGGTGTTATGCAGGCTACTGTCAAACTTGAAATTACTGAAAAACAAGTAAATTTATCTATTATAGACATAGGGAGAGGTTTTGATGTAGAAAAAGTATTAAAGGGAGAAGGGTTGGAATCTTACGGGGTTATCGGTATGCGTGAAAGAGTTGATCTGCTGGAAGGAAAATTTTACATTAAAAGTGCACCGGGCAGGGGTACTGAAATTAGAATTAAGATCCCTTTACGCAATATTGATAAGGTGGAAGAACTGGCTGACTAAAGCTAAAAATGATGCCGGCGTATTGTTTTTTTTGTATAGCAAGGCAAGGGGGGTGCCTTCTTTGGATAAAATTAAACTGATCATTGTGGACGACCACCCTTTATGGCGAGAAGGCCTGCGTAAAATATTTTCTATGGATTCTAGAATAGAAGTTATCGGTGAAGCGGGTGAGGGGCGGGATGCGATAGAACTTGTGCGCAGGAAAAAGCCCGATGTTGTTCTTATGGATATTAATATGCCCGGAATAAACGGTATAGAAGCTACTAAAGCTATTAAAAGAGAAGTACCCCAAACAGCAATTGTAGCCCTTACTATCCATGATGACCGGCAGTATATTACGGAGCTGATGCACGCTGGCGTAGGAGGGTACGTCTTAAAAGATATTGAAGCGGATACCCTTTTGGATGTAATTTGCACCGTCAGCAAAGGGGAGACTGTAGTACATCCGGCGATAACACGTAAGGTATTTGGCAGTAACAGTTTATTTATAAATAATGAAGGTAGCTCTCAATTAAGCAAGCGGGAAAAGGAAGTACTTTCTCTGGTCAGCAAGGGGTTGACAAACAAGGAAATAGCCAAGGCCCTTTTTATAAGTGAAAAAACGGTAAAAAACCATCTTACCAGTATATTTCGCAAGCTGGAAGTGGCGGATCGTACTCAAGCGGCCCTTTATGCCGTAAAGCACGGCCTTGAGGAAGCTTGATAAACAGTAAAATTTTTAGTTTTGCAATCTTTGACTATTAAGCGGCAAGGAAAAAGGCCGCTTTTTTTTAACCCTTTTCAAAGATAAAACTCTTTGGGACCCAGTCCTATATAAAATCAGACCTTAGGGCGATTACTTAATTTAACCCGCCCTGTTAAACTATAAAAAAGCTGTTCGAGGGGGTGAGAGCTTTGCTTAAAAGAATAGTAAATATACTTTTACGGAATGAAAAAGGGCAGGCAATGACTGAGTACGGGTTGATCTTAGCTCTTATTGCAGTTGTAGTAGTGGGAGTATTAATAATTATGGGTGGCCAATTAGAAGGTGTATTTCAGAGTATTAGCGATAATCTCCCTTCTTCGGGGACATGATAAAAAATGTTTGTACTGGAGGCGACCCTACTTGTTTAAGACCGGTAGGGTCGTATTTGACTCTGGAAAAGTTTGATTCGTGGGGGTTCCTTAATTATGAGAAATTTATTCTGCGGTAGCAAAGGGCAGGCGCTGGTAGAGATGGCTTTTGTCCTCCCGCTGCTGATTATGCTCCTCTTGGGGACCGTAGAGTTCGGAAGAATAATGACTTCTTATATAGTAGTAACCCATGCTTCCCGAGAAGGGGCGAGGGCGGGGGCTGTAGGAGCTTCAGATGATTTAATCAGCAGCACCGCAAGAGAAGCGGCCGGAACGTTAAATGAAGAAGATATTTCTGTCGATATCTGGCCTTCCTCCCCCAGAGAACGCGGCGAACCCGTAAACGTTAAAGTATATTATGAGGTACCTCTGGTTACTCCGTTTATAGGAGAGATCATTACTAATCCTTTCCCCGTGGCTGTTACTACAAGTATGCGGGTAGAATAGAACGGAGATTAGTCCCATGATATGGAAAGTTTTAAAAGAGGAAAAAGGAGTTGCGGTTGTTATAACGGCATTGGCTGTGACGGTCCTTTTCGGCAGCATGGCCCTGGTAGCGGACGGGGGGCTGCTTTACCTGCAGCGGGCGAGACTTCAGTCTGCGGTAGATGCTGCGGCTTTAGCAGGCGCTCAAGAGCTGCCGTTCAGCTTGTATAAAACCTATGAAGTCGCTGAAGATTATGCGGAGAATAACGGGTTAACCTCTTCAGAGACAGGGATTGACGTGAATGAACAGGCCGGAGAAATAACCGTTACCGCCCGGAGGCAGGTAGAATATTTCTTAGCCGGGATCTGGGGACAGGAGACAAAAATGGTATATGCCCAGGCAACCGCGCGGGTAGGCCCCCTGTCTTCTGTAAGGGGAGCGGCGCCACTGGCTATTGAGGAACACGATTTTATCTTCAACGAAATGTACGTGCTCAAACAGGGTGCAAACTCAGAGTATGAATCTTCGTTGGGACCGGGGAATTTCAATGCCCTGTCGCTCGGTGGAAGTGGTTCCAGCGTTTATGAAAACAATTTAAAATATGGCTATGATGAGCCCCGTCAGATCGGTGATGTTGTTCCTACGGAAACCGGTAATATGTCGGGCAGCACAATAAAAGCAGTCAATTATCTTATCGGGCAATGTACTGAGGAGCCCGAATGTTCTCCTGAAAAATTTTCACGCAGCTGCCCTCGCCTGTTAATCATTCCAGTATTTGAACCCGTAGAAACCGGTAAACAGGTTAAAGAAATTGTTATTTCAGGATTTGCAATATTTTTAGTTGAAAGTGTTTCAGGAAACGGTCTTGAAAGCGAAATAAAGGGACATTTTGTCCGTTCAGTAGTTAGCGGAGAAGTAGGTAGTGCCGAAAGAAGCAACTTTGGTTTATGGGGCGTAAAATTGGTTGATTAGTAACGGAGGGGGCAATTTCTTTGAGAGCCAGAATTTTTTTGTTATTGGCAATTGTTTTAGCAATGGTTACTGCCTATAGTGTATATACCTATTTAGAAACGGTACAGAAAAAAGCTTTGCAGGTTAAAGACCTTCAGACGGTTTATATAGCAAATCGCGACATACCGCAGGGAACGCGTATAGTGTCTGATATGATCAGTAAAGAGCAAATACCACAGGCCTATATACATTCTAAAGCTCTTAAAAGTAAAAAAAAATCATCGGGAGCATGAGCACGGAAAATATTTATCAGGGTGAACAGATATTGAGTGAAAAAATAGCACCCGTGGGGGAGGCCCGGAAAGGACTTGTTTATACTATTACTCCCGGAAATAGAGCGGTTACGGTAGGGATAAACCCGGTGAATGGTGTTGCAGGTTTTTTGGAACCCGGAGATCGCGTTGATGTTGTTGCAACAGTAAAGGTGTCCGGGTCGGGGCGTAATACTGCTATCAGCACAACGATTATTCAAAACGCCAGGGTTTTAGCGGCAGGAAAAAATTTGTTCCCCGTCAATCCTACAGTTCCTGATGAAGAAATGAAGACCGTGACGCTGGAAGTAACCCCACAAAAAGCACAGTTACTAAGTCTGGCAGAAAAAGAAGGAACCATAAACCTTTTGCTTCGTTCGCCCGCAGATGGAAACTATAATAACATCCCTGTTAGCATGCCTGAAAACTGGTTAAGGAGTCGGGGGGAAGGGGGGAGTTAATGTCTAAAATCAGAGTGTTAATTGCCGATGATGTTGCCGAAACCCGTAAGGATATCCAGCGTCTGCTCTACTTTGAGAACGACATCAAAGTTGTTGGAGAAGCAGGCGACGGGAAGGAAGCAATTCAGATGGTTGAGAAATATGCACCTGATGTTGTGCTTATGGACATAAACATGCCGGTCATGGACGGTATCGTAGCTACTGAAAAGATATCTTTTAAGTATCCGGGAACAGCAATAATGATAGTTTCTATACAAGGCGAGTACGAATATTTGAGGAAGGCGATGAAGGCCGGTGCGAGGGAATATTTGGTTAAGCCTCTGGGAAGCGAAGCTCTGACAAGAGCTATCAGGCAGGTTTATAATATGAAACAGCGACGCAGGGATACGGCCAATGGCGAACAAAAATTCCCCCAGAAAGGGCGAATGGTTACCATATTTGCGCCTCAGGGCGGTGTGGGAAAAACTACACTTGCGGTAAATTTAGCGGTGGAACTAGCCGGGCAAAATAAAAAGGTAGTTCTGGTAGATCTGGACCTTCAGTTTGGAGATGTAGGAGTGTTTTTAAATCTTAATAACGAGGCGTCTATTCTCGAACTTTTTCAGGGAGAAGGAGAAATGGAAAATAAATTGCATTCGAACCTGGTTTCACATTCTTCCGGCGTAAAAGTTCTGTTAGCTCCTCCTGCCCCCCAGGATGCAGAATTGGTTACCGGAAAGGATGTTATGAGCGTCCTTGATCTTCTGCGCAAGAATTTTGACTATGTAGTGGTTGATACTGGAATGGGGTATGGTGACCTTAATCTGCAAGTTCTGGAAAGCTCAGAAGATATTATAGTTCCTTTTTCGAGGGACCTGGCAGGTGCTAAAAACGTGAGGATGTTTTTGGAGATAATGTCTTCTTTGGGTTATATATACAAAGTAGAACTGATTTTAGTTAAATCGGATCTGGGCAAGGATCTGAATATAAAAGATTTAGAAGAAAGCCTGGGACTTGGCTTGAAAATGTGTTGCTCATATGATCCCGCTGCAATCACTGCTATTAACCAGGGGAAACCGCTGTCGAAGATCAAAGAAAGTCCCTTGTCTTCACAAATTCGTGAGCTAGCGGGAAGTTTGGAAACCCCGGCCAAAGAGAAGCAGCAGTTCCCCAAAAAGAAGCTGCTCGGCAAGTTGATTCCTCTTTAGGAGGTGACAAATGTGTCTCTTTTACGTAGGTTGGAACAGGTGAAAGAAGCATCGGAAACTCATTTTGCTCAAGAAAATCCCCGCTCGGGTAGGAAAATTCAGAAAAACAGGGACCGCTATGAAGACCTTAAAATGACGCTTCACCATAGGGTAGTAGAGGAGCTCGGCCAGGATCTCCAGGCTTCTCATACGGAGGGAGGCAACTCAGGTGAAAGGGAAAAACTTGAGGACAAAGTAAAGGATCTCGTTCAGGAAATTTTAAATGAAGAAATGCCCTCTTTGTCTGCTGCCGACAGGGAAGAAATTATCAGAGAGGTTGTTGCTGAAGCAGTAGGATACGGGCCGATTCATGCGCTTTTAGAAGATGAGGAAATATCTGAAATAATGGTCAACGATTCCAAATGCGTATATATTGAAAAAAAAGGACGTCTAGAGCCTACAAAAGTCGTGTTTCGAGACGAAGACCATGTACTTCAGGTTATAGAAAAAATAGTTGCCCCCCTGGGAAGACGGATTGATGAAAGCACGCCAATGGTTGATGCCAGGCTCCCGGATGGTTCGCGGGTAAATGCTATTATTCCTCCTCTGGCTTTACGCGGTCCTTCGCTTACGATCAGAAAGTTTGCCCGTGACCCCTTTACGGTTGAAGAGCTCATTTCCATGGGTACTTTAAACTCTGAAATTGCAGAATTTTTAAAGGCATGCGTGGAAGCCAGAATAAACATTATAGTTTCCGGAGGGACGGGTTCGGGGAAGACCACGACTCTTAATCTATTATCATCTTTTATACCTGAACACGAAAGGATCATAAGTATTGAAGATGCTGCGGAACTTCAACTTAGGCAGGAACACGTAGTTCCTTTGGAAGCTCGACCTCCTAATGTTGAAGGTAAGGGCGAGATCACTATCAGGGATCTGGTACGCAATTCTCTGCGTATGAGGCCGGATCGTATTGTTGTCGGTGAGGTCAGGGGCGGAGAAGCGCTGGATATGCTCCAGGCTATGAATACCGGGCATGATGGATCCTTGACCACCGGGCATGCCAATTCTCCACGTGATATGTTGTCCCGTCTTGAAACTATGGTGTTGATGGCCGGCATGGATCTTCCTGTGCGCGCTGTAAGAGAGCAGATTTCTTCGGCAATAGATCTTATAGTACATCAGGCTCGTTTCCGGGACGGAAGCCGTAAAATTACTCATTTAACCGAAGTATTAGGGCTGGAAGGGGACGTTATAGTTCTTCAGGAATTATACCGGTTCCAGCAGGAAGGAGTCGATGAAGAGGGGCGCATAACAGGGAGTTTTGTGGCTACCGGTATCAGGCCCAAATTTTCTGATAGGTTGGAAGCTGCAGGCATTACGTTACCTGCTTCGCTGTTTGAGTCTGATAATGCCTTAAAACTAGTATGACAGGAGTAATTTCCCTAAAATCTTGTTCAAATTGGGGAATAATTCCAAAGAAAAAATATAGGGAGGGCAAAGATGCTGCAGGAAGGAGTTTTACTATCAGCTGCAGGTTCCTTTGTTACCGTTTTAATGGTAATGTGTGCGGTTTATTCGTTGTGGGAAAGGCAAAAGTTAAAAGTCAGGCAGCGCCTTCAAGCACTGGCTAAGAACAAGAGTGAAAACAAGAAAAACATTTTTTCTCGAGGAATTTTGAGATCTTCTAAAGCAAAAGCCGGTAGCTGGTGGAAAAACAAGGGGTGGATGGTATGGATTGAATTACAACTGGCAAGGGCTAATATACCCCTTAAAAGCGGAGAGCTGTTAATAATTTGGGGCCTTGGCATCATATTTCCCGCTTGCGGAATTTATTTAATAACCATGCGAATATTGCCCGCGGTATATTACGCTGCTTTAGGTATTTTAATACCTTTATTCTTGCTAAGGAGGGCCAAGGAAAGAAAGGCAGTAATATTAAATGATCAGCTTGAGGAGGCGCTGGGGACGATTTCCAACGCTCTCCGCGCCGGGTTCGGCCTTTTGCAGGCTCTAGAGATGGTGAGCAGGGAAAGCCGTCCTCCGCTGGCAAATGAAATTAAAAGAACCTTAAAGGAGATAACGCTTGGTACACCAGTGGAAAAGGCGCTGCTGCGCTGTGTAGAACGCACGGGAAGCAGGGAGCTGGAAATGGTCGTAACGGTGGTAAATATACAAAGGCAGGTAGGGGGTAATTTAGCCAGAATTTTAGACCGGATAGCCCATACCATACGAGAGAGAAATAGAATCAGGGGAGAAATTAAGACACTCACAGCCCAGGGGAAAATATCTGGGATAGTGATCGGGGCGATTCCACCTGTGCTTGCCTTACTCCTTTTGGTTATGAATCCTGGTTACATATCGAAATTTTTTTCACAGCCTCTGGGGATTGCGCTGCTGTTGGGGGGAATATTATCTCAACTGCTGGGTGTTATTTTAATAAAAAGGATTGTGAGCATCAATTTTTAGCTTGGAGGAGTTAGCATGCTTTTTTACATTTTTGCTCTTGTTTTTTTAACCGTGTTGTTTTTAATGAAATCATGTGAGCTGTTTTTAAATAAAAAGCACTATCTTACTCGCGAAAGGCTCGAGAACCTAAAACAACCTGTCGAAAAGATACACAGTGCGGAGTATGATGAAATGGAAAAACCTTTAAAGGAGAGAATTTTTAAACCCTTTATTCATTCTATTTCCGGGATCTTTGGGAAACACCTTCCTCAAAAAAGACGCGAATCTTTGAAGCTGCAGCTTCAAAGAGCGGGGAACCCGGGTGGATGGGACGCGGGTGAATACTTTACCTTAAAGCTCGCTCTTACGGTTTCGCTGGTAACGTTTACATTAATTATCTCTTATTTAATTGTAAACACCTTTACTTGGAAAATATTATTTTTAGGCGCTTGCGTGCTATTAGTTGGTTGGTACGGACCTGACCTTGCTTTAAGGAAGAAAATAGAAGCACGACGTGTGTCTATTAAAAGATCGCTTCCAGACGTGCTGGACCTCATGTCAGTAAGCATGGAAGCAGGGTTGGGTTTTGATGCTGCAATGTCGAAAGTCGTGGAAAAGTATAAGGGGCCGCTTGCAGAGGAATTTGCGCGTACCTTAAGAGAGATCAGGATGGGCAAAAAGCGTCGGGAAGCATTAAAGGATATGGGAATAAGAAACGGCGTTGATGAGTTGTATAGTTTTGTTAATGCTGTAATACAGGCAGATCAGCTTGGAATGGGAATGGTAAATATAATGTGTCAGCAGTCCGATGTCTTAAGGCTGAAAAAGCGACAGGCTGCTGAAGAGGCCGCCATGAAAGCACCTGTTAAGATGCTATTGCCGCTTATATTTTTCATATTTCCCTCTATATTCATCATTCTTCTCGGTCCAGCACTGCTTCAAATAATGGAGGTTTTTAAAAAATAACTTGTTTCTAGGGTGCATTTGTCGCTATTACTCTGCTCAGCATTATTCTACCAGTTTTAGAAAACCTTACAAAAGGTTTTTTTTTAATGGCAACGAATATTTAACTTATAACCGGCAGATTTCTTACCATAAGTGCGACCATTATGGAGGAAAAAAATGAAGACCCGCACCGAAACACTTACGGAATTAGAAAATATTATGAAAAAATATTTAGACGTTGATTATTATTTAGAAGCCCCTTCATCTTTAATTTCCGGTTTGCGCAACGATAAGCGTATAGGAGCCCGAAAATTATATAAGAAATGGCTTTATAAAAAAATAGCATGGGAAAAAGAGAAAAGGCGCCTTTTAAAAATGTACGAATATGAGACGATGTTTTATGCCCTGGACATTAAATTTATTGCAGGGATAGACGAGGCTGGACGGGGCCCCCTGGCGGGCCCCTTAGTAACTGCAGCTGTTATACTACCGCCGTATGAATTGATTCCTGGTTTAAAAGATTCTAAAGAGTTAACCTGTAAAGCCAGGGAGCGGTTGGAAAAGAAAATAAAGGATGTTGCTCTCGACTGGTCGTTAGGGTTTGTTTCAGCTGGCGAAATTGATAAATTGGGTATCAATCTGGCAACAATTCGCTCTATGTTTACCGCGGTTAAAGGGTTGACATTGCGGCCCGATCACCTTATAATTGATGCATTCTATATACCTGATGCCGTTCAGTCTCAAACTCCTCTTATCAAAGGTGACCGTTTAAGTGCTTCGGTTGCAGCAGCCTCTATTTTGGCCAAAACAGAACGAGACCGCTTGATGGTCGCTCTGGGAAAGAAGTACCCGCAGTACGGATTTGAAAAGAACAAGGGGTACGGGACCCGAGAGCATTTACAGGCACTAAATTTGTTCGGTCCTTCGGAGGAACACCGCAGGTCTTTTAACTGGAAACATCGTCCTTAAAAATTAAAAAGATCTAAATATACAGAAAATTGCCTCAAATTGGAACCGACCTTAGATAATAATGTATACATGGATACTTATCCAAAACATTTATACAGAGAAGGGATTTTGAGCCGTTTGGAGAATAACATATCTCATTGCTGCTTAGTAATGCCAGTATTTATTTGGAAACGAGTTTTATTTGATATTGAAGGATAGTTCCAAGGTTTTCTTTTAAGGGAGGAATGAATACGTGCTCGAACAGTTTACATCCATAGGGATTTTTATTTTTGTAGGCCTTGGTTTTGCTGTTTCTTCCCTGCTGGTTGCCTGGATAGTGCGTCCTAAACGGCCCAATCCTCTTAAAATGAGTACCTATGAATGTGGTTTAGAGACCAGGGGGCGCACGTGGATCCAGTTCAAGGTAAGCTACTTTCTTTATGCGCTTGTATTTCTGGTCTTTGACGTGGAAGTAGTCTTTTTGATTCCCTGGGCCGTTGAATTTTTGAAACTGCCCTGGATTGCTTTTATAGAAATGTTTATATTTATCGGCATTTTAGTTGTAGGTCTGTGGTATGTGTGGAAGGAGGGAGCATTAGAGTGGAAATGAACAGCTGCAGGGAAAAGAAAGGAATACCGGGAGAAAAAAATATTATTTTAAGTACTGTTGAATATGTTTTTAACTATGCTAGGATGAATTCCTTGTGGCCGCTGACATTTGGGTTGGCCTGCTGTGCGTTTGAAATGATGGCCGTAAATTCCGCCCGCTATGATTTATCTCGCTTCGGATATGAAGTGTTCCGCCCTTCTCCCCGGCAGGCCGACCTTATTATTGTCGCAGGGACTGTGACCGAAAAAATGAAGCCGCTTTTAAAACGCATTTATGAGCAAATGGCCGAACCTAAATATGTAGTGGCCATGGGCAGCTGTGCCATCAGCGGCGGTCCGTTTGTTGATTCTTACAATGTAGTGCCGGGAGCAGATAAGGTTATACCTGTTGATGTTTATGTACCGGGCTGCCCACCGCGGCCGGAAGCTCTAATCTACGGCCTTATGCAGCTGCGTAAAAAAATTATTAACCCCGCGTTAGCAGAGGCGGTTGAAAATGCCAGATGAAGTGGTTTTACTCCTGAAAAACCTCCGGGAAAAATTTGCCGGGGATATTCGCATAGAAGAAAACGCGATTCAAAAAACTCTATGGGTCGAAGATGATGAGCTGGTTTCTTTAATGCTGGAACTCAAGCAGAACAGTATTTATTCCTTCCGTTTTCTGGTGGACGTTACCGCGGTGGATGAGAAGGAACATTTTGTTGTGGTCTATCATTTGATGTCTCTTAAAGACGGAGAATTATTGAGGGTAAAGGTGAAGGTAGACAGGGAAAATCCGGAAGTGCCTTCTCTGACCTCTATTTGGCCCGCCGCAAACGTACTGGAGCGGGAAGTTTATGATTTAATGGGTGTTGTCTTTAAAGGGCACCCCAATTTAAAAAGGATACTCTGCCCGGATGACTTTCAGGGCCATCCTCTGCGAAAAGACTATAAGGTAGGGGAAAGAGCCGACCGTTTTCCGGGGTCCGAACAGAGGTGACTTAAGCGGTGGTTTTCAAACGAAAAACTGAAGATGAAGTTCTACAGACCGAAAGGTACCAAATTAACTTGGGTCCGCAGCATCCCAGCACTCACGGCGTATACCAAGCTATCCTGACTCTGGACGGCGAGACAGTAATAGATGTGGAGAACGTTATAGGATACCTTCATCGAGGTATTGAAAAACTTGCGGAAGACCGTACCTACACTCAAATTATTCCTTACACTGACCGCTTGGATTATATAGCGGCTATGCTGAATAATTTGGGCTATGTGCAAACCGTAGAAAAGCTTCTTGATATAGAGATTCCTGAAAGAGCCGAATATTTGCGAGTGATTATGGCAGAGTTGCAGCGAATCGCCAGTCATATGGTATTCATAGGCAGTTTCGCTATAGATATAGCTAGTATTACAGGCTGGATGTACAACTTCCGGGACCGCGAAAAAATACTCGACCTTCTGGAAATGACCTGCGGGTCGAGGATAACTACCAGTTATATGAGGATAGGTGGAGTGGCAGAGGACATCCCCGCTGATTTTATCCCTATCTTAGAGAGGGTCCTCAGGGAACTTCCCGAAGGTTTGGAAGAATATGATGAACTTCTTACAGGTAATGAGATCCTTATCGGAAGAACCAAGGGAGTAGGTGTAATCGATATAGATACTGCTTTGGATTACGGGATCGGGGGGCCGAACTTAAGAGCCTGCGGCCTACCGTTTGATCTGAGAAAAGTGAGGCCTTACGGTATTTATGACCGCTTTGACTTTGAAGTACCTACGGGAGAAAATGGGGATAGTTTTGACCGTTTTAAAATTCGGTTAGATGAAATACGCCAAAGCATTCGTATTATTGAACAGGCTATAGATAATATCCCGGAAGGTTCCGTAAAAAGCAAGGTGCCCAGGAACATTAAGCCAAATGCCGGTGAAGTGTACCACCAGATCGAAGGAGCAAGAGGCATTCTCGGGTACTACTTGGTTAGTGATGGAAGTACAAAACCATACCGGCTGCACATTCACAGCCCTTCTTTAATGAGCCTCGGCGTTTTTCCGGAAATGACCAAAGGCGAGTTAATACAGGATGCGGTTGTTAACCTGGCCTCTATCGATATTGTCCTGGGGGAAATTGACAGATAAAGTATCTTTATTATCTTTCCGTGGATTAACATTTTTCTTTGGTGGGGGAGTTCTATGGAAAGTCTGTTTATCAATATAGGCAATTTGTGTAGAGAAAAAGTTGTAGAATTAACTGAGGTCCTAAATCTTCCGGAAGCTTTTGCAGGCTATTTCATGGTTTTGATTTATGCAATTGCCATACTTACCTTTGTATTGCTCAATGCAATTGTATTAGTATATTTAGAGCGTAAAATCGCTGCCTACCTTCAGCAGCGGCTGGGGCCCAACAGGGTTGGGCCGAGGGGAATATTACAGTCTTTAGCTGATGTAGTTAAACTGCTTGGGAAGGAAGATATTATTCCCCGGGCAGCGGACAAGTGGATTTTCCGACTGGCTGCTGTACTGGTGATTGTTCCCACCGTCATGGTTTACGCTGTTATACCTTTCGGTAAGGATATGATAGCCGTAGATTTGAATATAGGTATTTTTTACTTTATAGCTATTTCTTCCACGGCTACTATAGCGTTATTGATGGCAGGCTGGGGGTCGAATAATAAGTACTCTCTTCTAGGTTCCATGCGCGTTGTTGCTCAAATGGTAAGCTATG
This sequence comes from Firmicutes bacterium UBA1874, assembly GCA_002352935.1. Classification (GTDB taxonomy): domain Bacteria; phylum Bacillota; class UBA1874; order UBA1874; family UBA1874; genus UBA1874. The sequence continues at coordinate 13,398 of DDHO01000077.1, forward strand.
AAATACCCCTGGTATTCTCGATGCTCGGTGTTATTATGATCGCGGGTTCGCTTCAAATGTCTGATATCGTAGCGGCTCAAAAGGACATGTGGTTTATAGTTTTTCAACCGGTAGCGTTTCTTATTTTTATTATCGCTGCGACAGCGGAGCTCAACAGGGGCCCGTTTGATCTTCCTGAAGGAGAACAGGAAATAATTGCCGGTCCTTTTACAGAATACAGCGGAATGAGGTATGCACTATTTTTCACAGCTGAATATGCAAATTTAATCAGCACTTCTGCTATTGCAGCAACACTGTTTTTGGGCGGCCCTTCAGGACCATGGTTGCCGTCCTGGATGTGGTTTTTAATTAAGGTTTATGCTATGATCCTGTTTTTTATGTGGATTCGCTGGACGATACCTCGTATCCGCATTGATCATCTGATGAAGTTAAATTGGAAGTTCCTTGTTCCGCTTTCACTGGTCAATATTTTTGTAACAGGAGTGGCGCTTAAACTTTTTTCCGGGTGGTGAGAAAATGTACGGATACGGCTTGTTAAAAGGGCTTCGGGTTACACTGGGAAATTTTTTTGGGAGGGCTGTAACAGAACAGTACCCTGAAAGAAGACCTTTTATTTCGCCTCGATTCCATGGTTTTTTCCAGCTTGATTTAAAAAAATGCAATGGTTGCGGTGTTTGTTCTCTGTCCTGCCCAAACGGAGCAATTCAAGTTACCAGTGAGCGTGATGAAAATAAAAAGAGATTTGTGACAGGGTATAAAATATCACTGGGTTACTGCCTTTTTTGCGGACTGTGTGTGGAAGCGTGTCCCCGTGATGCCCTCCGTTTTACTCAGGAATTTGAACTTTCTTCTTACAGGCGTGAAGATTTTGTTTGTGATCTGTTAGAGATAGAAAAAAGAGAAAAAATCTGTTCCAGAGAGCCGGCATGAACGGGCAAGAAAGGGAGTGAAAGAAAGTGAGTGGTATGGCTTCGCCAGTCATATTCTGGGTGCTTGCTGTGGTAACCGTCGGTGCGGGTCTGGCTGTAGCGCTTACCAGGAATATTGTCCATAGTGCCCTTTTCCTGGTACTGACGTTTATAGGCACGGCAGGATTTTTCATGCTGCTGGAAGCCGATTTTCTGGCTGCGGTTCAAATATTAATCTATGCCGGAGGGGTTTCCGTACTTTTGGTGTTTGGTGTGATGCTTACCCGGCACGGTAATATAAAGTTAAGCAATCCCTTAAACCGTTATAAAATAACGGGTGGAATAGTGGCAGCGCTTCTGCTGCTGCTCACAGGTGGTTTAATACTCTATTCTGAATGGGAAGTGAGTCCGGAAGCTTTACGGGAGCAGGAGAGTACAGTTTCCGCTATTGCCGTGTCCATGCTGAGTGAATATGTAATACCTTTTGAAGCCGCAGCGTTGTTACTGCTGGTGGCACTGATAGGTGCCGTTTTGCTGGCAAAAGGGGTGAAGCATTCCAAATGATCACGCTTAATCATTATCTCATACTGGCGGCTGTCTTGTTCTGCATCGGGCTCTACTGTGCTATAGCCAAACGGAACGCGATTGGGATCTTAATGGGCATCGAATTGATGCTCAATGCCGTAAATATTAATCTGATTGCCTTTAATCGTTTTTTAAACCCTGGAGAGACGGCAGGCCATATATTTGCCATANNGTGGTATGGCTTCGCCAGTTATATTCTGGGTGCTTGCCGTAATTACCGTTGGTGCGGGTCTGGCCGTAGCGCTAACCAAAAATATAGTCCACAGCGCCCTGTTCCTTGTGCTGACGTTTATAGGTACGGCAGGGATTTTCCTGTTGCTGGAAGCAGATTTTTTGGCCGCAGTTCAGATACTGATTTATGCCGGAGGAGTTTCCGTCCTCTTGGTATTTGGCGTCATGCTTACCCGGCGTGGCGATATTAAGTTAAGTAATCCTTTTAACAAATATAAAATAACAGGGGGTATAGTGGCAGCGCTCTTACTGCTGTTAACAACTGGCTTAATTCTGGGCTCTTGCTGGGAAATAAGCCCGGAGGCATTCCGGGAGCAGCAGAGCCAGGTTTCTGATATTGCCAGTTCAATGCTGAACGAATACGTTGTACCTTTTGAAGTCGCGGCTTTGCTGCTGCTGGTGGCATTAGTAGGCACAGTTTTACTTGCAAAAGGAGTGAAGTCTAAATGATCACACTTAACCATTACCTCGTACTGGCCTCTTTATTGTTCTGCATAGGGCTCTACTGTGCCATAGCTAAGCGAAACGCGATTGGGATATTAATGGGCATTGAATTGATGCTCAACGCTGTAAATATAAACTTAATAGCCTTTAATCGTTTTCTGGTCCCCGGCGAGACCACAGGTCATATGTTTGCAATTTTTGTAATAGTGGTTGCTGCAGCAGAAGTTGCAGTGGGGCTGGCAATTATAATTAATATTTACCGTGAAAAATTATCAAGTGCGGTAGAAGATTTTGACTGGCTGAAATGGTAGAAAACGTTTTATATGGAGGCAGGTGTTGCTAAAAATGTTGTCCAATGCTTGGCTGATTCCGATACCGCCAGCAGTTGCTTTTGTGTTAATAGTACTAGTTACCAAGCGCTTTAAGTTGTTGAGCGCTCTTTTAGCCATTTTTGCCATCACTTTATCTTTTATATATTCTATTGGTATCCTGTTAGAAGTGCTTTCTCAAGGGATTACTATGAACAACCCCGTGGAATATTCTGTTAACTGGCTTTCCCTTGGGGGGGAGACAATAAGACCGCTGTTAATTGAGGCAGGAGTTCTTATCGATCCTCTGACCTCTGTTATGCTGGTTGTTGTAACGCTGGTTGCCCTTTTGGTAGAAATATATTCGCTAGGTTACATGAAAGGCGATCCGGGGTTTTCGGTATTTTTCGGGTACCTCTCATTCTTTGTGATGTCTATGTTAGGGCTGGTGTTAGCAAACAACTATTTTATGATGTTTATTTTTTGGGAGCTTGTTGGGCTTTGTTCTTATTTGCTTATTGGATTTTATTTTCATAAGCACTCAGCAGCAAAAGCCAGCAAAAAAGCATTTATTACCAACCGCTGGGGCGACTTTGGCTTTATGCTGGGGATTTTCTCTTTGTTTTTAATATTTGGTACTTTTAATTTTAACGACCTTGCAGAAGCGATAGGTCGCCAGCACGGGGCCTTTTTGATTATACCTGCGCTGTTAGTTCTAGCTGGTCCGATTGCAAAATCAGCTCAATTCCCTTTACACGTCTGGCTGCCCGATGCTATGGAAGGGCCTACTCCCGTAAGTGCGTTGATTCATGCAGCTACGATGGTTGCGGCCGGTGTATACCTAATTGCCCGGGGTTATATCCTTTTTACAGGATTGGAAGCTGTTTCCTTTGCTATTGCGTATATTGGAGGTTTTACCGCCCTCTTTGCTGCTATAATAGCCGTGGTTCAGTTTGATATAAAGCGTATTATTGCTTTTTCCACGGTAAGCCAGCTGGGCTATATGGTTATGGCCTTAGGGGTAGGCAGCCTCTCAGCAGGCATATTTCACCTGACCACTCATGCCTTTTTCAAAGCTCTCCTTTTTCTGGCTGCTGGAAGCGTAATTCATGCGGCTCACACACAGAATATTTTTGAGATGGGCGGCCTATCGAAAAGCATGAAAATTACAACGTGGTCGTTTATTGTTGGTGCGCTTTCACTATCGGGAATATTTCCGCTGGCGGGTTTTTGGAGCAAGGACGAAATTCTTCTTGTAACACTGGAGAAAGGTTTTACCGGACTTTATATAATAGGCTCGCTTGTGGCCTTTTTGACTGCTTTTTATGTTTTTCGCTTGGTATTCGTAGTATTTTTCGGCAAAAAGAAAACAAGGGCTTATGAATCTCCGCTTAGTATGACTGTACCTTTAATGGTACTTGCATTTCTTTCAATAACCAGCGGTTTTGCAGGAGCACCATTTGTTGAAAAAGGTTTTTCTTCATTTATATATTTTCAGGAGCCCCACCATGTTCAGGTTAACTTTTTGATTATGATCGGCTCTACTGTTCTAGCTCTCGGTGGTATAGCACTTGCCTGGGCTGTCTATGTTAAAAAACTAATTGACCCGGTATTGGTGACTGACAGGGCTCGCTCTCTTTATGTAGTGGTGTATAATAAATTTTATATTGATGAGATATATCACTGGTTGTTCTATAGAATTATGATGAATATCGGCAAGGCATTCAACTGGAACGACAGGCACGTCGTGGACGGCATTTTTGACGGTATTGCTGGCTTGACCCGAGCCGCAGGAGCAAAGCTGCGGTTGGTCCATACCGGAAATTTACAAAATTACGCCCTGGTTATTTTTGCTTCGGTAGTAATTATAGTTATTTGGATGGCAGTACCGGTGTTAGGAGGGATACAATGAATATTCCTGTTCTAACTTCTATTATGCTGGCACCGGTTGTAGGCTTGCTTGTAATTCTGTGCCTTCCCGAAAAAGAAAAAATGGTAATTAAAATTACAGCAGCTTGTACAACTTTTGTATCGCTTGTGTTATCTATTTACGCATATCTGAGCTACGACAAAAGTGCGGGGGGGCTTCAGTTTGTAGAAAAAATACCTTGGGTTGAAGAATTCGGGATTAATTATTATGTCGGTGTGGATGGCATGAGCCTTCCCATGGTACTGCTTACTTCAATCGTTATCTTCACGGGAGTATTTGCCTCATGGGATTTATCGAACCGAGTCAAGGAATTCTTTATCTTCTTATTGCTTTTGGTTACAGGTGTTTTTGGCGTTTTTATAGCCCAAGATCTTTTTTTCTTCTACTTTTTCTTTGAAATTGCTGTAATTCCCATGTATATTCTAATTGGTGTATGGGGCAGCACCCGCAAGGAATACGCGGCTATGAAGCTTACTTTGTACCTGTTAATAGGAAGTGCGCTGGCCCTTGTGGGTTTAATTGCAATTTACCTTTACGGGCAAAGCGAGCTTGGGTACCGTACTTTTAATATTATTGAATTGGCAAGAGTTAATTATGACCTGGGCTTTCAAAAATTTGTTGCATTTCTTATTCTGTTTGGCTTCGGAGTCCTGGTTCCAATTTGGCCGCTGCATCTTTGGTCTCCTGATGGGCACGTGGCCGCACCTACGGCTGTAAGCATGCTGCACGCGGGAGTTCTCATGAAACTGGGTGCTTATGGCCTAATCAAGCTGGGAATCAATTTCTTACCGGAAGGGATTATATACTGGGCTCCCCTGATTGCTGTGTTGTGTATAGTAAATGTGGTGTACGGGGCACTAGTAGCGATGCAACAGAAAGACCTTAAATTTGTTGTTGGCTATTCCAGTGTTAGTCATATGGGTTATGTTTTATTAGGTATAGCCTCGTTAAATCTCTTCAGTCTGAATGGGGCCGTGGCCCAGATGTTTGCCCACGGAATAATGACCGCCCTTTTCTTTGCGCTGGTTGGTAATATTTACAACAAAGCTCATACGCGTGAAATAGCACTATTTGGCGGCCTTGCCCATCAAATGCCCCGCGTGGCGGCAGGTTTCCTTATTGCGGGCCTGGCCTCGCTGGGGTTACCTGGATTGAACAACTTTGTTGCCGAATTTTTAATATTCATAGGCTCCTTTATAAAGGAGCAGATGATCTTAGGAGGTTTAATCAGCTGGCGCGCAATCGCTGTCTTAGCAATTTTTGGTATCGTAATAACTTCTATCTATGTACTGCGTGTGGTCCAAAAAGTGTTTTTCGGACCTCGTAACCCCAAATGGGACCATATTAAGGATGCTCAGGGGGTGGAAATGGTACCTATAGTTGTTTTGTGTTCCGTACTTATTTTATTCGGAGTATGGCCTTCGTTATTAATCGATGTAATAGATGTTGGTGTACAGCCTTTGATTGAAAAAGTTCAGGCTGCGGCCCAGATCGGGGGGATTTTTTAATGATTGCAGGTATCGATTTTTCGCTATTAACTGTCGAAATATTTACGGCCGCACTCGGGTTGGGCCTTTTAATTATTAACCTTATAGTTCCCGGTAATCAACGAAGTGCGACCGGGTATTTAACTGTGCTAGGACTGCTAGGAATACTGCTTGTTACTCTTTCTTATGAGGGCGTCGAAAAAACTTTTATGGATGGCATGTACATCATCGATCCTTTTGCTACTTTTTTTAAACGATTGTTTCTTGTAGCGGCAATTCTGGTAACTATTTCCTCGCTGCCGTTTGTTAAAAAACTGGGCTATAATGAAGGCGATTTTTTTTCTCTGCTGGTATTTGCTACGCTGGGAATGATGGTTCTCGTCTCAGCCGGAGAACTTATAACCCTGTACCTTGGTTTGGAATTGATGACTATCAGCTTTTATATCCTTGTCAGCTTTAAAAAGAAGGATGCCAAGTCATGTGAAGCAGGTATAAAATATATTATTCTAAGCGCGATGTCTTCTGCGTTGCTCCTCTATGGCTTAAGTCTTGTTTACGGATTGACCAAAACGACAATTATTGAGCAAATTGCAAGTACGCTAGCGGCTGGGACAATGCAGCCCCTGATGGCACTGGGCATAATCTTTTTATTGGCCGGGTTTGGTTTCAAAATTTCGCTGGTCCCATTCCACATGTGGGCACCGGATGTGTATGAGGGAGCGCCCACTCCGATAACCGCTTTTCTTGCCGTAGCTTCTAAAGCAGCGGCCCTTGCTGCTTTTGTACGTATTTTTCTTATCGGTTTCCCTGCGTATCAGGAATACTGGATTACTCTGGTGATCGTACTTTCCGTGCTTACTATGGTACTGGGAAACCTGGTTGCTATTCCCCAGACGAATATAAAAAGGCTGCTGGCGTATTCCAGCATTTCGCAGGCAGGTTATCTTCTCCTGGGAATAGTGGCATTTTCCTCCATGGGCATCGGCGCAATACTGTTTTTTTCTATAATTTATGTTTTTACCAATGTGGGAGCGTTTATGGTGGTTGTAGCCCTGTCAACAAGCACGGGGAGCCATAAAATAGAAGATTACAGCGGTCTTTACCGGCGTGCACCCCTGCTGGCAGTTGTTATGCTTTTTTGCCTGCTATCCCTGGCCGGATTGCCGCCGTTAGCCGGTTTTGTTGGGAAGCTGTATCTTTTTATTGCTGTAATAGAAAAAGGATACATCTGGCTGGCCCTGCTGGCGGTTCTCATGAGCATGGTTTCCGTTTATTACTACTTGCTGGTTGTAAAGGTTATGTTTTTGAAAGAACCCCCGCAAAATTCCGGCATTATAAAGGTTCCCAACGGCTTGCAAATTGCAATGGTATTTTCCTTAATATTAATCATTGTTCTGGGCATTTATCCCAAACCACTTTCGGATTTGGCAATGAGCGTTGCCCATACTTTTTTCCCTTTTAGCTTTTAATACTGCTTGAACGTGCTTTTGGTTTTATAATTGAGTAAGTTAATACCGGTTACATATAGCATGCGAGGTATGAAGATATGTCTTATAAACGGCAGAACTTAGGAAGAAGCGGGGAGAAGGCTGCTTTAAAATATCTCATCAACATGGGTTATAAAATACTGGAAAGAAACTTTCGTTGCAGGCTGGGAGAAATAGATATTATTGCCCGAGAAGGTGGGGAACTGGTATTTGTTGAAGTACGTGCATGTAAAAAGTCTTCTTCCTTCGGGCCGGCAGAACAGTCCATAGGACGGAAAAAAGAGCAAAAATTAAGGGCAGTGGCAGGCTTTTACTTGGCTCGTAAAGGGCTGGATACAGCCTGCCGTTTTGATGTGGTGGCTGTGGATGCAGACGAATCGGGTAAGCCCTGCGATATTAGGCTCCATCGCGGCGTTTTTTAGTTTTTAGGTAAAGTGGCTCAAAGGAGAAAATTAGAAATTAAACGGTACTTAGCAGATGTTAAATTCTCTTCTCAGTTCTTCAGACAATTCGTAAACCAGGCTGTAAATTTTTTGAGCTTCCGCATCCGAAAGAGTTCCCGCGCCGCAGCTTGGGGTAATTAGCGTTTGGCGGAGCAGTAAGCTTTCGGAGATACCTTTTTGGGCCAACTGTTTAACTTGTTCCATAAACATTGTTTTGATGTCACACAGCTTTATTTCAAGTATCTCGTGGTTAGTTGGAACAATTCCCCAGGCAAGGGATCCCCCTTTTGCCAGAAATTTATTTAAGGGCTCAATGTACCCTAACAGGGAAGAGAAATATCCATAAGCATCAAAGCTTATTACTTCAAATCCAGCTTCTAGCAAAATTGACCAATCAATACCGGCACAGGAGTGAGCCCCGGCAACTGCTCCTCCGGCCTGTATTTCAGAAACTATTTCTTTCAAATCTTTTACTAATTGTTCTTTGGTGAGTGTAATATACGTTGAAATACCGATTGCAGAAAGCGCGGGATCGTCCACAAAAATCATTACCGGGAAACCCAGTTTACCGAGCTCAACAGCCTGCCACCTGGCCTGCAAAGCCAGTGCTTTTACAAGCAAGTCCTTCATTTGGGGATTATAGTAGGCAGGCCTTTTTTGGATGTCAGTAATATTGAGGCCCACGGACAAGGGCCCTGCGAGCTGCCCTTTAACCCATGTGGTATTAGCCGGGTTTTGAGCAATGTTTTTTAAAAACGCATAAAAACCGGCAGCAGAAGCCGGGGGTATGGCAAATTGTTCGAGGGAGTGGGAATTACCTTCTTGTGCAAGGAGATAGTTACTATAGAAGTCCGTCAGGCTGTTCTCCCAATTGTTGCCCTGAGTATCAAATAAAATATGTTCATTTTCTGTAAAAACTATACCCATTTCCACCAGGGGATTCAAGAACTGGTAAATGAAATGCTCTTTTTTGCCGCGTTTGGGGAGCTGGGGCCAGTGGGGCATTTCGGGTAGATATCTTCTTATTAAAGCCATCGCTTCTTCCGGAGTGGTAAAAGGCAAACTGCCGATTCCTGAAGCACCGCAGGCAGGGGAAAATTTCATTGACTAAACTCCTTTCTTTTTAGAGAGACCGGTTTTGAAAATATAACGATGAATCTGAGAGTTGCTGATGATCAAGTAAAATTCTAATTGCCTAAAACTTTGTAATATTAGAACAGGGCCAATTTGTCCAGCATTAAATTTTAATGCTTAAAATCTGGCTGCTGAGTTTCGGAACTGCTGGTACTAAGAACTCCTTTAATTAATTTAACCACTTGATCTTTATCCTTTTGATTATTCACCAAGTTAAATTTTTCAGTGTCGATGAGGAGATACTTAAAGAGGTTTTTCTGCATAATGTTTTTTATATGTTTGGCGTAAGAAACGTATAGTGACTTCCAGTAGCCTTCACCCAACTGCAGCTCGTCTGCTCTTCCTCTCTGCTTAATTCTTGACATTATGACTTCAAAAGGACAGGTTAAAAGGACCATGTATCTTGGTGCTTTCAGGGACTCAACTAGTTTTTTGTATAAAGAAAAGTATTCCTCGAACTGCTTGCAGGTTAGATAGTTTTTTTCACGATAAAGCCTGGCATATATTATGTCACTGTAAATGCTGCGGTCGAGTATGTAATTGTAGGTTTCTGAGGCAACGAGGTACTGAACGTACCTGGTTATTAAAAAATTTAACTGCATAGGGTAACACCATTTAGGGTCTTCGGAAAATTTCTTAAGCAAATCATACGGATCTCTAAATTTTTCCTCCATGACTTCCAGATTTAATTCCTCGGAAATCAGGTTAACTAATGTGGTTTTTCCGCAGCCGGTCATGCCGTCTACTATTAGTTGAACCTGCCCCACCTTAATCCTCTCCCCTTATTTTGCAGTTTTTATTAATGTTAACGGTTAGAGAGCAACAATTCAACTGAAATAACAACGTCCCCGAAATAAAATTTTGTATATTTTCTTAAATTTAGTGCTTATAAGAAGTTTAATTCCTGGAATTTTATTCAGAGATTTGGGGTTTATAAAATTGGTATCACCATATTGTTAATAACCCTTCAAAAAAATAGCTCTTTTGTTGGGCATGGGAGGTAGGTTATGGCGGTATGATGTAGAATTAAAAAGCCGAAGAAGGTAATAATGGTTTCTGAAGAAAAGATAAGGAATCGACCGCAAAAGTTTATAAACCAGAAAGGGAGGATAATATTAAGCATGATTACAAATATAGAGTCAAAGGAAAAACGGGTACGATACGGTGAACAGAAAATTAGGTGGGCTAGAAATAAGATGCCTGTTTTGGACAGTATATCAAAAAGGTGGAAAATCGAAAGACCCTTGAACGGTATTCGCGTAGCTGCTTGTTTACATGTAACTGCCAAAACCGCCAATTTGTTATGTACCCTCAAAGACGGGGGAGCTGAAGTGGCTTTATGCGGCTCAAATCCGCTAAGCACCCAGGACGATGTTGTGGCAGCTTTAAATGAAGTTTTCGGTGTAAAAACATATGCCAAGCACGGGGATAATAAGGAAATGTATTATAAACGCATGAACCAGGTGCTGGATCTAAAACCACATATTACTGTGGATGACGGGGCAGATCTTATAAATACGCTGCACAGTCAAAGAAAGGAACTGCTGAACAATGTAATAGGTGGTACTGAGGAAACGACAACAGGTGTCACCCGTCTTAAGGCAATGGCGAGAAACAATTATTTAATGTACCCTATAATTGCTGTTAACAACGCTCTTACGAAGCATATGTTTGACAACCGTTACGGAACGGGACAGTCCACCATAGACGGAATTTTACGTGCTACAAATTACTTAATTGCAGGAGGCATCTTTGTTGTGGTAGGCTACGGCTGGTGCGGCAGGGGAATCGCAGCAAGAGCCCGGGGAATGGGTGCCAGAGTTACGGTTGTGGAAACCGAACCGGTGAAAGCTTTAGAAGCCGTTATGGACGGTTTTGAGGTAACGAGCATGTTGAAAGCTGCTGCTAAAGCCAATTTTATTGTCACGGCTACGGGCAATATTCATGTTGTTGATAAAGAGCATCTGGAAAATCTCAAAGACGGCTGCATTTTAAGTAATGCCGGGCACTTTAATGTAGAAATTAACCTTGAGGCCCTGCAGGAGCTGTCCATAAGAAAACAAACCGTGAGAGAAAATGTGGAAGAATATACCATGAAAAACGGGAAAAAAGTTTATGTTATTGGGGAAGGCCGGTTGGTAAATCTAGCTGCCGGAGAAGGGCATCCTGCTGATGTAATGGATATGAGTTTTTCCAACCAGGCGCTGTCGGTAGAATACCTGGTTAAGGAAGGCCGTAATCTTAAAAAAGACGTTTATTCCGTTCCGGAGCAAATAGATGCTGAAGTAGCCAGGCTTAAACTCAGCAGCATGGGAGTAGAAACGGAAAAAATGACTGCGGAGCAGAAAGAGTATCTGAATTCCTGGGAAATAGGTACTTAGACGGTTTTTTATATGTACCAGGGAAGAAGAGAGTTATAAAAAGGAGCTATACTTTGGTTTTGAATTTTCTAAAACAAAGCCAGGCTGCAGGTGACCACGCCCCTGTCCTGGCTTAAAATTCAAGCGATTTTTGGCTTTAAAAAGTTCTTATAGTGGTCAAAGGAAAATACCGAAGTTCTGCTTTGCCGATTAAGTTGTCAATCGGTAGAGGTCCCCAAAACCTGCTGTCATAACTATAATTGCGGTTGTCCCCCATCACAAAGATATGGTTGTCGGGAATCGTAAGGGGGCCGAAATTTTTTCTGGGCTCTTCATTGATATATGGTTCCGCTAGGGGTGCCCCGTTAATAAAAACAACACCGTTTTTAATAGATATAGTCTCGCCCGGCAGGGCAATGACTCTTTTAATAAAAACTTCATCCTTATTAATTATTGCAGACGGAGGCGGTTTAAATACGACAATATCGCCTCTTTCTATTTCTTTAAATTTGTACGTTATTTTGTCCACTAAAAGCCGGTCTCCCGCTCTTATAGTAGGAAGCATTGATTCAGATGGAATCCACCTGGCTTCAGCAATATAATTTTTGACAACAAGAGATAAAAAAATTGCTAGAGCAATGGTGCAAAACCACTCCAGTATGACTTTTTTGGTTTTCAATTTGGCCTTCCTCCTCCAGGAGCTGTACGATAATATTATAAATTCTTTCATATTTAAAGTGCAATAACTGTGTGCTAAACGAGTCAAAGGTTTTATATTTTATTTTAATGTTATTTAAAAAGTAAACTAAAGAGAGGAGTTGAATTAGCTACCCAGCAATATAGAATGCCTTTTTGGTATTTTTCGACTAAAAGGGAAGGAACTAGATGGCCGCAAACAGAATAGAAGGTTAAAACGCCAAGGAGGTCACCAAGTGCTTTCCGTAGTCAAGAGCTGTACCCTGCAGGGATTGCAGGGTTATATATTGAAGGTAGAAGTTGATATTTCCGGGGGTCTGCCTGCTTTTGATATAGTGGGGTTGCCTGATGCTTCCATTAGGGAAAGCAAAGAACGGGTAAGGGCGGCAATCAAGAATTCCGGATTAGAATTTCCTCACAGGAGGATAACTATCAACCTGGCACCGGCCGAACTCAAAAAGGAAGGCCCCCTTTACGATCTCCCTATTGCTGCCGGGATTCTTTTAGCGACCCAGCAAATTCCCGCACAGTCGCTGTACGACTATGTTTTGCTGGGAGAGTTATCGCTTGACGGTGCTGTTCGGCCTGTCTCGGGCGTACTTCCCATGGTATCTGCCGTGAAAAAAATTGATGCACATAGTAAGTTTATACTCCCCGTGGAAAACGCGCTGGAAGGAGCGCTTGTTGAGCCTGAGCAGGTACTTGCCGTGCCGACCCTAAAGGATCTGGTGGCATTTGCTAGAGAAGAATCTGGATTGGAAAAAATTGAAGCAGACCATGAGGAATTTTTAAGCAATATTAAAGAAACATATTTGCCGGATTTAGCTGAGGTCAAAGGTCAGGCAACTGCCAAAAGAGCCCTGGAGGTTGCGGCTGCAGGCGGCCATAACCTTCTTTTTGTGGGCCCGCCTGGTTCCGGCAAAACCATGCTTGCTAAAAGACTTCCTTCCATACTTCCTTCTATGTCCAGGGATGAATGCCTGCTGACTTCCGAAATATACAGTGTTGCTGGCCTGCTTTCCCGGGAAAAACCCCTTATTACCCAGCGCCCTTTTAGAGCACCCCATCATTCAGCTTCTGCCGTTAGTATAGTGGGAGGCGGAAAAAACCCGCGACCCGGAGAAATAAGCCTTGCTAATTGCGGTGTGCTTTTCCTAGATGAACTGCCCGAATTTGAGCGAGCAGTGCTGGAAGCTCTACGCCAGCCGCTGGAAGAACGGCGGGTGGTTATTTCGCGTGCATCCGCTTGTGTGATTTACCCGGCAGACTTTATGCTCGTAGCAAGCATGAACCCCTGTCCTTGCGGCAATTTAGGGGATCAGTCCAGGGAATGCAGGTGTACTCCTTACCAAATTAGCCGCTACCAAAATAAGGTCTCCGGGCCCCTTTTAGACCGTATAGATATCCAAATCGAAGTACCGAGGCTGGAATACAGCGATTTGGAAAGGGAACAGGCGTGCGAAGGTTCAGCAGCTGTTAAAAAAAATGTAGAACAGGCCCGCCTGATTCAGCGAAGTCGGTTTAAAAATAAAAGGGTCTTATGCAACGCCCAAATGAACAATATTCATATAAAAAAGTACTGCAGCCTGGAAAGGTCAGCAAAGCAGCTTTTTCGGGAAGCTTTTCAAAAACTCGGCCTCTCCATGCGCGCTCACGACCGGGTTCTGAAAGTTGCCCGAACCATAGCGGACCTAGAGGGGGCAGAAGCTATAAATTCATACCATCTATCTGAGGCAATACAGTACCGCTTCGGAGATGGGTTGCAGGCAAATCAATTATAAAATTTTGATTAATTAATTGTGCAGATACCGCTTCCTGGCCTTCCCTTAATGGGTTTTACACGGAAATTTGGCGTGAGAATTTCCTTTTTTATCAAAAAGTTTGGTCCTTTTAATAAATAACGGGGACAGTTTTTAAAAATACTGTCAAAAAAAGCAAGTGAAAATACTGACAACCTGTAAGAGGGAGATACATATATGGCAGATTATTCTCAAAAGAAATATGCACTGATTGCGGCCACCATGGCTTCATTTCTTGTCCCCTTTATGAGCAGCTCCATAAATCTTGCCATTCCCGACATCGGGAGGGAATTTCGGAGCACCACCCTGCTGCTGAACTGGGTGGTTACAAGCTACCTGCTGGCATCGGCGGCTGTTCTGCTGCCGGTAGGTAGGTTAGCGGATATAGTTGGTCGCAAAAAGATTTTTGTGCTGGGCCTCATGCTTTTCTCGTTCTTCTCACTTTTATGTGCTCTGGCCTGGTCGGTTGAAGTGTTGATATTGTGCAGGGTTATGCAGGGCACGGCAAGCGCCTTTATTTTTGCTACATCTATGGCGATTCTTACTTCTGCATTTTCTCCAGAAAATCGCGGCAGGGGTCTGGGGATTAGTATTTCTTCGGTATATATCGGCCTGTCGCTGGGTCCCGTTCTGGGCGGTGCCCTGAACCACAACTTTGGTTGGCACTCCATTTTTTATTTCAGCGCTTTAATGGGAGCGGCTGCTACCGTCATCGTGTTAATGAGACTCCAAAAAGAGTGGAAGGGAGGAGAGGGTGAAAAATTTGATATCACCGGGGCGCTTCTTTACTCTGCGGGTTTTACTGCTTTTATGTACGGGATCTCTTCCATAACAGGCACTGCAGTCGCAAAGTATATGTTAGTACTGGGAACGGTTCTGCTTATTATTTTTATTAAATTTGAGGTCGCTCATGTCAACCCCCTGCTAAACCTGCGGCTTTTCAAGGAAAATGTAATATTTGCCTTCTCCAATGTGGCGGCTCTTATAAATTACAGTGCGACTTTTGCAGTGTCATTTCTTTTGTCCCTTCACCTGCAAGTGATTCTGGGTTTAGATTCTCAAAAAGCCGGCTTCGTGCTCCTTGCGCAGCCGGTGGTCATGGCATTTTTATCACCGGTGGCCGGCACTCTTTCGGACCGAATCGAACCCAGGGTGGTGGCGTCCATCGGGATGGCCGTCACGACTACAGCACTATTCATGTTTACCTTGGTAGGGGCGAAAAGCCCATTGTGGTTTCTAGTAGTCGTCCTGCTGGTCCTGGGGACGGGGCTGGCTTTATTTTCTTCTCCCAACAGCAACGCCATTATGAGTTCAGTATCCAAAAAATATTACGGTGTTGCCTCATCCGCCGTGGGTACAATGCGCTTAAGCGGTCAAACCATTAGTATGGCTATTGTCTCTCTGATAATGGCTTTTTACGTGGGAAATATGGAACTTGACAAGGCGCAGCCGGACATGCTTCTAAGGAGCATCACAACTGCCTTTGTCATCTTAACGGTGCTCTGTTTTTTGGGGATATTCGCCTCCCTTGCCAGGGGTAACCTCAGGGGCGGGGAAAAAAGGGAGAGTGAATAAATTGTTCTTTTGCTTTGTTTACTCGTCATTTCTCACCTTTCTTTTAATTACACCTCCCAATAAATTAAAAAATTAGAAAATTAACAGGTGTAGGGTTGTCAAACATATGT
>DDHO01000018.1:0-324 GCA_002352935.1 Firmicutes bacterium UBA1874
AATGCAATGCACTGTAACCAGTCCCTTTTTGCCGATGGTAAAAACTCTTTCTTCGACCCTGACACAGAATTGCAGCTCAGTGAAACCGCGCTTCACTACATCGGCGGTATTTTGGAGCATGCCGAAGAACTCGCGGCTATCTGCAACCCTACAGTAAATTCTTACAAACGCCTTCAGCCCGGTTACGAAGCCCCTGTAAATATTTGCTGGTCCGAAAGCAACCGAAGCTCACTGATCAGGATCCCCGTTGCCAGGGGAGCAGGAACCAGGCTGGAACTCAGAAACCCTGACCCTACAGCCAACCCCTACCTCGTATTTGCATGT
>DDHO01000018.1:531-5641 GCA_002352935.1 Firmicutes bacterium UBA1874
ACCCCTACCTCGTATTTGCATGTATACTAAGCGCAGGGATGGACGGCATCACAAAACGGATTTCCCCCCCTCCTCCCATAGAAGGTAACCTCGATAACATGTGTTTAAGTAAAAAGAAGGAGAACGGCGTGAGACCATTTCCCCGGGATCTCTATACTGCTTTAGAAGAAATGAAAAAAAGCGAACTGGTTTACAATACACTTGGAAAACACAGTTTTAAGGTCTTTATCAAAGCAAAAACAGACGAGTGGCTAGACTTTAACGAGCAGGTACACAGCTGGGAAATTAATAATTACCTGCGGTACTGACCGTTAAATATTTCATCTTAGACATGAACTATTGTTATAAATATGGTTTCCTGAATAAACTCCTCATCAGCATAATGCTTTGGTAGGAATAAAAAACTTCGTCTTGTGGGCTTTCGATAATTAACGATAACAACCTTACCCTTCTGCTAAATAAAATGTTTTAAATATTTATTTCAAATTTAATTAGGTACTATAAATATAGAGGTCTTTAGCCTTTATAAGAATTTATCAAACAGGAACTCCCACTTAAATTTTCCCACTCCTGGATGGCCTTCGAGAAGTGCGGAAAACTGCCCGGCAATCCTTTTTAAAGCCTCTCTGCTTTTGGCTTCACATCTTGCAACTAGCATTGACTGAGTATTGGAGGCGCGTACCAGGCCCCAACCATCCGAAAATTGGATTCGCAAACCATCAACGTCTATTATTGAACATTTTTTTTCCTTAAAGTAGTTATGCATTGTCCTTATTACTTGTCTCTTGGATTCTTCAGCACATGGAATTCTGGTCTCGGAAGTAGAGTAATACCTTGGTACATCTGCCAGTAGTTCTGAAAGGGGTTTTTGGGCATGGGACAGAATCCTCAACAGGCGCGTCCCGGCATAAAGGCCGTCATCAAACCCGAAATACTCATCAGCAAAAAAGAAATGACCGGACATTTCACCCGTAAATACGGTTCCCGTTTCTTTCATCTTGGCTTTAATCAGGGAATGACCGGTTTTATAAAAGAACGGTTTTCCTCCCATGCTTTTAACTTCTTCTACAAGGGCCTGGCTGCACTTTACCTCTACAATAGCCCGGGCACCGGGGTAGCGGGGAAGTATTTCCCTCCAGAACAATACCTGCAGCATATCCCCCCAGATAACGGAACCGCGCTCGTCTACCACCCCCAGCCGGTCCCCGTCTCCATCGAAAGCCATCCCGACATCGGCGCCTTCCTTAACAACCAGCTCCCGCAAGTGCTTCAAGTTTTCCGCGACCGTAGGATCCGGGTGGTGGTTGGGGAACGTGGGGTTGGGATCGCAGAAAAGAGGCAGTACCTCGCAGCCCATCCTCCCATAGAGCTCAGGAGCCAGGCAGCCTGCAGCCCCGTTTCCGCAGTCCACCGCAACTTTTAACTTCCGGGGTCCCAGCGTGACCTTCTCACAAATATACCGGAGATAATCTTCACGTGGATTCCTGAGGTATAGATGCCCTTCTCCAAACACAAAATCTTTTCTCTCAAGTATTCTCTTTATCTCCTGTATTTCTTCTCCGTAGATCGTACTTTCCCCGCAGTAAATTTTAAACCCGTTGTCTTCCGGAGGGTTATGGCTGGCGGTTACCATCACACCAGCACCAACATGATATAAATGGTGGGCAAAATAAAAAACAGGAGAAACCGTTTCCCCGATATCCAGCACGTCGCACCCGCTCCGGACAAGACCTCTTACCACCATATCCCTCAACCGCCGGGAATGGGCCCGGTTGTCCCTGCCGACTAGGGCCGTAGTCTGTCCTTTTTTCCGAAAATAAGCTCCCAGCGCCCTTCCCAGTTTCTCAACCTCGGGGTCAGTAAAATCCTCTTCCGCCTTCCCCCTGATGTCGTATTTTTTAAACACCGAAGGTTTCACTTCCGCCAAACTTCCCTTCCTATACCATACCGAATCCAATACCAAAGAAATTTGTTCCAGGAGTATCGTTATTGACCGCAAAAGGAATTTGAAGGATAGCAATGTTTAATTCGCAGCTTGTTTCATAATTTTTCTCACATCCGCCCCGGGGGGCATGGATTCCCGGATGAGGCCCGGGTATTCCAACCAAACCGTGACCTTATCCCCTGTTTCAAGATCTCCGGGCTGCAGTTTGTTCCCACGCAAGTCAGTTATCTCCGCGTCTCCCATTATACTGAACATAAACTCTTCCATTGTATGCGGCGAGTAATTAAAAGTTCCTTTTACCAAAATATTTTCCGGATACTGGGTATTCCCTTGGGAAGGAATAACTTCCATGATCTCACCTTCACCAAAAGGTTTAATAAAATAGCCGGTTTGTCCGGCCCGTCTTCCGTCTTCAGCGCTCAGGGTAAAAAGACTTAAAATGGAGGCTTCCTCCAAATCTCCTGCAATGGACAGTTCAAACTTACCCCACCCCGGCGCACCTTCGGAAGCAGTGACATAACCTTCGTATAATATGTCCCCTTCACTGTCGGTAATTTCATAATTTACGGTAGCTTCGTACACCTGCGCGATTCCTTCAACCTCAAGTAAACCGGGTTTGCTTTCCAATCGCGTTACTTTAATTTTCTGATCTTCTTTTACAGGAAGTTGCGGTTTTTCTTCCAGATAACGGTATTTCTCAACTGCCCAAATACCGGTTTCATCTTTCCGGACAGGTTGAAACATTTTAAGTTCGATCGTCCGGCCTTCTATTTCCATTCTGACCAGCATTTCTTGATTATCTATAACTTCGGAATTTTCAATCTTCCCTTTTAATCCTAAATTGCTGTTAACAAATTCCATTGCACACTGGAGTGGGTCCAGCAACCCCGGCCTATGCCCACGGTCAACTTCCTCTTGAATTTCCCGCAGTTCCGCCAGGTTAGCATCCACGGTAACCCACCGGCCTTCATCAACAGGTGAGTTGCTCTCATTGGAACCGCACCCCATTTGTACTATTAAAAAAAGAAACAAAGCGGTTAAAATAAGACCCCACCTTACCAGGCGCAAAAAAACAGCCCTCCTTAAAACGTCATAAATCTTATTTTTTACTACTGTTGACGTAATCAAGTCCTTAAAGTTCCTTAGTTTCTGAAGAAAGTATTTAACGGCATGGTAACATCTCAATTCTTCTAATTATTCCCGAGCTTTTTAATTTCCCCTGCTACCTGCTCTCCAAAACTCTCGCATGCATCTAATTCTTGAGGCCCCGGATTATATTTTATTTTAAGTGCTTCCCGGATTATATTTATGCCCGCCCCCGCCAGCCTTTCTTCAATTATTCCCGGCGATTCACCGCTCCAGCCATAAGACCCGAAGGAAGCACCCGCCTTGCCGTTAAATTTCAGCCCCCTCATAATTTCCAAGATTTCTGCGGAAGCACTGAGTATCCCCCTGTTAATTGTCGAGCTTCCCAAGAGAACCCCTTTGGATTTAAAGATTTCGGTGACGACATCGCTCTTGTCGGATTTTCCGAGGTTGATAAGTTTAGCGGGTATACCCCCTTTTTCTAAGCCCGCAGCAATTGATTGGGCCATCTTTCTTGTAGCTCCCCACATCGTATTATATAAAATAGTTGCCGTCCCCTCATGGAAGTTATCTGACCATTCGTTATATTTTTTTATTATATCCAGGGGCTTTGATCGCCAGATGATTCCATGGCTTGGTGCGATAATATCAATCGGTATCTTTAAAGCTTCAATTTCTTTAATTTTGCTTTTTACCTGGCGGCTGAAAGGAGTCAGGATATTGGCATAATACTTTATTGCCTCCTGATATAACTCATCTTGTGCCACCTCATCGTCAAATAAGAAAGGTGAAGCATAATGCTGGCCAAAAGCATCGTTAGAAAAAAGGACGTTTGCCCCCGAAACGTAGGTTGCCATGGAATCCGGCCAGTGAAGCATGGGCATTTCCACAAAAACCAGCTTATAATCTCCAAGATCAACGGTGTCTCCGGTTTTGACAATTTTAAAATTCCAATGCTTGTGAAAGTGCGCCTTGATCATGTTCGCCCCGTTTTTAGTGCAGTAAACAGGTATATCCGGGTTTCTTTCCATAATATAGGGAAGGCTTCCGGCATGATCTTGTTCCGTGTGGTTAACCACGATCAAGTCGATGTTCCTTAGACCAACATGGTTTTCCAACTGCTCAACAAAATCTTTAGCGAAGGGCGTCCATACCGTGTCTACAAGTGCCGTTTTTTGGTCCCTGACTAAATAGGAATTATAAGTTGATCCCCGGTGAGTTGAATATTCCTCCCCATGAAACTTTTTTATTTCCCAGTCCCTAACACCTACCCAGTAAATTTTATTTTTAATCTTAAACATTGAATAAGCCACCTTTCTTAGATAAACGGTCAGTTTAGCTTTTATCTATATTTACACGTAAGTGTAAATTATCCTCTAGAAAAAACAAAAAGGGAACCCGCTTAAGAAAGGGTTCCCTTTTTCTAATCATTAATGATTTTCACTTTCCAGGCAACAATAAAAACAGAAAAAATCCAAAGCTCTTGCTTACATATCTTTCATAATCGTCTTCACGCGCTCTGCAAGGGTGTCGGCAATGTCAGGCAGTGCCCGTTCCACAGCCGGAGTACATTCTTCACTTATATGGAGCGTATCCTTTACTCCTATTCCGTAAATCTCCAGCCTGCCAGGAAGGGGCAGGTCCAGGAAACGGGCAAGGTCGAGGGCTTTTTTGAGGCCCATCCCGTGAGTAAAAGAAACACCGGAAGATGAAAGGGGTTCTTCTCCCCGGGAAATGTCCAATTGGTAGAGTTCCCCGTACCTTTTTCCTTCCGTCTTAAAAGCATCTATTAAAAGTGCCGCCTCATAACCTACCAGCGCTTCAACCAGGTACATTCCACCGGCTGCCAGCTCTTCAACTACCAAGCGCGGGTCTTTCAACCGCGCTTGCAGCAGCCGTGCAGCCTTGACCCCTGCTCCGTCATCGCTCACCAGCGTGTTTCCCAACCCCAGGACGATTATTTTTCCTTTTCTCCGGTCAAATATTTCACCCGCCGGGACCGGCGTTTTACCTTCGTTCTTCCCACACTGTACGCCGGTCACTGTCATAAACCTTCACCTCCATGGGCATCTTGCCCGG
>DDHO01000040.1 GCA_002352935.1 Firmicutes bacterium UBA1874
ACAGTATATTGACACTATGATTATTGGCAAATAACTTGATTAATAGTTCCGGATACTTTATAATTATAAAAAGGTTTTTAAGTAGAATTGAACCACCGGCTAGGGTTTGCGTAACTCCGGCGTTTTCCTTGGCTTGTGGCGATTTTTCAAACCAGGAGGTGTACGCAGTGACTTTAACAGTTGAGGCCAAAGAAAAAATTATTGAAAGATACCAACTGCATGGCGAGGATACGGGTTCTCCGGAAGTTCAAATAGCAATACTCACTGAAAGAATAAACCATCTTACGGAGCATCTTAAAGTTCATAAAAAAGACCATCACTCTCGTCGTGGGCTGCTAAAAATGGTAGGAAAAAGAAGAAGGCTTCTTAACTATCTCAAAAGGAATGATGCCGAAAGGTATCAAGCGCTTATTAAAGCGTTGGGCTTGCGAAGATAAAAGAGCGGAAACCCCGCTCTTTTTAACTTTTGGTGTTTACAAATTTGATAAAATATAATAAAAATAATGTAATGATTTGGAGAAAATTTCGGAAAATAATAATTTTCGATACAATTACTTTTGTAAAGGAGGTATTAATAACTCAACCTATGAGCAATAGACCCGTTTTAGAAAAAAAATTACATTTGGCAGGAAGAGATTTAATTTTACAAACTGGCAATTTTGCACAACAGGCAAATGGAGCTGTTTTAGTAACTTATGGAGATACGGTAGTATTGGTTACGGCAACAACTTCGGAAAGCCCTCGTGAAGAGATTGACTTTTTGCCTTTAATGGTTGACTATGAAGAAAGGTTGTACGCTGTAGGTCGTATTCCTGGTGGTTTTATTAAGAGGGAGGGCAGGCCGAGTGAAAAAGCTGTCTTAACCAGCCGTTTAATAGACAGGCCGCTCAGGCCTTTATTTCCTGAGAATTATCGTAATGAAATTCATATTGTTGCAACAGTATTTTGTGTCGATCAAAATAACCCTCCGGATATAGCTGCTCTAATAGGTGCTTCAGCTGCATTAGCTATTTCAGATATACCTTTTGAAGGGCCTATTGGTGCGGTAAATATCGCTTATGTAGACGAAAAGCTTGTAATTAACCCTGAATTAGAAAATAGCGAAAAAAGCAAGTTAAATCTAACCGTAGCCGGAACTGAAAAGGCTATTATAATGGTCGAAGCGGGTGCTAGTGAAGTTTCTGAAGGGATAGTTTTGAAAGGTATTTTAAAAGCACACGAGGAAATCAAGAAAATAGTTCATTTTATAAACGTTTTTCGTGAAGAAGCTTTAGAAATGGGCTTGGCAAAGAAAAAACGGGATGTGGAAAAAGTTGATTACAGTGAATTAGAAGAGCTCGTTAACCCGCTTGCATTAGGCAGGATCAATGAGTACCTTAAAAAAAGCAGAAATGAAAAGTGGGCAAAATTAGAACGAGAAAGGCAGCGCAGGGAAATAATAGAGGCAATAATACAGGAAATAGCTGCGAAATATGATAATATAGCCGACAAGTATCCTAATTATGAGAGAAATATAAAATCTATTTTCTATAATTTAGAAAAAAAACAAATGAGAAAAATGATTTTAGAAGAAAGAATTCGGGTTGATGGACGAGCTCCTACGACAATTCGACCCATTGAATGCAAAGCAGGAATCTTTCCCAGGACCCACGGTAGCGGCTTGTTTTCCAGGGGAGAAACCCAGGTTGTTACTGTTACTACCTTGGGCGCTGTCAGCGATGAACAGATTTTAGATGGTTTGGATGTGGAAGAGACAAAAAGATTTATGCATCATTATAATTTTCCTTCTTACAGTGTAGGTGAAACAAGGCCAATAAGGGGTCCGGGCAGAAGAGAAATCGGACATGGAGCTTTGGCAGAAAAAGCGCTGGAACCGCTTTTGCCGGATGAGGAAGAGTTCCCTTATACTATTAGACTGGTTTCCGAGGTTCTTTCTTCCAACGGTTCTACTTCAATGGCTAGCGTTTGCGCCAGTTCTTTATCACTCATGGATGCAGGTGTTCCGCTGAAAAGCTTGGTTGCTGGTGTTGCAATGGGCTTAATTAAGGAAGCAGAACAGGTAGAAGTACTTACTGACATTCAGGGAATGGAAGATGCATTAGGGGATATGGATTTTAAAGTAGCAGGAACAGCAAACGGTATTACTGCCCTGCAGATGGACATAAAAACCGAGGGAATCGGTCAAGAAATTTTACAGAAAGCATTGGAGCAAGCAAAGGAAGGGAGAATGTATATTCTTAACATTATGAAACAAACAATATCAGAACCTAGGGCTGAGCTGTCTCCTTATGCTCCTCGCATTATTCGTATGAAGGTAGATCCGGATAATATAAGAGATATAATCGGTCCCGGAGGTAAAACGATTAAGAAAATTATCGAAGAAACGGGAGTAGATATCGATATCGAAGATGACGGACGTATTTTTATCGCTTCGGTAGATCAAGAAGGCTCTCGAAAAGCCGTAGAATTAATCAATAATCTTACCCAGGAAGTCGAGATTGGAAAGGTGTATACCGGAACTGTTACCAGGACAACTGACTTTGGAGCTTTTGTAGAAATTATCCCAGGAGTGCTTGGGCTACCCGGAAAAGAAGGTTTGGTCCATATTTCGCAGTTGGCGGATGAAAGAATAGGGAAAGTAGAGGACGTGGCAATTGTAGGGGATAAAATAGTAGTTAAAGCAATAGGTTTCGATCAACAAGGAAGATTGAAATTATCAAGAAAAGAGGCAATTGTTGGGGATAAAAATATAAAAGGTCCTAAAGCAAAAGATTCTAAAAAGATAAAACAGCGGCGTAGGAGGTTAAATGAAAAATAGATGGTTTATCTAAAGCCAGCCATTCGGTTTGGCTTTTTTAAATTGTATAGAGTTTCTAGATAACTCTTATCCCCCCTTGGAATATCCTGTATCTTTATGAATACGATTAAAAGAGCTGTACTGAAAAAGTTGGGGGGTTAAAAATGAAAATATTATTTTTAAAAAAAAGGGTAATCATTCGGTTTGCCGTAATAGTCGCAATACTTTCCGTGTTAGGTATAAATGTTTACCAGACCTTGTCTTCAAATGATTTTGTTGAAACAGCAGCTCCAATTTATCAAGGAAATACTGACGAAAAGGCTGTTGCCCTTACATTTAATGTTGATTGGGGAGAAAACTATATTCCGGATATGCTGCAAATATTAGAGAAAAATAATGTAAAAGCTACATTTTTTATTACCGGAAGATGGGCTGCGAATAATCCCGAGTTAACTAAACGCATTGCTGAAAAGGGCCATGAGTTAGGGAATCACGGGTATTCTCATGCCAGCCCCAATAATCTCAGCAGAGCAGGGAACCGTAAAGAAATTGAAAAGACTTTACAAATTTTAAAAGATATAACAGGAATGGAAACCAATTTGTTTGCGCCTCCTTACGGGGAAGCAAACAAGCATGTCTTGCTTGCTGCTCAGGACCTTAATCATCGGACTATTCTTTGGAGTGTAGATACAATTGATTGGCGTGAGGATACGACTTCCGAAGAAATAATTCAAAAAATAAAGACAAAAGCACATAATGGTGCAATTATTCTCATGCATCCCACACCCCAAACTGTTAGTGCGCTTCCGGAAATCATTTCTTTTTTCAAGGAAAATAACTATAAACTTGGCAAAGTATCGGAAATTATCTAGTTATGAAATACACCGTAAAATATTACAAAATAAAAAAGGATAACTCCGGGATACCTCGAATAAGGAATAGTTATCGTGAAGGAGGTTAAGCATGATCCGCAAAGAAACTCTTCCCAACGGAGTGCGCATACTTACTGAAGAAATACCTTATGTTTATTCAGCAGCTGCTGGGATATTTATTCTTTCAGGTTCCCGAGACGAACAGCCGGAGGTTTACGGTGTATCTCACTTTTTAGAGCACCTTCTTTTTAAGGGCACCAAGACTAGAACGGCAAAACAAATAGCTGAGGAGTTGGATGGGGTCGGAGGTGTATTAAATGCTTTTACAACTAAGGAATATACTTGTTTTTATGCCAAGGTGCTGGCAGAACACCTTGACTTGGCAGTAGATGTACTTACTGATATGTTTTTTAACTCTCTTATGGATGAACATGACATTAGACGTGAGAAAAAGGTAATACTTGAAGAAATAATGATGTATGAGGACTCTCCCGATGAATTAATTCATGATCTTTTTGCAAGCACGGTATGGAATGGGCACCCTTTAGGAAGGCCCGTATTAGGCTCCCAAGAAACGATTAGGAAAATGAAAAGGGAAGATATTGTAAGATATTTTTTAAAGAATTATACTGCTGACAAAATCATTATAACCGTAACGGGAAAAATCAACAGCGATAAGGTGGTTAGAGATCTGGGAAATATATTTAAATCACTTCCCCGGTTAAAAGAACCCAGAGCAGAGGATTTGCCAACCTTTCATTCTAAAGTATGTTTTAAAGTTAAAAATACGGAACAGGTGCAGTTATGTATGGGGACTCCGGGTCTATCTCAAAAAGATGAAGAAATATATACACTTTATATTTTAAATACTATCCTCGGTGGAGGCATAAGTTCACGTCTTTTCCAGGAAATTCGTGAAGAAAAAGGGCTTGTGTACTCTATTTTTTCCTATCATGCTACATATTTAGACAGCGGCCTTTTTACTGTATACGCTGGTACAAGTCCCGGTAACGTACAGAAGGTTATAGAAATGATACTTAAGGAAATTTCCTTAATTAAAAAAGAAAGCATTAGTAAGGAAGAATTAGAAAGGGCAAAGAACCAAATTAAAGGAAATTTGATGCTGGGAATGGAAAATGTAGCTAACAGAATGAGCCGTCTGGCTAAAAATGAGTTTAATTTCGGCCGGGTCGTTACAATAGAGGAGACACTTTCCAATATCTCCGGGGTTACTCCGGTTATGGTACAGGAACTTGCAAACAAACTGCTGGTGCCCCGCCTGTTTTCTTTAAGCGCTATAGGTCCCACAGAGACGATAAAGTTTGATTTTCAACAGCTGTTGAAAACCGCACGAGTTTAATTCTAAAAAGAGGTGCTGGAGTTGGAACGTACTAGTGCCGACATAAAGGTGTGTATTCAAAAATTGTCTTCGTGTAAAGATCTGCCTTTACCTGCGTATATGACTAATTCATCTAGTGGAGTAGATTTATATGCTGCTGTTAATGACGAGGTTAAAATATTACCGGGCGATATAGAGCTTATACCTACGGGAATAAAAATTTCTATTCCTGATGGTTATGAAGCCCAGATAAGGCCCCGCAGCGGCCTGGCTGCAAAATACGGCATTGCTGTTTTAAATTCTCCGGGAACGATAGATGCTGATTACAGGGGAGAAATAAAAGTCATACTTATAAATTTAGGAAGGAACGAGGTAACCATAAAGCGAGGTAATCGTATAGCACAAATGGTATTTCAGAAAATTATCAGAGCATGTTTTACGAATGTGGAAAAACTGGAAGGAAGTGATAGAGGAACAGGCGGCTTTGGTCATACTGGGGTATAGTTTAAAAATAGTAATTTTATTTTAACCGGGTTGTTTCTAAATCGGTTTTTTTTTATGCTAAATAGATAATTTTTGTATAACTCCTTTCTGTCAAACATAAATATTAGTACAAAGGAAGGAGGGACAAAGTATGACGAAAATTTTTCTTGGCCTTTGCCTGTTATTATTTGTTTATTATGCAATTAGAAATAAACAAAAATTAAACTCCAGAATAAGAGGTATCGAGGTGCCTACCGATGTTGTTGAAACGCCTTTTTCTCAAGCCTTAGCCCAATTGGCTAGCATTGCGGGCGGAATTTATATATCTTTAGTAACCATTATATCTTTTTTGGAACTGTCGGTACCTGGAAAATTTAATTTTTGGGGTGTGGAAGTCAATACCCTTGCTGGGATCTCTTTAGTGATGGCATTATTACAGCCTTTTCTTATGAATTTTTACTACAGTTTAAAAAATAATTTATAAAGAGGTGATCGCATGAAATTAAGTGAAATGTTCGGTAAAGAAATTGTTAATTTGTTTGACGGAGCCCGCCTTGGTACAATTGGAGATTCCGATTTAATAATAGATGGAATAAACGGTAAAATAGAATCTATTGTAGTACCCGGCAAGGGAAATATTATGGGCTTTTGGTCTGACAAAAGGCAATTAATAATACCTTGGGAAGCAGTTAAAAAAATAGGTTCCGAAATAATTATCGTAGATCTGGATCAAGCAGATGAAAAAAACAGAAACTTGACTTAAAGAGCGTTAAAAATCAGATATACATTGCTGTAGGGTTGTCAAACATATGTGACACAACCGGCAGAAAAATCAGCAAGGAAATCCAAAGGACTTTTCCATCCAAGGGGCCGCA
>DDHO01000042.1 GCA_002352935.1 Firmicutes bacterium UBA1874
ACAAAAATGTTGACAGCCCCGAACCATCTTGATAATTAATATCATATAACGACAATTCACAGCCACCATTATTAACCGGTCTGACCCATTTCCCAGTATCGAGGTCAATCCCAGCTATACAACGCCCCCCTAATTTTCTGGAATTAGCAAGACATACCATCCTAATATTAGGCAATAATAAATACCCCCCAAACATACTCCTATAAATGCCCTATCTCAACACCGGGCAAATGGTTAGAATAATATTCAGCTAGTAACCTTCTATGGCACTTCTCTGGTTTGTCTTCGGAGCATAGCAAGCAAATGGAGCCTTCCTCCTTTGTTAAATCTAAAATCTTTAAAGGATCTTTTTGCAACAAAATATTGTTATACTCTTTTTCGTAATCTTGCCACGTTATTTCTTTATTCTTATATTTTTTAAGCAACTCACTAGTCGGTGCCAATTCCGGATAGTGTTCGTATTCAATACCAACAAGATTGAGAACATATTCAAGGTCATCTTTTTTAGCGTAACCTGCTAGCTGAGATGTGTTATTAAGTCGCACATCTATCAGTTTTTTAACACGTGCATTTTTTAGTTTTGTTATAAACTGTTTTAAGTTCTTTTTTGAAAAACCTATAGTATAAATTATCATTTATTTACTCTCCCCAAATAAAGTTAACTGTTTATAACCATCATTTATAGTTCTATCTTTCGTGTATTCTTCCACCCTTATGCCATATTGTTTTAAAAAATCACCAACCAGAGACCTGTGGCAGTAATTATTATCTTTACAAAAGCAGACCAGTGCAATAACTTTTCCTGACTGAACAAGGTACCAAATTTTTCTTAACGCATTTAGCTTCTCGCCTGTTTTTAACTCTTGTTCAAACCGATTTTTATAAAAATGCCACCATTCTTCACCTGGCTTATCTTTCCATTGATTTAAAAACTGTCTGTACAAATCGGGGCTAGGTGCCAGATCAGGCACCCATAATGTACCAGGAATATTTTTATTAGAACGAGTTATCTGCCACACCTCATCACAAACAATATTTTTTATTGATGAAATGCTGGCGGTAATAACATAACCGCTAGATTTCATTCTCACGATATTCATCTCCTATTTTTTAATCTAAATAAACATATATTATTCAGTCCTTGTCAGAGCGTTGTTGTAATACATCAGAAGGGACGCATCATCCTGGATAACCGCTTCCTGAATACGCTGTCCTACTTTAACAATAGTTTGATAGTCTTTGTTTTTCCAACATGCTTTAAATCCTGCCCGAACTGCCTCAGTCCGGAATACCTTCAGTTTCCCTTTCCCTTCCTTGTAATGCTCAAATTCTCTCAAGAGAGCCTTATCCCGTAGTTTTCCAGGTCGGCCTGCTTATTGGGATCGGGCACATACCAGCGACCTTATTCATCCTGCAAGAAATTCTAGTCCAGCATTTCTGACAGTTCCAGCTGTTTTTCCCATCGTATATAATTGACTTCCTTTAAAAACTGCGGCGTTAACTCTTGCAGGGTTTGGCGCTTTTTCTCCAGCTTGGCCCGGACCCACTGGATGGCGCTTCTTTCGTCCACCACAAACAGGGATATCTGGCCAATACCACTGGCAATTGCCCGCTTTTGTTTGTACTGGGGGGATTTGGTGCGGCAGGAAGTACATGCCGTCCCGCTCGGGGTATCTCTGGTGCAAACCCTGAATTCCTCCACATCTACCGGGTTAAATCCATGTATAATACCTCTCAATAAAATAAAGGCCTTTACAGATATATTATACCAGAGAATATTTTGATAATTAATAAACCAGGGGTTGAAGTACGCTTTAAGTAAAAAGATTACGTAAAATGAATATAAAAATATATAAGAATAATCCACGCAATTATCTTTCTGAATTTGAATTTCCGGAAAATATTGGCTGAAAACAAATCCTTTTCGAAAGTTTGTTCTTCAGTTATCTGAATCTTGATTAGTTTGCCGTCTTCATATTCTTTTCTTAGATTATCTGCTGGCTGTTCTGCTTCCGTCCCTGTGTCCCGGTCGGTTAAAACAACACACTTTTTAAAAACCCGTTTCGCATGATTGTTAGAAAGTGCCTAAATGCAACTCCGTTAACATTTAAAACCGTGCATCCCAATAGGATTATCAATGCCAAACCCATTAATGTAAAAACTATGGTATATACTGGAATAAACTCAGTAGGACACGAATCGTTAATTTCTAAGAACCCCATATATATTCCAATTCCTTCGCCTTCGATGCCGTGTGAAAAAATTAATGCAAGGTATATGCTTTATGTAGTAAAATAGAGTCCAGATAAAATAGTTATTAGATTATTTCTAAATAAATTTTATATATCTCACTTCTCCCCATACCTTTTTTCTTATTTGATGCCAATATAAATATTTTTGTTCCGTTATCTTTAATTAAACTTATTACGCATTCTGTATGTAGTGTTCGGTAACTATTTACTTATTACACTACAATATTTATATTTGTTTATAAATGTCACCGTAACTAGCTTTCAGTTGTTCTCTTAACTGCTTGTTTTCCTCTTCAAGCTTTTTAACCTTTCTTTTAAGGGAAGCAATTAAAGCATCCTTGTTATTTTCATTTAATTCCCTTTTTACCTGCCCAGGTGTGGGACTTGAGCCTGTTCATTCCTAAACCCTTCAATCCGTTCTCTAATATCTTCGTTATTATACAAGGTCTCCTTACTAACCCCCGCCTCTTCAGCAACGCTATTAAAATTTATATATTTATTTGCTTTCAAAAGCCTCTGTATTGCTTTGTCAATTTTTTCACGGGTGTTAGCCCTCCTCTGTTCATGGAGCTTTTTCAGTTGTTTTTTTGCGGTTTAAATTAGTCATTTGCATCAGCCTCTTTTAAAACCCTGTTTCTGTTGCCGAAAAATTTTTAATTACACTATAAATCTGTTCATATAAATTATAGACTTTTTTATTAGTTTCCACAGTTTCCTGTTTTTGATTTCTTTCCGCTAAATTAACCAGGTCGCCAGTGTACTTCATTAAAAGCTCGTATTTTTCAATGTCAGTAGGCTGGATTAGAAGATTTCTGCAGAGGCTTCCATTATCGCATGTTAAACATAGTGGTTGTAGAGCAAATTTACATTTACCTTTGGTTCTCTGCAAACAAGTACCGTACGGAGTATCTATCGCATTTAAGGTTTGTGGTTAGTCCAGAGCATGTCCATTATTTTTTCAGCGTCATTGCTTTGTAAATCTATTTCTTCTTCAAGCTCGCCATATTTGTTAAAACTGTATACCCCGTTTTTTACTGCTTTTTCAAATTGTTTCCTTTTTGTGTCATCTAATAACCTGGCATACATTAAAGTCATTTCAGGACTTGCATGGGCAAGTAATTCCTGAACTACAAGTATATCTATACCAGAATTTAGCATTCTAATTCCATAGGTATGCCTAAATGCGTGATTTCTAAAGTGATAAATATTGCCGTTTTCGTCAGTTATATTATTATCCCTGGCAAATTTATTAAGTCTATCCTGAATCCACCCACTTGAAAAAGGTCTTCCTTTTCTGCTCCCGCTATAACGGACAAAGATATATTTTTGGGTTGTTATCCTCGTTGCTGTATTTTTTTTGCCCTGTCAATCAATACAGCAAGCATATCTGCCGTTTCTTTTTCTATTGGTATCCTGTGACTTTCTACATATTTTTTTCAATATCTGCTTCAACCCAGAACTTGCCGTCAAGTTTTACCAGGTAGTCCTGCTTTAAACTCAGTGTATCGGATATGCGTAGACCTGTATAAAGCATGATAAGAACTACTGGTTTTACTTCTTCATGCAGTCTATCAATATTGTTCATTAGCTGTTCCAAGACGTAATCGGGAATATAATCAATCTGGTCGTATAGCTTTTTCTTTAGCCTGGGTTTATCGTCAGGTAAAATTAACCTTTTTACATCTTTTTGAGGAGCAATATCGTATTCTTCTCTCTGAATATTATCTAAAAATTTCTGGATACAGTTTAATGCGAAAATTTTATAACTATTTGGGTTTGCATTTCTTTGGGTTAAATTATGTTTTGTATATTCATTCAGCGATTCTATATATTTTTCTATGTGATGCAATGAAATTTGGTAAATACTTCATATAATTTAATGCTGTACCCCAGACCATATTGTTGTTTGTAAGTCTTCGCTTTAAGTACTTCTTTACCGTTTCTCTTATCTTTTTATTTTTAATAGTTGAGAAGTAAATATAGTATTTAGGTACTGATTTATTATAAGTTATTTTATTATAAGTTATGCCGTATTTCTCAAGGTTTCTTACGTCCCATATGTCTTATCCCACTCAATTCTGTTGTCAGTTAAATCAAAAAGGGAATAGTAAATGTCTTTTAAAAAATTTGTTATTCCTGTTTTTAAAGTAAAAGTTTGATTTCTAGCTTTATCGTATTGTTGTTTTGTTGTGCTAACACCATGCTTTTCCAGCTAGTCAATCCACTGTAATTCTTCTTTTTCAATATCCAGTTCCAAAATGGATTCTAAATGGAGATGCCTTTCGTTGATAAATCCTGATAGTTTTTTAAGCATGCTATTATACACTATAAAACTACTTGTAAGATTCCATTCGGAAGAGAAGAGCTTGTTGTAGACAATATACTTTATTTCAAAGTTAATGTGGGGATTATTAAACCTGAAGCGAATATTTTTATTGCTATACTTATAATTTTCACATTTAACATTGTTGTTATTAACAGAACCGTCTTCGTTGGGAATAACTTCGGTATAAGAAGAGAGAGTATCAATAATCTTTTTCTGTACTCTGATTTTTCTAAACCCAAAAGCTCCAGCGTATTCAATTTTAGCCCCCTATCTTTTAATTATTATCTTTTTCTTCGTATTTTTCTCCCGCAATTAAAGCTGGCTTATTAAAGTTAAATGCACCCTGGGCTTTTTCCCATTCTTTTCTCAGCTCTTCACTTGACAGGTGCAAATACATATCCATAGTGGTTTGCAGTTGTACATGTCTTGCCCTCTCCTGTGTAGCCTTCATATCCTTGGTTTGAAGATAATAGAGCGTTAAATGGGTATGCCGTAACAGGTGGGAATGTATATCAATGCCTGTTTTCTTTTTGAGCCTTTTCATGAGAGAGCTGACATCCTGGTATTCCATTGGTTTGCCCTTGTTATCACCTGTTAACTTCACAAATAAGAAGTTTGTATCTATTTCTAGCTCGTCAATTATTTCATACATGTAGTCGTCAAATAAATCTATTAACTCCTGGGATATATCAAGCTCGCCTTCGCCACTTTTTAGCTTCCCCCGTTAGGTAATTCCCCCCGCTCTTTGAGAACGACTTTATGGCTTTCTACAGGGTCAAAAACTATATCTTCTATATAGAGGGCTAAAGCCTCGCTTATCCTTAATCCCGTTTCAAATAAAAGTTTTATTAAAAACTTGTCTCTTATGTTAGAACAGGCATTATATAATATCTCTACCTGTTCCTTAGTTAATCTGTTAACCTGCTTTTTTCTGGGTTTTTTTATCTTTAATATGTTATTATTAACTGGCTTATCCTTATTAATATGATAAAGGAAGTCTTTGTATTTTCTGCCCCCTCCATGAATTTGTCTCATTATTTTTTTTTCTACAAGGTCATTATTAAGCTCATCATTTCTATAAAGATAGTCGTAAAAATTGGTTACTGTAGTAATAATATTGTTTACGGTGGTTGGTGCTCTTTTAGGAGGCACACTTTTTAAGGGAATTACTTTATTACTCTCATAGGGATTCCGCAACCAGCCAACAAAATCTGATAAGTCGTTTATGGTAACTTCATAATAATATTTTCCTATTTCCTCTAGAAATTCAAAGTACAGTTTTAAATTATGGCAGTAAGTCTTTAAGGTGTTCTACTCTTCCCTGTATTATCAAGATGCTTTAAATATTTAACGACAGATACAACTGGAAAGCCTTTGTTGTCTAAAAGCATATATCTTTTTAAATTGTTATCTAATATTACTTCTTGAACCCTAATATTTTTACACCCTTTCAGACAAAACAAATGTTTGCTAATTAATTATACCAACTAAACTATATGTTGTAAAGGTTTCTTGATATACTCATAGTGTCAATATACTGTAG
>DDHO01000025.1:0-15894 GCA_002352935.1 Firmicutes bacterium UBA1874
ACAATAACTTTACTCTAACTCAAGAGAGGTAAAATTCCGGAAATTCATACAAAAAATTATTTAAGCCACCGGTATAAGTAAACCCCGTGTCTTAAATACAAGACAGCGAGGATGCTGAGCATAATAAATTATGTTTGCTTCTTATTTCCGAACATGAGTTAATAATACTCCAGTTATTAAATTTTACCACGTATTTTTGTTTGGATTGCGATGTTAGCAAAAACTTAAGACAGCCCTTTTTTGTTCTTTCTACTTAAATAAATCCTCTACAATTAAATTCTCTACATCTCACAAATAAAGAACCTTCCCTGCCCTGGTCAGACCTAAAAACTACTTGACCGTCTTCTTTCTAATTTTAGGTTTCACGGTTTCGCCGGGTTTGTGGGGGCATTTCTGCGGGTTGTTAAATCCAAAGAAAAATATAAGCAGTAGAAACTTCAAAAACATAGGGTTTTGTGCCAGGTTATTGCCGCCCCCGCAACCTTCTTTACCTCCGGTTTTCTTACCTCCATCTTGGGAGCTTTTTATATTTTTTGGATGGATATACACCTTCCCATTCTCCTTCCATGACATTTTTAATATTTTATGCTCTTAATATTTTATGCCCGGAAATTTTATATGTGTGCAGACAACCTCCCGTCCAATCTTTTTCCCAATTTTGTGTATCTTTTCAAAACAGCATTATTCTTCACGGCCATCGTGAATGCCTTTCGGGTTCCGACGAATATTACAACCTCCTGGGCCCTGGTAATAGCAGTATACACCAGGTTGCGGGCAAGCATAACATAGTGCTGTGTTAAAATGGGTACGACAACAACAGGATATTCTGAACCCTGGCTCTTGTGTACCGTAATTGCATAGGCCAGTCCCAGATTTTCAAGTTCATGCTCATCATAACGGACCTCTTTTATTTCACAGTCAGAAGAGGTGAAGTCTACCAGCAGAAAGTTTTCAGATTCCTCTTTTCTGATAGCGGCCACTTTTCCCAAGTCCCCGTTATAAATGCCTTTTTCGTAATCATTAACCAGCTGGATCACCTTGTCTCCGGTACGAAATACGGTTCCTCTTTCCCCATTAAGTTCCATATCACCCGGTTTTAAGGGATTAAAAGTTTCTTGCAGCAGATTGTTTAGCGCCAGCGTCCCTGCCGGGCCTTTTTTCATGGGACTCAGGACCTGAAAATCATCGAGGGAACCGTATCTTTTTTGATACCTGACAGCAAGCAAACGTATCGTTTCAGCAACTTCTCCTAGATCTTCTGTCTGGTAAAAAAAAGTATCCTCACCGGTTTGCAAATTGGTCTTTCCCCTGTTTATCTGATGAGCATTAATGACAATCTGAGATTCTGCTGCCTGACGAAAGACCCTGGACAGTGAAATTACTGGAATACCTCCTTTTATAAGGTCTTTAAGCACATTACCGGGGCCCACTGAAGGCAGCTGATCCACATCACCCACCAGTAATACCTTGGTTCCCTTTTCCAGGGCATAAACAAGCTTGTACATAAGAAAAAGATCGACCATAGAAAATTCATCGATTACCAGCAGGTCAGCCCTTACGGGCTCGGCTTCTCCCTCACTTTTCCCCAGTCCCAGCAAACGGTGAATGGTCTGGGCCTTATATCCCGTTAGTTCTGAAAGTCGACGGGAAGCTCTTCCCGTCGGAGCTGCAAGGCATATTTTTGCTTTTTCCCCCTTGCGTATATTTTTAAACACTTCTATAATAGCTTGAGTAGTTTGGGTTTTTCCCGTTCCGGGCCCCCCGGTAAGAATGAGAAAATTAGTCT
Organism: Firmicutes bacterium UBA1874; assembly: GCA_002352935.1. Classification (GTDB taxonomy): domain Bacteria; phylum Bacillota; class UBA1874; order UBA1874; family UBA1874; genus UBA1874. The sequence goes on from DDHO01000025.1 coordinate 1,787, forward strand.
CCCAAAACCGAAAAACGGCTTCCTTTTGCTCTGCTGCCAGGACTATACCCGAATTCTTTTCATATACTTCAAGGGTTTTTTCAAGTATATCTTTTGAGGGCGCACTAGTTGTTTGAACCAATTCTTTTAACCTTTTTGCTACCTTCTGTTCTAAATTGTAATAAATCGAAAGATAAATGCAGTCTTCCTCTATCGTAATTTCCCCATTATTAACCAGCTCCTGAATGGCTTTCTCTATTTCTACACTGGTAATATCCGGGCAATCCAGCAAAGCAATGGTTCGTTCTTCCAGTAAATGGCGGGGTAAATAGCAATGTCCTTCTTTTTCTGCTGCTTCTTGAAGAATGTAAAAAACGGCGGCCCGTACGCGGTAATGGGAGTTATCATGAATACCCATTTTTTGAGCAATGGCATCAGCCCGGTGAAATCCTATAAGCTTTACTTCCGTCAAAATATAGGGGTTTTCCTTTGTCTTCTCAATGGCCGTTCCTCCAAATTCTTTAAAAATATTTAAAGCCATTTTAGTAGTAACCCCATAAGGACGAAAAAAAGAAACAACTTTCTGAAATACAAGCGTATCAGCTATTGCCTTCCCTATTTCCTGGGCTTTTTTGGGTGATATTCCCTTTACTTCAGCCATGCGGCCTGGTTCTTTTTGAGCAATATCAAGGGCTGCTCGGCCAAAATGAGTAACAATACGCTCTGCAAGGGCAGGTCCTATCCCTTTTATTAATCCTGAACTCAAATAGTCCTGTACGGCTTCTATGCTGTCAGGCTCGGGGCGTTCGTAACGTTCCACCTCGAACTGTTCCCCATACCTGGGGTGTTTCTTCCACTGCCCCCAAATAGTAAGTCTGTCTCCTTCATTTACCTTGTAAAATTCTCCGGTGATTTTAAATTTCTCCCCGCCTTCATCCACAAACCGGGCTACCAGCCATTCGTCTTTACGAAAAATGACGCGATTTATTTTGCCCCTGCACTCCAGAAGATTGCCGTCTCCAGCACACAAATAATATCACCACCCTTTTCCTTTCACCCACTAGGTATCTCCCTTCAGCAGTTAAAAGCATCATCTTTTATTTTCTGGACTTTGGATAAACGATATTATTGATTTTCGGCATTTTCTATTTGAAACCTCCTTACAGCAACTGATAATATATGTATTTCATTATTTATAATAACAGTGCTTTTTTAGTGTTTGGTAATTAACAAAAAATATAATAAGCCGCTTGAAGCGGCTTATAAATCACTTATTTAATTCCAGTGCTCTCTCTTAATAATATCCCTTTCTTGGACAAGGAATAATTACAATTTGGCCTATTTGAAGATTTTTAGGCTCAGCACAGGGGTTTAAATCTAGGATTTTTTCTACCGGCACCCCGTAACGCTGGCCGAGGTTATAAAAAGTGTCTCCTTTCTGAATAACGTGTAGAATGTACCTACGGAAAAAGTGGCTGTAATCACTGCATCCGTACCCCGGATCGTAGTATTCGTGCTTATCTTTGTAATAGTGGTCTTTATAATGTTCTTTATCATAGTATTTATCACCGTAGTAATCGTTGTAATAGCCGTTGCCCATTACGCTCCCTCCTTTTAATGTACTGTCTTAATTACATACTATGAACAGTCAAAAAAAAAGTTCCAAAAAGAAAAATTAAAAGGAGGAGAAAAAACTTGCGTAATGTTTTCAGGCATCTCTCTGAAGGAGTTCTGCTTTATCTGTCCTTTCCCAGGGAAGATCTAAATCCATTCGGCCAAAATGGCCGTATGCTGCTACCTGTTTATAAATAGGTCGTCTTAAATTTAATTCTTGAATTATACCGGCTGGCCGTAGGTCAAAATGCTTACGAATAAGTTTTATAAGTGCTTCTTCGCTTATTTTACCAGTACCAAACGTTTCAACCATAACGGATACCGGTTCTGCCACACCAATTGCATATGCAAGCTGTACTTCACAGGTCGAGGCCAGCCCTGCGGCTACTATATTTTTGGCCACATACCGGGCTGCATAAGCAGCAGAACGGTCAACTTTAGTAGGATCCTTTCCTGAGAAAGCCCCTCCCCCGTGTCTGGCCATCCCCCCGTATGTATCTACCATAATTTTTCTCCCGGTGAGGCCGGCGTCCCCCTGGGGACCCCCAACAACAAAACGACCGGTAGGGTTTATAAACACTCGCGTATTCTTATCCCAGAGTTCGCCAGGTATTACGGGTAATATCACGTTCTTTTTTAGATCATCCCGAAGCTCACGGATATCTAAATCAGGATGGTGCTGCGTTGATAAAACTACCGTACTTATTTTCGACGGACGCCCGTCCTTGTATTCTACCGTAACCTGTGCCTTACCGTCAGGGCGCAGATATACAAGTTCCCTGTTTTTTCTTACCTCCGCAAGTCTTCTTACTAGCCCGTGGGCTAAAGATATCGGCAGGGGCATCAATTCCTCGGTTTCGTCCGTTGCATAGCCAAACATCATTCCCTGGTCTCCTGCTCCTATGGCGGCTGATTCATTAATAGCATCTTCGGTAGTTTTATATTCCAGTGCCCTGTTTACACCCAGTGCAATATCTGGTGACTGTTCATCAATAGAAGTTAGAACAGCACACGTATCACAGTCAAAACCATATTTTGCCCTGGTATATCCTATTTCCCGAATAGTCGCCCTGACGACTTTTGGTATGTCAACATAACATTCCGTAGTTATTTCGCCCATTACCATTACCAATCCTGTAGTTATCGAAGTTTCACAGGCCACACGCGCCTCAGGGTCTTTGGCCAAAATAGCATCTAAAATTCCATCAGATATCTGATCTGCAATTTTATCAGGGTGCCCTTCAGTAACCGATTCTGAAGTAAATAACCTTTTATCCACTACTGTCACTCCTCTTTTTTATCAACAACTTCATCTCCCTTTGCTATTTTAAGGAACCTGCTCACCTCATCCAGAATATACCGAGCTACTTCACGTTTAGTTAATTTAGGCAGTCTCCGTATTTTCCCGTCGCTCCTAAATAACGTGACAATATTAGTATCACTTCCGAAGCCTGCCTCCTTACCGGTAACATCGTTAGCAACTATCATGTCCACATTTTTTTCCTTAAGTTTAATGGTCGCATTACTTTCAAGATCATCTGTTTCGGCTGCAAAACCGATTAAAATTTGATGCGTTTTTTTTCGGCCAAGTTCTAATAAAATATCCGGATTTGTTTCCAGCTCTAGAATCATTTTTCCGGAACTTTTCTTAATCTTTTGAACTGAAGTAGCTGCCGTCCGGAAATCCGAAACTGCCGCTGCCTTAATTACGACATCCACCGCAGCAAATGTCTTCATCACTTCATCATACATTTCTGCTGTACTTTCAACACGTTTAAATTCTACCCCGTCGGGGGGAGGGATTTCAGCCGCACCGCTTATCAATATTACACATGCTCCCCTGTCCCTGGCCTCTTCTGCCAGAGCATATCCCATTTTACCGGAACTTCGATTTCCAATATAACGGATGGGATCAATAGGTTCCCTTGTTCCGCCGGCAGTTACCAGGACGGTTTTTCCTTTCAGTTCTCCTTCTTTTAAACTAATTATTTTTTCTATCATTCCCAATATAACATTCGTTTCTGGAAGGCGCCCGGTTCCTTTTGAGCCACAAGCCAGTGTTCCTGTTTCCGGCTCCAGAATGTAATATCCCAATTTTTTCAAAAGCAAAAGATTTCTCTGCGTAGCAGAATGCTTGAACATGTTCGCGTTCATGGAAGGAGCTACCAGAACAGGAGCTTCAGCAGCCAGGACCACGATACTGATAAAATCATCAGCCAGACCATGAGCTAGTTTGGCAATAGTATTAGCCGTAGCCGGTACAACAACTATTAGATCAGCACTCTGAGCCAGTTCTATGTGGGGAACATTCCGGCTTCGGTCAACTTCAAGCAAACTTACAAAAACATGGTTGCGAGAAAGCGTGCGGAAAGTCAAGGGGGAAACAAATTCCGCTGCTTCAGGAGTCATTAGAACATGAACTTCTACCCCCCTTTGGGAAAGCTTGCTCACGAGGTCTGCACTTTTATAGGCGGCAATACCGCCAGTAACTCCAACAATTATTTTTTTCCCTTCTAACATACTCACAACGTCCTCAACAACTTATTTAATCCCAACTTTTCGGCGTTCAAAACTTATTTTACCTTCTGCAATTTCGTGGAGAGCTTTGGTCACCGGTTTAATAAATTTATCTTGTTCTACAAGGTAGTTGCTTTCAGTTAACATTCTTGCCCTTTTAGCTGCCAGCAGCACCAGCGTGTATTTACTGTCCACGTGTCTTAATAACTCATCTAAGGATGGTTGATTCACAAAAAACCTCCACATACCGGATTATATTATTCTTCCAGAAGATTTTTCTGCAGATCCAATCTACTGGACTTGCATTTTTCAGCCAAAACAATAGCTTTTAATTTCTCAACTGCTTTCTCGACTCTATCGTTTATAACTATATAGTCGTAATGCGAAACATACCTTAATTCTCTAACTGCCTCCTTTAACCGCCTGTTGATCACGTCTGCAGCATCTTTGTTGCGGCCCTTTATCCTCTTTTCAAGTTCTTTAAGTGAAGGTGGTAAAATAAATACAAAAACACCTTCAGGAAATTTTTTTTTAATTTGAAGAGCCCCATCAATATCTATTTCCAAAATTACATCTCTACCGTTTTTAAGACATCTCTCTACTTCTTCTTTGGGAGTTCCATAATAGTTTCCGTATACCAATGCCCATTCCAAAAATTCACCCTGCTCGGCTTTTAAAAAAAATTCCTCTTTTGTCATAAAAACATAATCCTTACCGTTGACCTCTCCTGGACGCGGGAGCCTTGTTGTTGCAGACACGGAATATTTCATATTGGGCATTTCTTTTAAGAAACAGCTGCATAAAGTCCCCTTTCCAGCTCCTGAAGGGCCTGAAATCACAAATAAAAAATTAGGCTCTTTCAAGTCTTATTCTGACCCTTCCTCAGCCTGTGTGGAATTTTCTTTATTAGTCAGACGCTGGGCTACTGTTTCCGGCTGGACTGCTGAAAGGATAATATTATCACTATCCGTTATGATGACAGCCCTTGTACGACGCCCGTATGTGGCATCTACTAAATTACCCCGGTCCCTTGCTTCTTGTATGATACGTTTTACTGGAGCCGATTCGGGGCTGACAATCGCTATAATACGGTTAGCAGAAACAATGTTGCCAAAACCTATATTAATTAATTTAATATCCACAATTCTGCCTCCTTATTGACATTTTTATATTTATATTAAATAAACTTTCGGGAACCCTTCACCCCCTACTCAATATTCTGTACCTGTTCTCTGATTTTTTCAACTTCATTTTTTAATTCAATAACCACGCTGTTAATTTCACTGTCATTAGCTTTAGAGCCTATAGTATTAAGCTCTCTGTTGATTTCCTGTACTATAAAACCCAACTTCTTTCCGGCCGGCATTTCCTGCTCCATTACAGAACTAAACTGCCGGAGATGGCTTTTTAACCTTACCAATTCTTCAGTGATATCGCTCCGTTCAGCAAATAAAACTATTTCCTGCGCTAATAAACCTTCATCGAGTTCTGTCTGAATTTCACCAAGCATTTTTTCCACTCGTTTTCTAAGCTTTAAGTTATAGTCCTCAACAACCTGCGGTGCTCTCCTTTTTATGTTTTCCAATCCTTCTTCAATTTTTACTATCCTTTTTTCGAGATCTAACTTTAGCATTTTGCCTTCTTTTTCACGCATATCTACTAGCTGGGCCAGTGCTTTTTCTAAAGCATTCTCCAGGAGCACCCACAATTTATCCAGATCCTCTTTTTCTTCTTCCACTTGAAATAATCCCGGTAAATTCATCATTTCGGATATGCTTAAATTCTCCCGAATATCCAATATTTTCGCTAATTCTTTCAAGGAATTATGATAAGCTATGGCTAACCCCTTGTCAAGCTTTACCTGACTTTGCTTTTCTTTCCGATCCTCAATATTGCAGAAGACCTCAACACGTCCCCGAAATATTTTTTTCACCACCAGCTTGCACAACTTGTCTTCCAGCGAAATATAATCTCGGGGTAGACGTGCAATAACTTCCAAATAACGGTGATTTACAGCTCTTATTTCTACAAATAAGGTTCTATCCTCTGCCACAGCCTGCCCTGCTCCAAAACCCGTCATACTCCTGACCATGATAGTCCTCCAAAAGTATTCCTTTTAAAAATGGTTCAAGAAAACCGGGAAGCCGGTAAAATGCATAAAATCATTTAAATAACTTCTACTATCTTTTTTAAATTCCTTTATATACAAAATTTATATTAACAATAATTTAAAAAGCTCTTTTCATAAAAAAGAAAGAAGACGCGCGGCACGTCCTCCTGCTATATAAAATCATTTTTTCATTACCTTCTTTATACGTTGAAGAGCTTCTCTGATGCGCTCCTCTTCTACAGTCAAAGCAATGCGAAAATAACCCTCCCCGCAATTCCCGTATCCATTGCCCGGCGTTATAATTACTCCGGCCTCTTCCAGGATTTTTTCAGCAAATTCTGCGGAGGTATAACCACCTGGCACGGGGGCCCAGATGTAAAATGAAGCAAGGGGTTTCTCCAAATTCCAACCCATGGAATTAAGGCCCTCAACAACTATGTCACGTCTGCGAGAGTAGATCCTACACATTTGCTCTATATTGTCATCGCATCCCATTAAGCCCGTAATTCCCGCATACTGAACTGCCTGAAAGGCACCGGAATCTATATTTGACTTCAGCCGGCCCAGGGTCTCTATTACTTCAGGGTTACCGGCTGCCCAGCCCAGGCGCCACCCGGTCATATTGTAAGGCTTTGAGAGCGAATTAAACTCAACGCCCACTTCCTTGGCCCCGGGAAATTCTAAAAAGCTCGGTGCCCGGTAGCCATCGTAACACAGCTCGCTGTACGCCGCATCATGGCATACTATGATGTCAAATTCCTTAGCAAAATCTATTACCTTTCGATAAAACTTGGCTCCTGCAATAGCTCCGGTGGGGTTATTGGGATAATTTATGAACAACAACTTGGCCTTTCTGGCAACATCGTCAGGCACCGCCTCAATATCTGGAAGAAAATTATTTTCACTTTTAAGCGGTAAGTAATACGGTTCTCCGCCCGCAAGTATGGTCCCTATCCCGTAAACAGGGTAACCGGGATCGGGCACCAAATTTGTATCTCCCGGGTCTACATAACAGTAAGAGATATTGGCTATACCTTCTTTAGATCCTATTAAAGAGACAACTTCTGTTTCAGGATCCAGAACTACGCCATGGCGTTTTTTATACCATTCAGCAACAGCCTTACGGTATTCCAGCAGTCCTGCTGAAGTGGGATAACGGTGATTTTCCGGGTTCTCTACTTCTTTTTGCAGGGTTTTAATTATGTGTTCCGGTGTAGGCTTGTCCGGGTCCCCAATGCCAAAACTTATAATATCCACCCCTTGTTTTTTTGCCTCCTCAATTTTCTTTTCAATCCTTGCAAAAAGATAGGGTGGCAAACTTTTTATTCTCTTAGCCTGTTGCATGCAAAATACCTCCTAAAATAAAATAGATAAGCTGATAAGGCGTTCATTGTTAGATTAAGGTTAAATTAAACTTAACCTTCCGGTAAATACTTCTTCAGCCGGTCCGGTCATGTAGACATGACCGTCATCCTTGTTCCAGATTATATCCAAACTACCGCCGGATAAGTGTACCTTTACTTTCCGTCCGGTAAGTCCATTTAACACCGCTGCCACCACTGAAGCACAGGCTCCCGTTCCACAGGCAAGCGTCCGACCCGCCCCCCTTTCCCAGACGAGCATCTTCAGTTCCCTTTCATTGCATTTTTGCACAAACTCTACATTGGTGCGAAATGGAAAAGCAGGATGCTTCTCAATTAAAGGGCCATATTTATCAATTTCGCAATCATCCAGCTCTTGTACAAAAATTACGGCATGGGGGTTTCCCATCGAGACAGCCGTAACATAAAAAGTTCTGTCTCCTGCTTCTAGCGGCTCGCTTACCACTTTCGTTCCTTGAGCGCCGGATCTTTTAAATGGGATTTCTTCTCGAGCTAGTCTTGGTTTACCCATATCCACCCTAACAGACATTACCCTTCCGTCTTTAACTTCAAGCCGGGGAATAATGATACCAGCCAGTGTCTCTACTTTAAAACTCTCCCTTTCCACCAGCCCGTTCTCATAAACATATTTTGCAAAGCATCTTATTCCATTGCCGCACATTTCGGGCTCGCTACCATCAGCGTTAAAAATACGCATTCTAATATCTGCCCGGTCAGAAGGGAGCACAATTATTAAACCATCAGCCCCTATACCAAAGTTCCTGTCACATAATCTTCGTGCCAGGCGAGCATAATTCTTTTCAGGCACTTCGCTTCCTTCAACAAGGACAAAATCGTTTCCCAGGCCGTGCATTTTATGGAAATGCATACTGGAACCACCTCCTTCTGTCCGAACCCTGTACTCTATAAACTGCGGGAAAAAGCAAATTTTTGTTTTAGAGGCACTAATAAATAATGCCTGATACCTTCCAGTATAGTCCGACCTCCTGCAGCAGCAAATACCATCCCCCACTGGAACCCGTTGAGGGGAACCGTTTGGAATACTTGTTGAAAAAGAGGAGTATAAACTACTGCCAGCTGCATGGTTATTGACACCATAACTGCCCCTGCGAGATAAGGATTGCTCCAAAAACCTATTTCAAATACTGAGTAGCGCTCCGAGCGGCATTCAAAAACATGAAAAAGCTGGGAAAAGACTAACGTTACAAAGGCCATTGTACGTGCCAGTTTTAAATCCCCATCCCCCAGGTATAAAGCAGTAACAAAAACCAACAGCGAGGCCAATCCTATATAGAGTCCCCGGAAAATAATCTTTGTAGAAAGACCCCGGGCGAATATGCTTTCACCTGTTTTACGCGGAGGCCGGAGCATAATGTCTGGGTCCGGACGGTCAACCCCCAGGGCCATAGCTGGCAAGCCATCGGTTACTAAGTTTACCCACAATACCTGGATAGGAATCAAAGGCAAAGGAAGCCCCGCAAGTGTTGCCAAAAACATTATTATAATTTCTCCTGTATTACAGGATAACAGATAGCGGATAAATTTGCGAATATTATCGTAAATAGACCTGCCTTCTTCAATGGCAGCAACTATGGTAGAAAAATTGTCATCTGCAAGGATCATTGAAGAAGCTTCTTTGGTCACATCCGTCCCCGTTTTACCCATCGCTACTCCAATGTCGGCTTCCTTTACGGCAGGAGCATCATTAACACCGTCTCCCGTCATTGCTACTATTTCTCCGACTGCTTTCAACGCTTTAACTATACGCAGTTTGTGTTTTGGAGAAACACGTGCAAAAACGGTTATATGCTTTATTATTTTTTTAAGTTCGTGATCGGACACATCGTCCAGCTCACGACCAGTTAATATACGGCCCTCTCCTGTATCTAGCCCAAGTTCTTCTGCTATAGCTTGGGCGGTTATCTGGTGGTCCCCGGTTATCATCACCGTTTTAATACCTGCGGTCTTGCAAAGCTGAATTGATTCTACAGCAGAAGACCTGGGAGGGTCAATCATCCCTACTAAGCCCACGAAAACCAGATTGTTTTCCACGTCTTCTGCGAAGTAGTTTTTATTATTTTTGCCCAGATCCTTATAAGCCAGCCCCAGTACCCGTAAAGCACGGCGAGCCATTTTTTCATTAATATCGCGAAGGTAGCTTTTATAACTTTCATCCAGTAATACTTCCTGGCCCTGAATGAATGCGTGCGTACAGCGGTTAAGCAAATTCTCGGGAGCACCTTTCACAAATGCTCGCACGCCGCCGTTCCCCTTACGGCAGACGACGCTCATCAGCTTCCGTTCTGAATCAAAGGGAATTTCCGCAATTCGCTTTTCTTTTTTTTCGACGATTTCTTTCCAGATTCCTCCCTTTGCTGCCGCTACCAGCAAAGCCACTTCGGTAGGTTCTCCTGATACATGCCAGTTCCGCGGCTCACGGGAGCGCAGCCTCCCGACCGCCCCCCTTTTTTTAATCCAAGCATTGTTACACAATGAACTAATTTTCAACGCAAGGCTTAAATGTATTTCATTTGCAGGTATAACCTTCTCCTTAGTTTGAATATCAAAAAAATCACCACGGGGTTCATACCCTTCACCTTCCACGGCAAAATGACGGTTTGCTGTGAAAACCTCTTTAACAGTCATTTTATTCTGGGTTAAAGTCCCAGTCTTATCGGAACAAATAACAGTAGCACAGCCAAGGGTTTCTACTGCCGGCAATCTACGGATAATGGCCCTTCTGCGGATCATTTTTTGGACACCGACAGCCAAAGCCACGGTCACTATAGCCGGAAGGCCTTCGGGTATTGCCGCAACCGCAAGGCTGACCCCGGCCAGGAACATTCGGTATATTGGTGCTCCCTGCCAAACTCCTGCCAGGACAACCACTGCACAGACTCCCAGGCACAGGACTACAAGCCACCGACCCAATTGTTCCAAGCGTTTTTGAAGCGGTGTATCTTCTTCACCTGCTTCCTGTATCATACCCGCTATTTGTCCCACTTCTGTGTGCATACCCGTCTGAACCACTATGGCCCTTGCGCGCCCTCGGGTAACAGCTGTTCCGGAATATACCATGTTGGTCCGGTCGCCTAACTCCGTTTTTTCTTCAGTTATTGCACTTTCATTTTTTCTAACCGGTAAAGATTCTCCTGTTAGTGTAGCCTCTTCCACTTCCAGGTTTACAGTCTCAATTATCCTCGCATCAGCAGGCACCCTGTCCCCTGCGTTCAGAATAATTAAATCGCCCGGAACCAGTTCTCTAGCAGGTATGGAACAAGTTTCACCATCTCGAACTACGGTTGCTTTGGGAGCAGTCAATTTTTTTAAAGCTGCCATGGACTTTTCAGCCCTGTATTCCTGTAAAAAGCCTAATATACAATTTATAAGCACTATTGCAAGAATGGTAATAACATCAGCATATTCCCCTAAAAGAGCGGAAATTAATGTCGCCCCGATTAAAACGAGGACCATAAAATCGCGGAATTGATTTATGAATATCTCCCAGGGGCTGATTTTTTTTCCTTCCCGAAGTTCATTAAAACCGTAATATTCCAGCCTTTTTTCAGCCACCTGGTTAGTTAATCCCTTCTCTTTATGTGAACCCCAGTACAATAAAACTTCTTCCGGCTTCATCTGGTGCCAGATATGTCTTTTTTCCATAAACAACCTTGACCCCCTGATTATGGATGTCTGTTATTACTATTTGATATTATTCAGGGGGGATTTAAAAAATTACCTGAGGCAGATGACCTCATTGCCGCCGTATATTTAAAATGCTATACTATTATCTACCGACTCTCTTTTCATAATTTATTAAGTTAAGTTAAGTTAGGAGGAGTTAGTATTTTTGATGGAATTGTCATGGCAGCTGTTAAAAACGAGCTGGAAGATCAAATTATAGGGGCAAGGATTGACAGGGTATATCAGCCCCTTTCCCGGACTATCTTAATTAATTTGCGAAAAAACAAAGAACAGTTTAAGCTCTTACTCTCGGCCCACCCGGTAGATGCCAGGGTACATCTTACAACAGCAGAATTTTCAAACCCTTCAACTCCCCCTCTTTTTTGTATGGTTCTCCGGAAACATTTAGAAGGCGGCAGTATAAAAGAAGTCAAACAGCAAGGCTTGGAAAGAATACTAAAATTCAAAGTCAGCACTCTTGACGAATTGAGCAGGCCTCAAACCAGAGAGCTTATATGCGAAGTTATGGGTAAGCACAGCAATATTATTTTACTTAACCCTGAAACAGGTAAAATAATTGATGCCGTAAAACGAGTAACACATGCTGTGAATAGGTTTCGTGAAATACTGCCCGGGAAGGCATATATTGAACCTCCACACCAGGACAAATTTAACCTCCTGGAGACAGATGAAGAGAGATTTACAAATATTATCATGTCTTCACCTCTATATCAAAGCTTACCCCAAATATTACAGCAGAATTTTACCGGCTTAAGTTCCCAGACTGCAAGAGAAATTGTATACCGTGCAGGACTAGAAAACGATCTGCCTTTAAATCTATGCGGTGAATATGAACTTACCTGTTTGTGGCAGTCTTTTAAAACTATTTCCCAAAATATTCGGGAAAGCAATTTTCTGCCCACCCTGACTGAGGAAAACGGAAATATTGTTGCTTATTCTGCTTTTGACCTCCAACAGTACCAGGGCCTTCTTAAAGCACATGAAAAAAGCATGAGCAAGGTAATAGACACTTTTTACCGCAGAAAAGCGGCAAATGAAAAATTTTCTTCTAAAAAAAGCAAATTAGCCTGCTATATTAAGAAAGAATTAAAAAAAGCATATAAAAAGTTAGACCTTCAACAACAAAAAATGGCAGAAGCCGGAAATGCAGTAAAATACCGCCTCTTTGGCGAGCTGGTGACTGCCAATATCTACCGTATTAAACGGGGGGATTATGAACTTATTACCACCAACTATCTCGACCCTCAGGGAAAAGAAATAAGCATCCCTCTCGTCCCTCATCTGACACCTTCTCAAAACGCTCAAAAATATTTTAAAAAGTACAACAAAGCCAAAAAAACCCTAGAAAAAACTGAAAGAGAAATTCAAAAAACACGAAGGGAGATTGAATACCTGGAAAGTCTCGACTTCAGTCTTGAAGAAGCAAAAGATCTCCGGGAAATCGGTCTCTTAGAAGAAGAATTAGCAAAGACCGGCTATATCCCCAAAGCCTCCCTGGCTAAGGAAAGAAAAGCTCCTACCTCTGTACAACCGCAGGAAAAACCCCGCCTGTTTTACGACGGGAGTTTTAAAATATTGGTGGGTCGTAACAATACACAGAACGACAGGCTGACGCTTCACCAGGCACACAAAGAAGACATCTGGTTTCACGTCAAGGATATGCCTGGTTCTCACGTTATATTAAAAACCGAAGGTAAGGGTGAAATACCTCTAAAAACGTTAAAAAAAGCAGCCTCTTTGGCTGCATATTACAGTAAAGCACGAGAATCAGCCAACGTACCGGTTGACTACACTCTGGTGAAACACGTTCGTAAGCCCCGGGGGGCGCGGCCGGGAATGGTAATTTATGATAACTACAGGACTTTATATGTTAATCCGGGCAAAGCAGCAGAAAAAATTGAGGGCTAGATTTTTCGGCTACCGGGTTTTACTAGGGGCACCCCTTGTTTGCATAAAATACATTTATCTGGTGAAAATGCATGAATATTGATGTTTAGCAAGGCTTCCTTCCTTACTCCCAGATTGGCTTTTCCTCTGCTGCGGTCTACTAAAACAGCTACTCCCACTACTTTTCCACCGTAATCCCGTACCTTGTTCAGCACTTCCATCACTGATCCGCCCGTGGTTATTACATCTTCTGCTATTAAAACTCTTTCCCCAGGCTCTATATTAAAGCCTCTCCTCAAAAGCATGCTGCCTTCCTCTCTTTCCATAAAAAGAGCCCGGGCCTTTAAAAGTCGCGCAAGTTCATAAGCAAGGACAATCCCCCCCATTGCAGGACCTACTACTACCTGTATCTTTTCGTTTTGAAAACGTTCTACGAGAACCCGGCACAATTTTTCCGCATACTCGGGATACTGTAATACCCGGGCACACTGTATGTAACGGCCGCTGTGTTTACCGGAAGTAAGCCTGAAATGTCCTTCAAGCAGGGCTCCGCATGAGCTAAAAAGGTTCTTAATTTCTTCTCCGGTCAATAGCTATCCCCTCCATTTCTTTTATGATATTTCGGGCAGCCTGAAGTGGGTCGCTATGTTGAGTGACCGGCCGGCCCACAACTATGTAATTAGCTCCTGCTTTTAAAGCCTTTGACGGCGTCATTATTCTTTTTTGGTCGTTACGTTCGCTTCCCTCCGGACGGATGCCAGGGGCTACTATTAAAAATTCTTCTCCGCATTCTGCTCTTATTGAGGAAATCTCCCGGGGTGAAGCTATCACGCCGTCCAAGCCTGCTGCCCGGGCAAGGACCGCCCTTCTTTTAACAACATCCTGCAGTGGCTGGTTCACCCCCATTTCTTCCT
>DDHO01000025.1:16130-36561 GCA_002352935.1 Firmicutes bacterium UBA1874
TCTTTCTTCCTGCCATTCTTTCTCTGAAAAACTTGTAAGCACCGTAACGGCCAGCACCAGCGGAGGTCTTATCCCCAGGCGAAAAGCTTCTTCACGCGAAGCCTGAACAGCAGCTTCCATCATATTTTTTCCTCCTCCGGCGTGCACGTTAAACATCTTCACCTCTTGGCGGGTTACAACCCTAGAAGCAGCAGCTACGGTATTGGGAATATCATGAAACTTAAAATCAGCAAAAATTTCTACTCCTTCAAGGCGCAGCATATCCATAGCTTCCCGCCCGGAATTGTGAAAAAGCTCGAGGCCAATTTTAAAGAATTTTACACTTTCCTTCAAGCTCCTAACTAATTTTCGCGCTTCGGAAGTACTGCTCATATCCAGTGCTATTATGAGCCTCTGATTAACTTCCAATATCTACCCTTCCTTCCATGCCGCTCCTACTAACTCCGTAATATTTTTTACACCTTGTTCCATGCAGTAGTTTTCCAGCCCTTCAATTATCTCCAGGGTCACTCTAGGGTTGACAAAATTTCCTGTACCAACTTCTACCGCGCTGGCACCCGCAAGTATAAACTCTAGCGCATCTTCCGCGCACATAATACCCCCCATCCCTATGAGAGGAACATTTTTTACCTCCCTTGCCACTTCCCATGTCATACATACCGCAATAGGTTTAATTGCCGGCCCGGAAAGCCCTCCTGTGATATTGCCCAGCTCAGGGCAGCGTTTCCTTACGTTAATACTCATTCCCTTAACAGTATTAATAAGGGAAATTGCATCTGTTCCTGCTTCCGCTACACTCATGGCTACAGAAACAATATTTCCTGCATTGGGAGATAATTTAGTAATCACCGGAAATGAAGTATTTTCCTTAACCGCCAATATTACCTCGCTTGCTGCTTTAGGATCGGAACCGAAAGAAAGACAGCCTTTTTCAACGTTGGGGCATGAAATATTTACCTCCAGAGCAGCTACCCCGAATTTTCCCTCCAACCGGGCAGCGACTTCCGCATATTCCTCAACTGTTTCTCCAGCAATGTTCACAATAAGAGGAACATTTAATTTTGCAGCCCGAGGCAAAATTGCTCTTGTTACTTCTTCCACTCCGGGATTCTCCAGACCTATAGAATTAAGCAGGCCGGCGGGAGTCTCAACTATACGCGGCGGCTTATTTCCCTTGCGAGGAGCCAAAGTTACTCCTTTAAGAGTAATAGCCCCCAGGCATTTCAAGTCCAAAAATGGCGCATATTCCTCACCGAAGCCGTACGTTCCAGAAGCTGCAATAACAGGATTTTTTAACTTAATTCCCGCCAACATTACTCCCAGCCGACTACAGTTAGCCATCCCAAAGCACCTCGCTTGTAGTAAACACGGGTCCCTCCACACACGTGCGGGAATAGGTCCAGGAGTCTTTCTTTTTTACCCGGCAGGAGCAGCCCAGGCATGCCCCCGTACCGCAGGCCATTCGGTGGTCGAGTGATACTTCTCCGACAATTCCTTCTAACTCGCAGAATTCCGCTACTCTTCGCAGCATAGCTTGCGGTCCGCAAGCATAAATGTAAAAGGGGCCCGTACCCCTTACTGAACGCGGCAAGAGATCAGTAATGGGCCCTCGATACCCGCAGCTGCCGTCATCCGTCGCAATGGTTACCTCTGCTCCTGCCCTGGCAAATATTTCAGCCCCTATTACCAGCTTTTTCTCTCTGAAACCAAGAAATGCTCTGATTTTAAAGCCCTTCCTGCTGCAAAATTCTTCCACTAATGCCAACAAGGAAGCTGTCCCCATACCACCGCCAATAACAATTACGGTTCCTGGTTTTCTGTCCAGGTTCCAGCCCCTTCCGAGGGGACCCATCAGGTCTAAATTTTCACCGGCCCTAATACCTGCCATAAGTGAAGTGCCCTTCCCGCGTATTTCATAAAGCAGCTGAAGATTACCCGCATCCTTTTCTTTTCTGTAAATACTAAAAGGGCGCCTCAAGAGAGGATCCCTTTCTGAAGTAGTGCGGACGTGCACAAACTGCCCCGGTTTACATTCTGCAGTCACAGCGGGAGCATGTACCTTCATCAGGAAAATACCTGGACCAACTTGTTCGTTTAATAATACGGGCGCCTTAATAAGAACGGGCAAAACAAACATCCTTTCCGGATAAAAGGCCATTTTTAAAGTTGTATTTAAAAGATTAGCTCAAGGCAGGTTCCAATTCAGCCTTTCTTTCAAACATAACGAGATTTCCCCCAACAATTGTTGCACAGGGCCAACCCTGCAGTCTCATTCCTTCAAAAGGCGTATTCTTGCCGAGAGATATAAAAGAATCTTTTTCAACCGTGATCTTTAATCCGGGATCGATGATAGTAAGGTCTGCGGTACTACCTTCCTGGATCCCTTTACAGGGGAGACCGAAAATGCGTGCAGGTTCGGAAGTAAGAGCCGCCACAGCACGGGCCCAGCTAATTTTTCCCGTTAAAATAAGGCGGTCTACAACTAAAGGAACTACCGTTTCAAGGCCGGAAATGCCAAACGGCGCGGCATCATATTCCACGGTTTTATCCTCGTACGAGTGAGGTGCATGGTCGGATACAATTATGTCTATGGTCCCATCGGCCAGTCCTTCGATTACCGCTTCTACATCTTCGTGCGTTCTTAAAGGAGGGTTAACCTTGGTTGCCGTATCATAGCTTTTTACGGCTTCATGCGTGAGTGTAAAATGGTGAGGAGTAGCTTCTGCAGTAACCGGAACCCCTCGGGCTTTGGCTTCTCTGATCATTTTTACAGAATGCGCTGTACTGACGTGGGCAATATGCAGATGAGCCCCGGTCATTTCTGCCAGGATTATATCTCTTGCCACCACTACCTCTTCAGAAGCGGCGGAAATCCCCTTGAGACCCAGTATAGTGGAAACGTACCCTTCGTGCATTACTCCTTCCCCGCTGAGCGCTCTGTCTTCACAGTGATCTACTAAAGGAAGATTAAAAGCACGCGCGTATTCCAGGGCCCTTCTTAATATTTCAGCAGATTCCACGGGATTACCATCGTCCGAAATTGCCACAGCACCGGCATTTGCCAGTTCTCCGATTTCGGCTAAATTTTCCCCCCGAGAGTCCCGCGTAATGCTTCCAAAAGGATATACCCGGCACATACCCTCTTCTCTAGTTATTTTCCGCACGTATTCTATAACTGCCGGGTTATCGGCAACCGGCAGGGTGTTGGGCATGGCCCCGACGCCCGTAAAACCGCCTTTGGCAGCCGCTCTGGTCCCCGTAGCAATTGTTTCTTTACCTTCATAACCGGGTTCCCGCAAGTGGACGTGCATATCTATTAATCCCGGGCAAACGATCATGCCCCCGGCATCAACTAACTTCTCACTGCTTTTACGAGCAAGGCCCGGGCCTGTTTCTACGATTTTATCGTTTTTAATGCGGATGTCGCATATTGTATCCTGTTCAGAAAAAGGATCGATAATCCTACCCCCTTTAATTAGCAAGTTCATGAGAGCCACCTCCTAGTATCAAGTAAAGAACTGCCATACGCACGGCTACTCCGTTGGTAACCTGTTCGTTTATACTGGACTGCAGACCGTCCGCTATTTCTGAAGTAATTTCCACTCCTCTATTCATGGGCCCGGGATGCATAACCAGCGCATCAGGAGCAGCCAGCTGCAAACGCTTTTTATCTAAGCCGTAGAACCGGGCGTACTCTCGCACTGAAGAAAACATTCCCTGTCTCTGCCTTTCTCTTTGTATTCGTAAAACATTTATTACATCCGCACCCTCCAGGGCTTCCTCCACTCTGTAATAAGCCTTAACCCCCATTTTTTCAATTTCCGGAGGAAGCAGAGTCGGGGGGCCTGCCACGCGAACCTCTGCACCCATTTTAGTCAACGCCCATATATTAGAACGTGCAACCCGGCTGTGTTTGATATCTCCCAAAATGGCAACCTTCAGCCCCCGGACCTCCCCTTTCTTTTGCTTGATCGTAAATAAATCAAGCAGCCCCTGAGTGGGATGTTCATGGTGTCCGTCACCAGCGTTAATTACCGAGGCCTGCAGTCTTTCTGCCAGAAAGCGGGGTGCTCCGGAAGCTCCGTGCCTAATAACTATTACATCTGCTCCCATAACTTCAACTGTTCGAATAGTATCCAGAAGGCTTTCACCCTTTTTAACGCTACTGGTACTAA
This sequence comes from Firmicutes bacterium UBA1874, assembly GCA_002352935.1. Lineage (GTDB taxonomy): Bacteria > Bacillota > UBA1874 > UBA1874 > UBA1874 > UBA1874. The sequence continues at coordinate 20,306 of DDHO01000025.1, forward strand.
CCGAAATATTGGACGTATCAGCCCCCATGAATTTTCCAGCTAGTTCAAAGGAAGTTCTCGTACGGGTACTGGGTTCAAAAAAAAAGTTTACTACGGTCTTTCCTCTCAAAGTAGGTACTTTTTTAATTTCTCTTTGCATAATATCCTTCATGGGAACAGCTGTTTCCAAAACCAGTTCGATTTCTTCCCGGGAAAGCTCCTCCAGGCCCAGCAGATCCTTTCTTTCCCATGCCATTCTTTATCCTCCTTCCGAAACTGCTTGTCTCCTTCTTTACAAAAGAAAACTCCTTATCAAGCAAGATAAGGAGCGAAAGTTTTATTTAACGTTGACTTTCACCCTTATCAGCCTCGCAGGACTAATTTCAAGGACTTAGTAAATCAACTGGGAAATTCCCTAATAGTTACCCTGTCAATCCCGTCTTCTTCCTGCAGTTGCACTGTAATTATTTCCCTGCGTGATGTGGGAACATTTTTGCCCACATAATCGGCTCTTATCGGCAGTTCCCGGTGCCCCCTATCCACCAGCACCGCCAGCTGCACCGCTGCCGGGCGCCCCAGGTCCATAATGGCATCCATGGCAGCTCTCACCGTCCTGCCAGTGAAGAGCACGTCGTCTACCAAGACAAGTTTCTTGCCCGTTACGGAAAACAGTACTTCTGTTTTGTGCACCACCGGATGGTGGGACAGCGTTGTAAGGTCATCTCTGTAAAGCGTAATGTCTAATATCCCCAGGGGTAGCCTGATACCTTCCATTTTAAAAATTTTTTCGGAAATCCTTTCAGCTAAAGGGACACCTCTCCTTCGGATTCCGACAAGCGCTAAATTTTCCGCACCTCCATTTTTTTCAATTATTTCATGCGCTATGCGGGTTATTACACGTCGGATGTCATCTTCGTCCATTATTTGAGCCTTTTCTACTAATTCCACAGCATTACCACCTTTCCTGCACTGAGACAGCAAGCTGCAAACAAAAAAACTAGTAGGTCCTTTAACCTGACATAACCTGAGGAACTTTCAAGAATTACAAAATATCTCACAGCCTGTCAAATTTTATCTTATTTATGCTACGTTATTTAACGCCAGTTGTCAAGAAAATTTTCTTTTTTTAACTCTAAACTGAACTAAATTTACTCGCCCGTAAGTTAATTTTTGCTCAAAAACCTTTTTCAGGTTTTTTAACTACCGTAATAAAAGCGTTTGAATAAAGTTTTCCACCTTAAGGCAGCCTGCATACCAAATATTCTTTATTTTTAACAGCCTTCTTCATGTCCCCTTGTGTATATTCTAAACAGGACGTCAGCCAGCGCCTTCCAGCACCAGCCCGGAATAATTTAATCAGAGTTACAAAGGATATATAAAAAAACGGGGTTGAAATGATGAATTTGCTTTGGCTGTTATTAATTACACTGGTGTTTTTGGCAATAGCCGCCTATGATGTGCCGAACTTGCACACTAAGAGGCAGTGGAAAGAACTGGGCGTTTTCTCAGCAATACTGCTCCTCGGCTACATGCTCAGCATAGCAGTAGCACTGGGGATCACTCCTTCCGTCTCTCCTGCAATAGAATTTATAAGAAAATTTTCCTGGTTTGTTAATTTTTATACAAGATTTATAATTAATCTTCTCTGATCTTTCTCAGAACCGCAACAAACCAGGTCACCGGAATTAACATGCTTAAAGGCAGCAAGATAGTAGGGTTTTTTAAAGAGTCAAGCGCCAGCATTTCGACGACGTTGTGCGGAACCATGGACAGCGCCACAGTTACTGCCGCCATAGGCATGATTAAGGGTTTATAATCTTTAAGATTGAGCCATTGGGCCAGACCAATAACCCCGGGGTAAAAAAACACCAGGATCTCCAGGTAACTTGACGTCAGCCAGAGAATAATAAATACCGCTTCCAGTCCGGTCAAAAAGTAGCCCACCAGGGCATAACGCAACATGTAGTATATTGGATATACCAGGTGGGATGCCAATTCCGTTCCTAAAAAAGCTATAGTCATGGCCACCATAACCGTTAACAGCAGCCCTGCTGCCGGTACCCCCAGCGCTACCGCCCGGGCAGCGTTTTTTTGAGAGCTCAAGCAGGGAAGCCACAAGGCCATAAACAACACCGTTTCCATGGCATAAGGAAGCTGGTACTGGAGGCCCTTGATCACGGGGCCTAGGCCGTTTTCCAGTACGGGTAACAGGGTCTTAAAATCGATTTCTTGAATGACCGCCACCAGTCCAAATATAATAAAAATGATCATAACGGGGACCAGCAGTTCAGCCGTCCTGGCAAAGACTTCAAAGCCTTGTCTCATGGCATAGACAACCAGCAGGGCCATAAATACGCTGATAAGTATTACGGGGGTTTGAGGCAGAAAAAATCGCACCAGTTCTGCATTTTCCCTGTAAATAATTCCCGTCATCCCCCACCATCCCAGGATATAAAAGAGCCCCAAGAATTTTCCGGGAACGGTGCCCAGTACTTTGGGGAGGTACTGAACGATGGTCTTGCGGGGAAAACGCAGGCCCAGCTTGACCAGAATCAGTCCCAGAACCGCAGCAATACCGTACCCCAATAGGACCGAAAGCCACCCGTTTCTCCCCGCTTCCTTGACAGCAGGTATGGACATCACCACAAAGATGTTTCCTATGCCGCCTGCCAGAATAAGCATCAACGCCTGGTGCCCTGATATCTTTTCGCGATCCTGAAACAAATTAAACATCTCCTCACTCGGGGTGTACGGGGTTTACCAGCAATCCCGTGCCCCTGATTTTTGCCCTGACCTGTACTGCGACTTCCAGGTGAGGATAAATTTCCCCCCACTCTTCTTCGATCTTTTTCCACTCGGCCGGAAATTGACGTCGGACCTCTTCGCCGAAACCAAAAATATCCGATTTATATTCCTGCTGCGCCTTCCGGAGGCAGGCCTTAATTTCGTTTTTTATTACCGTCGCCTGCCTTCTTTCCAGAGACTGTATGACACCGGGCCGGTCTAGATCCGCACCCCTGGGCAATACCTCCAACTCACTCTCTTCGCTAACCTCTATAACTATAACCGGCTTACCGTCTTTCATTTTAGCCTTTATAATACCGCTTGCTCTTCTTATGTTTAAATTAACCGGTGTAGTGCCACCACCTTTCCAAGGAGGCTTAACCAGAATAACTCCCCTTCCTACATCACCCGTTATCCATAAGTACCCGCGGGTTTCGGGGGCGTTGAGCCAGCCGGCCAGTTTATCTCCCTTAAAAACCGCCGCACCATCTACCCTTATTTCTTTTTGACTGCCTTTTTCCCCACCATCTCCCTCCATTTTCGATTCCACGAGTTCAATACGAGAAGCCACGGGAGAAATTATACCCCTTGAAAATTTTGATATAACATCATGGAGGTCAACCAGAACCGACCGGGAAGCGCTGGTGTAATTTCTTACCAGGCGTTCCAACTCTATTCCGACAATTCTCTCCAGCTTACCTTCCGTTCGAGTGGTAAGAATTTTACCGGCTTCTCCTTCTGTTACCAGAAGCAGCATCCGGGAACGGGGACCTTCATCCCGTATCATAAAGTCAATAAAAGGAAAGATACCTTTTTCCGCTGCTTTTTTTCCTAAGATAAGGATCCTGTTATCGCCCCAGAAAAGCTCCCTCCCGGTGTAGGTAGTCAGGGACTTTAAAGCATCCTGCAAACTGTATCCTGCTGACGAAACGACCCACACCGGTTCCTGCTGTCCACCGCCCCCATCAGTTCCCCTGGCCAGCGCGTTGGGCCTTGTAATATGCAGGGTAACTTTTATCCTCCCTGTTTTATCTTCCAGGTCAATTGCAGCAGCGCTGATTATAGCCCTCCTGTCCAGCTCTACGCTGTCCCAGCACCCGGAAGAAACCATTAAAAAAAGCAGAATGCTGCTGCATACAGCTAATACTTTTTTCGTCATTCAAAATCTAACCCCATCACTTGTTTTTCGCCGGGCTCGGGCGCAGGCCCGGCAGCATTCTCCGGCCGCCTTTCAACCCGCTTGTTTCAGGCCGGTAAGACATATTCCACCACGGAGCCCTTATGAACACATCCTTAATACCCTGCAGTTCAAAAGGCATCAACGGATACATGTAGGGCACCCCGAAGGAACGCAGCGAAGCCAGGTGAATTAATATAAAAATATAGTACCAGACAATGCCAAAAATTCCCAGGATAGAACCAATAATGAGTGCAGTGAGCCTGAGAATGACAGATACATCCGTCAGGGATGGAATAACAAAGCTGGTAATAGCAGTCAGGGTGACCACCAGCACCATAGTATCGCTGATAATGCCCGCACGGGTGGCAGCTTCGCCCAGGATCAGCGCCCCGACGATGCTCACCGCCTGCCCAACAGGTCGGGGCAGTCGCACACCGGCTTCTCTCAGAATTTCGAACACCACTCCCATGATAAGTGCTTCCATATAGGAAGGGAATGGGATCTCCTCATGCGCAGCCGCCATAGTCACGAGCAGACCCGGGGGGATGATAGCCGGGTGAAACGTGGACATAGCAACGTAGAGCGCCGGGGAAAGGATAGTCAGATGCAGGGCCAAGAACCTTATAGCTCTGATTAAAGATGCAAAATAAGGGCGGGAATAATAGTCTTCCCGCACTTGCAAGTTTTCCACGAAAAGATAGGGGACTACCAGCACGAAAGGCGTCCCTTCCACAAAGATACCCACCCTCCCTTCCAGCAATTTTGCAGCCAGCTTATCGGGAGCCTCCGTGTTCCCTACCGTCGGAAAGGGCGATAGAGGGTTGTCTTCTATAAACTCTTCCAGGTAGCCCGAATCTAAAACAGCGTCCATGTCGACGGATTTCAAACGGCGCCTTACCTCTTCCACTATTTCTTCATCTGCGAGTTCCTTAATGTAGGCAATAACTATGTTAGTGCGCGTGCGACGGCCCAGCTTCATCGTTTCCATCCTCAGGTCGGGGCTTTTTATTTTCCTGCGCAGGAGCACCGTGTTTACCCGGAGGACTTCCGTGAATCCTTCACGGGGACCCCTGACCGAAATTTCGGTCTGCGGTACTTCAACCTGGCGGTGCTCCCACGATTTGGTGTTTAAAATCAGCGCTTCCGACGAACCGTCTATAAAAAGGGCCGAATCTCCCATGAGGATACCGTCTATAACTTCTTCCATATCATCAACTTTTACAACTTCATCGATGTTTACGGACTTCCTTATTACGCACTCCAGAGTATTCTTTCTGTCCGGAAGAATTTTACGGTCTTCTTGCATGAGGGGCCTAAGAATATTGTCGTTAATAATTTCCAAATCACTCATGCCATCGAGGTGAACAAGCAGGGCATTGATACCGCTATTCCCGATAGAAAATTTACGGATGGTTACATCCGGGCTCTTCCCGAAGATCTCTCTGATTTTTCTTTCGTTACTTTCTACATTCTCAGACAAACGCCTGTACTGCGGTTTCAGGTTCATCGAAGGCTGTGATTTTCTTTCCCGAGAACTTTTTTTCCGTGATATATTTAAAAATCTTAACTTTCGTAAAAGCAATTTAAGCATAAAGCTCCCCCGTCTGCAATTTGGCTTTTTTGTAAAAATATATTTTTCTTTTATTAATTTGCTTATTACGGCCTTTGAATATACCCCCAACTCAAAAAACAAACTACTTTTTCCCAAAAATTTTTAAATGAAAATTTAAACCCCCTTCATCACTTAATTCTTAAATTAAGGAGGTATACGATGACACATACAAGGGAGATCATATATATAATAATAACTATTTAAAATGAGGTGATTAAATGTCTTCAGATAAAAGGCGTATGCTCCAGTCGCGATTTGACGAGGCGCAGGATTTTCTGTCCACCCGGGGGCAAAAAATAATTAACGAAATGGTTGCGGCTTTTCAGCCGCTTCTCTGGGAAAAGCTCGAAGAACTTTCTATTTTAAACACAGAATTTCATATGGCCATCCCATCAAAACCCGACTTCAGCAAGATTCTAACCGAGCAGCTTTCCCATGCTTGGTCATTGGGTTTCGCAGCAGGAGCTTCCGGCTTTTCTCCGCAGGAGAGTAAAAAGTAGCTTTTGAAACTCTGTATAAAAGATTAATAAACCCTTCATATATTAACGAAGGGTGCACTTTTAAAGTAGATAATGCTGTATTGCTCATTATTTGTTAATTTCCGGGACTTTTGTTTAAAACTATAAAAACTATGGCCCGGCACCTTCTATTTGCTAATCGGGATACTTACAAAACCTGCGAACCGACTTTTGTACATATTTAATTTTTTCCTCCCCCGAACAACCCGCTTAAGGCCACCGCCAAACGTACTAACCGGGAAGAAAGCTGTTTTTTAAGACGGGTCCGCTCCTCCTGCAGCTTCACTATCGTCCGCTGCAGGTCCTCGTTGGTAAGCATAGCTCCCTGAAAACGGGTCTGCATATCTTCTAATTCCTGTCTTAAGCGCTCGTACTCTCCTCGTTCTTCTTCTAGGCTCCTTCTTAAAGAGCCCTGCAATTGTACTACGCGTGATTCTAACTGTTGCAGACGATTGCGTAGCTTTTCCCTTTCAGTTTTCAGAGATAAAACCTGCTGCCTGGTCGGTTCCAGTTCGTCCTGCAGTCTTTCTATCCGCCGTCTGAGCTGTCCGATTTCCTTTCTTAATTTTTCATTTTCTCGCAATAGTTTATCATTTTGTTCTCTTAAACGCTGCATTTTATCCTGCTGTAAACCTTCCTGTTCTCTGTAGCTGTTTTGTAAATAAACCAGCTCGCCCTGCAGCTTCTCTTTTTCTGCACGTAATTTATCTGCTTTTTCGAGGGTAGCTGCCGCTTCTCTCTGCGTTCTTTTTAGTTCCTCTTGAATTTCACCAATTTCTTGCGACAAATTTAAATAAGTATTATAAAATGATGCATTAAATTTCCATAAATCCCCGTTCTCCTGTACAAAATAAGGATACTGCTCTAAAATGCTTTGAAAATCCTGCGCTTTATCCCTAATAACAAGTGACAAAGTCCTTTCCAGCTCTTCACTGGAAAGACCATCAGGATACAACTCCAAAACCTTCCTAAGCAGTTCTTCAAAGGGAACCTGCTCCCGGCAATAGCGTTCGGACAACTTTTCGAGTTCTAATACGCGCCGTCCTTCTTCATAAACTTTATCTTCTTTTTCTCCAGTATGAATAAGTTTAAACGTGCGTTCATCTTCTTCAACCGCTTCTATGCGTATTATATCTCCGGGTTCTAACTGGCGGTTCTGAAACCACTCTCCCAAACCTAAAATACAGCGCCCTTCCCGCAAATACCATGCATCGTATGTTCCTTCTCCCGTTTCAAAAGTAAGCCAAGCTACCGCAGGTAGGCCGTTAAAAAGCTTAGACATCCGTTTAGTAACGCGCAAAACACCCGTTTTAAGGTCAGAAGCAGACAGAATGTAATCCCTTTTTTTGGCGTCCGTATCGCTTAAAATAAGCATGAGTTCAGCTTCTTGCAAAACTGAAATTTCGTTTTGTTGCAGGGTAAGTTCTTCTTCCTCAGCAGCAGCCACAGCCGGTATTTCCGGAAGTAAATTTTTAAGAAACCAGAAATGTCCTCCCACCCAAACAAACCGCTTGTCCTTTTGTAAAAGTGTTAACAACTCGGTTTTCCCTAAACTCCAGCCCGGTATGCTTGAGGCAATTTTTTCTAGAGTGCAGGGCCTTTTTTCCTTTTCAAAAAAATTTACAATCTTTCCAGCCTCGTTTCTTCCGGCAGGCTGCATAATATCCCAGCTGACAAGGCTCCAGCAGCCTCCTTTTAAACGAATAAAACGCCCGTCATAGGCCAGAGATTTTTCCGTTACTTCTTCGCCCCCCTCCTTAAGCGCTGCTTTTATTGAGGAAATGTTTAAAGAGCTGCGGTTTTGCTGCAGGTATTTAAAGACCCGGTTGTTGTAACGATTAGTATTTTTTTTCAAAGACCATATATCTTTTTTAACTTCTTTAAAACACGGGTTATTTACCAGGCAACGCTTAATGTTTTTTTCTAACTTCTTATTTGCTTTACCGTTGGGCTGCAACTTTTCAATTTTGGAAACCAGCTCCGAAAAACTCAGTTTAGCTTCTCTGAAAAGAAATATTTTCAAATAATCATTTAAAGAATCCGGCTGCCCGTGGACCTGTACATTCACATTTTTTTTAGTTAAAACACTCTTTTTTTGAGCCAAAGTTCTCCACCTCTCAATTAAATTAAAAACTGCTATAAGCTGATAATTTAAGTTTTATCTTCTTCCATATATTGATTTTTTTGACAGGAAGCTAAAATATTCCTTTGGGAAATTTGTAATATTTTGTAAAGTAGTATAATTAAGGAAATACAATTTTCTACAAGAGAACAAAATAAACCCTCCTGTCAAAGGGAGGGTACTAAATAATAACTAACTAAGGTGTTATATTATCTACACCGGTATATTAAATTTTTTACTCATGTTCTGTAAATCTTTTATTCTGTGAGCAATTCGCGCCGCAGCCGCTGCCGCTATTGCCGCTACAATATCATCAAGGAAAGTATTTACATTACTGTTTTTTTTGTGATTTAATTTTCCTATGATACCCGGTTTAATTTTGTCAAGGTAGCCGAAATTGCTCATCCCTATTGACCCGTAGATATTGATAATACTTAACGCCAAAATCTCATCCACTCCGTAAAGATCGTCATCGGATTTTAAAATTGTAAGCAAGGGCTCCGGGAGAGCAGACTGTTCTGCTAATTCATCCATAGTTATTCCCGTAAAAACTGCGTTCTGGACCTCCCTTTTGGCCAGTACGTGTTCAACACTTTCCAGACAATCTTCAAGTATTAAATCTTTTATATATACTTTCTGTATTTCCAGAACGAGTTCGGCAATTTCTTCCAAACTAACTCCCCTTTTTTGCAGAAGTTCAACAGCTTTTTCTTTCATTTTCTGATTGAGGTCCACTGTTTTAGTGACGGCATGCATTTGAACACCTCTTCCTAAAATAAAATTAAGCGGCAGTTTTTTGATTTGTAACCACGTAACGTACTATATTTTTAGCAGATTTGGAGAGAAAATTGAAATGATTAAACTAAACTCTTATTCTCCGGAGTTCTCGCCTTTCGCTGGAGAACTATTATTTGGCATCTGGAATTCTTGAGATAGAATTTTTTGGGCGAGAGGAGCATCTTTTGCAGGAACCAGAACCTTAATTTCGGACAGGGGGCCTGTTTGCAATCCGTATAATTCGCCAACTGCTTCACCCTTGAGCCGAACTTCAAAGCCTGAAGACTCTAAAAGGCTCTTTACTATCTCAGCTTCCAAACGCCCGGGTACTTCTGCAACTACCAACCAGCCTGTCAAACTTACCCCTCCTGAAGTAAAGAAGTATATCATCTTCTGGAAGCAATTTTCCTTAAAAATTCCCGAAAGTCCTGGGGCGGTTCTGCCTCAAATTTCATAATCTCATTTTTTACAGGGTTGTACAACTCCAGTTCCTGCGCGTGAAGAAGCTGGCCCTTAAGCCCGTAGTTATTTTTCCTGGGACCGTACAGAGGATCACCTACCACCGGGTGTTTAATATAAGCAAGGTGAACGCGAACCTGATGCGTTCGGCCTGTCTCAAGCCGGGCCCTCACCAAGGTATAATTTCCAAACCTTTCCTGGACGCGATAGCAGGTTCGCGCAGTCCGTCCGCCGGATTTTAAGACCGTCATTTTTTTACGTTCCGCAGGATGTCTCCCAAGAGGTGCATCAATAATACCCCTATCTTCTTTTATATTACCGTGTACTAGAGCTAAATAAGTCCTCTTTATTTTTCTTTCCTTCAGTTGTTTAGCAAGTTCCCTGTGAACCATGTCACTCTTGGCGGCAACAATGAGCCCGGTAGTATCTTTATCCAGCCTGTGTACGATTCCCGGTCTCAACATGCCGTTAATTCCTGAGAGATCATGACAGTGGTACAAAAGGGCATTTACCAGTGTTCCGCTATAATTACCCGGAGCGGGGTGAACTACCATCCCCCGGGGCTTGTTTACCACTATAAGGCCTTCGTCTTCATATATAATGTCGAGGGGAATATTTTCAGGTTCTAATCTTAAAGGGGCAGATGGCGGTAAAATAACTTTTACTAAATCACGGTCTTTTATTTTATAATTGGGCTTAACAATCTTTCTATTAACCGTTATATGACCTTCTGTTATTAATTTTTGTATACGTGAACGCGAAAGCGAATTAGTTTTTTCGGCCAGAAAACGATCAATCCGTTCGCCTTCTTCGTCCTCCTGCACAAGATAGGTCCGGGTCGTTTCTTCTTCTGTCACCGCTTCACCTCTTTTTGGTCGTCCTTAACGGAACTGTTCAACAGGCCCCAGCAGACGATTATTACTCCCACAACTATGGCCGTATCAGCGAGGTTAAAAACCGGCCAAATACGAAAATCGATAAAATCCACTACGTAACCCATGCGCAGACGATCGGTTAGATTGCCCAGTGCCCCTCCGGCAAGCAGGGCTAGACCCCACTGCATGCTTTTACTTGCCACTCTCGTAGAACAGTAAAATAAAAGAAGGGCCACAAGAACCAACAATGTAACGGCAATAAAAAAAGGGGTCTGGTATGCGAACAATCCGAAAGCAGCCCCCGGGTTTTTAACAAAAGTCAGGTAAAATACTTCAGGAATAATAGGAACGCTTTTATGAAGCGACAGGTATAAGATCACAAGTGCTTTGGTTATTTGATCTAGTAATAAAACCACAACTGTTACAATAAAAAGCACTTAACACCTTCCCCTTTTGCAATATAGGATATAATATTAAGCTATAATGTAATAATATTTTAGCACACCCTCGAACACCCCGCAAGAAATCGAAATCACAGCAATAATAAATAAGCCGCAGCATCTCTTTTTACTAAATTCTAATATCTTGATCAGTTATAAAAAGAAAACATGTGGTGCAGGGGCCCCCTCCCTCTTCCTACCTGGAAGGCAGCTTTTAAAGCCGAGGTGACATACTTCTTGGCCTCCAAGGAAGCATCTGCCATATTATAGCCCCTGGCTAAAAAGGCTGTAATTGCTGAGGATAAAGTACACCCAGTGCCATGGGTGTGCGGGGTATCTATTTTTTCCGACACTATTTTTTGAAAATTCTGCCCGTCAAAAAGTATGTCCAGAGCCTTTCCGGGAAGGTGGCCTCCTTTGACCAGCACATAGTCAGAACCGAGACGGGCAATTTCAACTGCGGCCCGGCACATATCGTCTTCTGTCCTGACGTTCATACCAGATAGTACTTCTGCTTCCTTTAAGTTCGGCGTTACTACGGAAGCCAGCGGAATAAGCTCTCTTTTGAGTACTTCAACGGCATCCTCCTGCAGCAAACGGTCCCCGCTTTCGGCAACCATAACGGGGTCTACCACCAGAAAAGGCAACCTGTACTGACGCAGGCAGCTTGAAACTGTTCGGACAATATCAGCCGTTCCCAGCATTCCCGTTTTGGCCGCTCTGATATCTATATCGGATAAAACAGCTTCCATTTGTTCTAATACGAACGGAGGGGGTACCATATGAATTCCTCTTACCCCCAATGTATTTTGAGCTGTAAGCGAAGTAATAGCACAGGTTCCGTATACTTTTAAAGCCGAAAAGGTCTTTAGGTCGGACTGTATTCCTGCGCCACCGCCAGAATCGGAACCGGCTATCGTCAAGACTTTTTCCAATTTATTTTCTCCTCCCAGAACTCCTACTGCTTTTTCCCCCGCGGAACCCTTTTTCTTTCTTCCCAACTTTCGTCATCCCTGACCGTTTCACCCGGAGCGTCTTCGTCATCCTCGCCTCCGGCATCATGATAATAAACGCCGTCATCTCCCCGAAAATACGGAAGCCCTTCTACCTCTTCCACAGCACCTCGTTTTTCCCCGGCATTCCAGAATGTTACTGGATATTTTTTCTTTTGGTAAAAATCCGAAGGGGTCTCTGCCGTCCCGTAGCTGGCAACATCCTGCCACGCATCTTCCCCGTCATATCCAGATCCCTGACCAGACGTTTTCTGTTTACCGCGAGCAGGCTTACCGCCGAAAGGCAGCTTTATCACTTCTTCTTCCACAGGTCGTACTCCAACGCCTTCTTTTTTTCCCCATTTTTTACGGCAGTCCTCACATATACTTGTTTCCGGAATAGCTTCCAATCGTTCGGGAGAAATTTTACGACCGCAAAACTCACATTTACCGTATTCACCGTTTTTAATTCGGGAGAGTGCTTCATTAATTTTTGCCAGACGTAAACGTTCGTTATCCTTTAAGGCAATGTCCTTGCCCCTTTCAAAAGTTTCAGAACCTATATCTGCAGGGTGATTATCATATGAAGAAAGTTCTTCAATTGAATCTTTTTCGGAAACCGACAGCTCTTCTTTTAGTTGGTAAATTGAATGCAGGGTTTCTCTGCGTGCAGCTTCCAGCTTTTTTCGGTGTTGCTTAAATTTTTCGGTTTTCATTTCGTTCCTCCTTTTATTTTAAGCTAGACTGGCTTCTAATGAGTCTGCTGCAGTACCATATTGACAATTTTGGCAATAAAACTGCTGACAAGGGGGAGATTGAAAATAACAAGCTGCCTGAGGATGTATATTACCAGGGCACCTAACAACGTAAAACCAACTGCCATACCCAACCCCCTGGCTATACCGCTTATAAAATTAACATACAGCATTTTCAGGGGACTGCGTCGCAGTTCCATATACTCCGCCAAATCCATTTTTTCCAAGTTTATCATAAAATTATCTATTTTTTTCTCCAACCTTCTCAGCAATGCAAGCGGCCTTTCTCTTTCATGCACATCCTTTCCCCCTTAAGGTTATTATCCCATCCCCTGCAACTTTTTCTGCATTCTTCTTCTAAAACATATAATTTTTCTCGTTATGAAAATTTCTGCGACTAAGATCACTGAAATAACCAAACAATTACTAGCCTTTAAAAAATTAAACTGAATACTATTATTTTATGTTTTATTTTTTCAAAAACTAACTTTATTTATTTTAAGAAAAATAACTTCTACTGAATAAAAAACTCTGCCAATAATTGCAGAGTCCATTCTAACGAGATTAAAAGAATATTTATTTTTTAAGATTCCCGGCTAAGTTGTTTCGTGCTCTCTGGTACCGTCATGCCGTTAACAACCCCTGCACAGCGGCAGCAAAGAGTGGGGTGTTCTTTATTTTCTCCCACATCCGAATTGTAGGTCCAGCACCGTTCGCATTTTTTACCTTGTGCCCGGCAAACAACAACTTTCAAATTCATGTTCCTGGCTACCTGAGCATCCTCAGGTGCTTCCTCATCAGGGCGGTGCAAAGTTACACCGGAAGTAATTATTAGAGTACTCAACTGGTCTTCTAAGTCTACCAGAAAATTGTACAAGTTCTCATCAGGGTAAAGGTGCAGTGATGCTTCCAGGGAACTGCCTATAATTTTTTTCTGCCTGGCCTCTTCCAGGAACTTTATAACTTCTTCACGTATTTCAAAAACGCGCTCCCACTTTTGTTCCAAGTCATCGTTCAGGTACTGCTTTTCAACAACCGGCCATGAAGCCAGCTGAACGCTCACGGGGCTGTCTCCGGGGCGGTTCATGTGCTGCCATATCTCTTCACTCGTAAAAGCCAGCACCGGAGCGAGCAAGCGTACCAGACTGTCCAGCACCTTGTAAAGCACGGTCTGTGCTGCTCGTCTGCCCGGGGAATCACTGCGAGAAGTGTACAGCCGGTCTTTGATAATATCAAGGTAAAAAGAGCTCATTTCAACTACGCAAAAATTATATATTGCCCGGTAGGCCTGGTGAAACTCATAACTCTCAAAGGCTTTGGTGGTTCTTTGCACGAGCCGCTGTAAACGCAAAAGGGCCCAGCGGTCCAGCTCTGTTAATTCGCGGAAAATAACGATATCTTTTTCATGGTCGTAATCATATAGGTTTGCAAGTAAAAACCTGCAAGTGTTGCGTATCTTGCGGTACGCATCCGTAACCTGTTTCATAATATTAGGAGAAGCAGCTACATCTCTTTTATAGTCAGACGAGGCCACCCAAAGCCTTAAAATGTCAGCACCTAAACGCTGCACTTCTTCCATAGGGTCAATCCCGTTTCCCAGGGATTTAGACATTTTTCTGCCCTGCTCATCTACCACATAACCATGGGTCAGAACGGTGCGGTAAGGAGGTTCACCTCTTACCGCAATGGAAGTAGCGAGCGAGGAATTAAACCATCCGCGGTGCTGGTCGCTGCCTTCTAAATAAAGGTCTGCCGGCCAGCGAAGCTCAGGCCTGTCTTCGAGTACAGCAAGATGGCTGGAACCGGAATCGAACCAAACGTCCATAATATCCTTTTCTTTCTCAAAATAATTTCCACCGCATTTGCTACAGGTATAACCTTCAGGCAGAAGTTCCTCAGCTTTTCTCAGGTACCAGACATCAGAACCATATTTCCTAAAAAGCTTTTGAATATTATTAATTGTTTCATCATCTATGATCGTCTGCCTGCAGGTTGTACAGTAAAAAATAGGTATGGGAACTCCCCACAGGCGCTGTCTGGAAATACACCAGTCGCTCCGATCAGCTACCATTTTATAAATGCGTTCTTCACCCCACGAAGGTATCCACCTTACTCTTTTAATGGCTTCCAATGCCTGCTTTCGAAATCCATCTATAGACGCAAACCACTGTTCCGTCGCCCGAAATATCACGGGATTTTTACATCTCCAGCAGTGAGGATACTGGTGCTGTATAAGTTCCTGATTTAGCAAAAATCCTTTTTTTTCAAGTTCTTCGATAATTTTTTGGTTAGCCTTTTTATAAAAAAGGCCTTGAAATTGCTTACCTTCCGAAGTAAAACACCCGTGGTCATCGAGGGGCGAAATAACAGGCAAATCGTACCTCTTACCAACTTCGTAGTCTTCTAAACCGTGTCCTGGAGCAGTATGCACACACCCTGTACCCTGATCCATGGTCACATGTTCACCGAAAACAATTTTAGATTCGCGCTCCATCAGCGGGTTAATACAGGCGACCCCATCCAGTTGTCTTCCTTCAAAACTTTGCAGAACCTCGCCCTGCAGGGCACATTCTTCCAAGACTTCCCGGTAACGTCTTTCGGCCATAAGCAGCTTTTCACCGCCTGTCCGGACCAATACGTATTTTTGCTCAGGATGCAAAGAAATGGCCACATTGGCCGGAAGTGTCCATGGGGTAGTGGTCCAAATTACGATATAACTATTTTCCTTTTCAAACAAACCGTAAGAATTGAACACAGGAAATTTTACATAGATAGAAGGCGATTCTCTGTCGCCATACTCAACTTCTGCTTCTGCAAGAGCAGTCTCACAATCTGTACACCAGTAGACTGGCTTCAGGCCCCTATATATATACCCTTTTTGTGCCATCTTCCCAAATATTTCTATCTGGGTCGCTTCAAAATCCGGAGAAAGAGTCAGGTAAGGATGTTCCCAGTCAGCACGAACCCCCAGCCTTTTAAATTCTTTCTTTTGGATGTTCACAAATTTTAAAGCGTATTCTTTACACTTTTGCCTAAAATGTACGGGGTCTGAATCGTGCCTGTCAAGCTTCCAGTTTTTAATGGCCTGCTGTTCAATTGGCAAACCGTGAGTATCCCACCCTGGAACAAAAGGAGCATCATATCCGGCCATGGAATAATACTTAACGACCATATCTTTTAAGACTTTATTTAACGTCGTTCCAAGGTGGATATTTCCGTTGGCGTAAGGCGGGCCATCATGCAATATAAATTTCGGTTTTAAATTTTTTGCTTTTTGTACCCTGGAATAGATGTCAATATCATCCCAGAATTTTAATATTTCAGGTTCTTTCTCGGGCAACCTGGCACGCATAGGAAAATCTGTACGGGGTAAATTTAAAGTTTTACTGTAGTCCACTATTCTCACCTCACACCGTCTTTATAAATATTAAAAACCTCCCTTCCTTAAAGGACGAGAGGTTATCCCGCGGTACCACCTTTCTAGCAAGCCCGTTAATTCCGGGCTAACCGCTTATAGACTCGTTAACGGAAGTAAACCGGCCGCTCTTACTAACTAATTGGCTTTCAGAGGGGCAGCTTGTGGATGATCTTCAACAGAATTCCGGCACCCGGCTTTCACCACCCCGGGTTCGCTGGCTCCGGCTGTTCTGCCTACTCTTCCACTCATTGCCTCTGTTTTTATAGGTTGTAGATACGATATATTATAACATAAAAAGAACCCGAGTCAATCTCTCGCGGTCTTTTCATAGTGTCAATATACTGT
>DDHO01000034.1 GCA_002352935.1 Firmicutes bacterium UBA1874
TGCGGCCCCTTGGATGGAAAAGTCCTTTGGATTTCCTTGCTGATTTTTCTGCCGGTTGTGTCACATATGTTTGACAACCCTACAGTATCTGTTTATGGTCCGAGCACACATTGTTGACGAAGGCAAGCTTTTACTTTATAATACTTTTTTAAAAAGGGAGTGGATTGGGCCTGGTGGCCTGCCTGGACTTCAAATCCTGTGGGACGCGGGTTGCCCCCGTGTCCGGTGGGTTCGATTCCCACACACTCCCGCCAATGAGAAATATCAAGCTGTGTTAGTTTTTGACACATTTTTTTGCATCATTTGAGTATAAAGTTTTATTTCTCTAGTTATTAAAAAGCTAAGTTATATATAAATTTTACTGTAGCTCTCATAAATAACTGTACCAATTGAATTATTACTGAAATTTCTAAGGTTTGTTATAAAGAACCCTCTTTTCGCCGACACGTTTCGTTAATTTAGTTCGATCAAAATATTCCAGGAGCGGCAGCACAAATTTGCGGCTGCTCTGCAGTAAATCCCGAGCTTCACCCAGCCTTACGGACCCTTCTTTTTTTATAAAATCCTCTAACAATTTCTTTGCCTTTAACAGATGCTCGCGGTGAAAATAAATTTCTTCCGATACTTTTATTAAAATGCCCTTACGCAAAAGATATTGTAATACTTCTTCTGCTTCTATGTCTGAAATCTGGAAGCTTTCCTTAACTTCCGACCATCGGGGAGGCTGAAATCCCGCATGCAGGTAATAACTTGTTACGCTCTGCAGGACTTTCTTTTGTCCCGGGCTCGGCCGAGCTTCAAACGAAGGCATGGAAACCACACCATCTTTTACTGCAACTTTCCCTTCTTTTTCCCAACTGTTCAATAGTGCATTAAAAGCTCGCGAAGAAATACCGTGAAAATAGCGGGTCCGAATTTCATCCTTAGAAATTCCGGTTCGTAAGGGAAACTGCCGGTGATAATCTTTCAATACCTTAAGGACATCCTCTAAGAGGCCAACATAATTCTTCTCATCCAAAAAGAATTTTGTCCCTTCTTCCGCAAAAGCACGAATTTTCCCTTCTTTACAGAATTGCTCCAGGGAATTAAAAAAGTCTTCGGAAGGCAGCGAGGTTCGTAACTTCAATTCATCCTCCGTTGCAGGTTTTTTCCCCCATTCGCGCAGGGTTTCCAGCACAAAACTGCCTGTCTTCCCTTTTAGCTTGGCCTCCAAGGAAGTTATTACTTTCTCCCGGAAGCGTTTATGTTTCATAGGATGGGAATCAATGACAACTCCACCGCCAATGGTTGTAACCGGAGAGTAACTGCGTATTACAAAACGGTCATGACGCATGGAAGCAACCTCCTGCTCCATAGCCATTTGCACAAAACTGGTCTGACCGGGTTTGAGCTCTTCCCGGTCAAGCAGTATTACCCTGCCTAAAATTTCACTGGTTCCCAGGTGAAAGCGTACTCTCGTACGATTTTTTAATATCCACGGTGCGGATTCTAGCAAATGCAGCTGAGCATCCAGCAGAAAAGATGTTTTCAGGTAACCGGGAGAAGCAAGGATATTTCCCCTTTTTACCTCCTCAATTTCTACGTTTGCCAGATTTAAAGCAACTCTTTGGCCCGCACGAGCTTCCTGTACATATTCACCGTGTACCTGGAGATTACGAATCCTCGCTTTTTTTTGTGACGGGAGTATTTCCAATATGTCGTTAACGTTCAGTACTCCTGACCAAAGAGTACCGGTCACAACGGTACCGAAGCCGGTAACTGAAAAAGAACGGTCTATAGGCAGGCGCACTTTACTCCCTACATTTTTAACGGGAGTTCTAGCAGCAACGCTGTCCAGAGCCTTTATCAGGTCCCGCATACCCTTACCTGTTCGAGCGGAAACTTCAACGATAGGTGCATTTTCCAATACGGACCCCTTTAATGCTTCGTTTATCTCTTCCCTGACCAGTTCCAGCCAGACATCTTCCACCAAATCAATTTTTGTAATCACAACCAGACCTTTTTTTACTTGCAGCAAATCAATAATCGCAAGATGTTCCTTGGTCTGGGGCATCACCCCTTCATCGGCTGCGACCACCAGAAGGGCAAGATCCATCCCTCCCGCCCCTGCAAGCATCTGCTTAATAAAGCGCTCGTGCCCGGGTACGTCTACAAAACCAACCCTGCGGCCACCCGGGAGCTGTAGCGAGGCGAATCCCAGTTCGATAGAAATTCCCCTTTTCTTTTCTTCTTTGAGGCGGTCGGTATCAACTCCTGTGAGAGCCTTAACCAGCGCGGTCTTTCCATGGTCAACGTGCCCTGCTGTACCAACAATAATGTAATCCAAAAAGAACTTCCCTCCACAACCTTTTAAACTTACGTTGCTGATATTTTTGAAAAAGCCTTCACCAGCTGTGAAAGATCTTCGTCGAAGAGTGTCCGCACATCTAAAATTACTTCTTCAGAATGTATACGGACAAAAACGGGCGGTTCCCCCCTGCGTAAAAAATCAGCCCAAAAAGAGGCCCCCTCATCGTTAAACTTTATCGCCACAACATAAGTAGGAAGCTTAACTTCAGGCAGAGCTCCACCTCCTACTTCGGAAACGTCACTTCGCACAGATAATTGGGCCCGGTTTTTCAGCAAAGGCTCGAGCATCTCCTGAAGTTTTCGGGCCCGTTTTTCAAGCCTATCCAAAGGAACGCTTAACATGCTTAGGGTAGGAATTTTTTCCCATTTCTTTTCGTGATCCCTATATATTCTTAAAGTAGCTTCCAGTGCAGCTACAGTCAGCTTATCTATTCTAACCGCACGGTTTAAAGGATGCCTTTTCATGGGTTCAATATATTTTTTTTCACCCAAAATAATCCCCGCTTGCGGTCCTCCGAGAAGCTTATCGCCGCTAAAGCAAACTACATTGGCACCTGACCTGAGCGAATCGGAAGGTATGGGCTCGCCTTCCAAGTCCTTGTTTTGAAAATCTACAAACAAGCCGCTTCCCAGATCTTCCATAACGGGTATCCCGTTATTACGACCTAGTTCAACCAGCTCTTTTATTGAAGTTTCATGAGTGAAGCCCTTAACACGATAATTGCTGGTATGCACCTTCAAAATCATAGCCGTATCCTCACTTAAAGCTTTTTTGTAGTCCTCAAGATAAGTACGGTTGGTAGTCCCCACTTCTACCAGCCTGGCCCCGCTCTGCCGCATAATTTCAGGAATACGAAAGGAACCACCAATTTCTACAAGCTGTCCTCTAGATACAATTACTTCTTTCCCTTTAGCTAAAGCAGTCAGCGCCAGTAAAACCGCTGCCGCATTATTATTTACTACTAACGCATCTTCCGCACCGGTTAACTCCCGCAGCAGGCCTGTTAAATGTTCGTACCGCGAACCGCGCTTTCCCGTCAGCAGATTCACTTCCAGGTTACAATAACCTCCTGCGTTCTTCTCCAACTCTTCCCATACTTTCCTGCTTAATACCGCCCTGCCTAAATTGGTATGCAGAACAACACCCGTCGCATTAATTACTCTTCGGAGGCTGGATCTATTTTTGCTTTTTAAGAGTTCCAGAAGATTAGAAGAAAAATGCTCAACGGAAAGCTCTTCAACTTCTTCCCCCTCTATTATTTTTTCGCGGTACTGATCCAGGATTTCTCTGATACTTTTTAAAACTAATGCTCTTGGGTATACCGACAACATTTTTTTAATGCACGGTATCTCCAGTAATTCGCTTACTTTGGGAAGTTTTCTCAATAATTTATGTTTCTTGTCATTCAATCCGATCTCTCCTGACTAAGAAAAACAACGACTCTTTTTGATTTAAGAAAGGATTAGCTAGAACTTTGGATTTTTAATTACAAGACAGGATTGGAGGAGGCAGACTAATTATTCTTACCAAAAGGAGCGTTTGAGATGTACAAGCATTATTTCATATTCCTCTCAGAGATGGGAAAATTATTTATACTATGGTTAATCATTAAGGTCCTTACGTTCTCCGGTAGCAAGATAGACAATACGTTCCCCGATATTTGTTGCGTGATCGGCTATCCTTTCCAGGTAACGGCTGACAAAGGAAAGATAAGTAGCCTGCTCAATGGTTTGAGGGTCTTCAATCATATACGTAAGAAGTTCTCGAATTACCTGAGAATGAAGGTGGTCAACCAGGTGATCGTCTTTGGCCATTTCCTGAGCCAGTTCTACATCTTCCTTTACATAGGCCTCAAGCGCGTCACGGATCATTTTTCGGGATAATTCTGCCATGCGGGGTATGTCAATTAAAGGTTTGATAAGTTTTTGATCTGATATTTTACAGGTTATTTTTGCAATATCACAGGCATAATCAGCCATACGTTCCAGGTCCGTAATAATTTTTAATGCCGTCCCTATCTTGCGAAGATCTTTAGCCATAGGTTGTTGAGTGGCAATAAGTTTCATGCATTTATCTTCTATCTCCAATTCAACTTCATTAACGGCTGCATCACCTTCTATTACCTTTCGAGCAAGTTCAACATCTTGGTTAACGAGGGATTCGATAGCCAGTGAAATTGCCTCCTGAACCATTCCTCCCATCTGCAGAAGATCATCTTTTAACTCCTGCAGGGAATTATTAAATGTTCGCCTCCCGTTAGTCAAAAACATACCTCCCTTTTGTTCCGATACCTTGAACTCCCTTGGTATTCTCTCCTAAATCAATATTATTAACCGGGCTATTAGCCGAAACGCCCGGTAATGTAATCCTCAGTACGCTGGTCGCTGGGTCTTGTAAATATTACCTCCGTTTTATCATACTCCACAACCTCCCCATTTAGGAAAAATGCAGTACGGTCGGACACACGGGCTGCCTGCTGCATATTGTGTGTAACAATAATTATTGTATATTTTTCCTTGAGGTTTTGAACCAGTTCCTCTATTTTAAGAGTGGAAATCGGATCAAGTGCAGAGGTGGGCTCATCCATGAGCAGAATTTCTGGCTCGACGGCCAACAACCTAGCAATACATAACCTCTGTTGCTGGCCCCCGGATAGGCCAAGGGCGGATTGGTGCAGTCTATCTTTTACTTCTTCCCAAAGAACAGCTCCTTTAAGGCTTTCCTCTATAATCTTGTTAAGTTTACGTTTTTTTTTAATTCCATGAATCCGCGGCCCGTAAGCCACATTGTCATATACGGACATTGGAAAGGGGTTAGGTTTTTGAAATACCATCCCTACCCTTTTACGCAGCTGGGCGACATCAATTTGTGAATTATAGATATCTTTTCCGTCTATAAGGACTTTTCCGGTGATGCTGACATTGCTGATGAGATCATTCATCCTATTTAAAATACGTAAAAAAGTAGATTTTCCGCAACCCGAGGGGCCAATTAGGGCTGTCACTTCATTTGCTGCTATTTCCATAGTTACGTCTTTTATGGCATGAATATCGCCGTAAAACAAATTTAAGTTCTTTACTACAACTTTATATGGTAACAATTAAATTCCTCCCGGTCTGCTTTTCTTTTTGCCAAGCCGTTTGTGCTGCAATATCCTACCAGGTAAACCGACACATAGGTTAAAAAATAATACGACAATAATCAGTAGAGCAGCCGCGCCGTCAGCAATCCGCGTTGCATCCGGGACCAAAGAAGTTGTTCTAGTTGCCCAAAGGTGCACAGCCAGTGTTTCCCCGGAAGCAAAAAGACTGAAATCGAAAAGATGGCGGGAAGTGCTCATGCCCGCTGTAAATATAAGAACTGCAGTTTCTCCGAAAGCCCTTCCGCCCACAAGAGTAATCCCCGTAAAAATTCCCGGCAGGGCAGCAGGGATAACAACCCTCCAAAGAGTTTGAAAATCGGTAGCTCCTAAGGCCAGGCTGCCTTCCCTGAAAGATTTAGGTACGGCTTTTAAAGATTCTTCCGTAACCCTGACTAATACCGGCAAATTTAAAAGGGCGAGTGTTAGTGAGCCTCCCAGAATAGTGAAACCCCAACCCATACTGTTTACAAAAATAATAGCTCCGAACAAACCTAACACGATAGAAGGTACGCTTGCCAAGCTTTCCGTGCCCAGTCTTACAAGATCTGTTAAACGAGATTTTCTTGCATATTCTGCAAGGTAGATACCTGCCCCCACGCCAATCGGGAGTGAAAATATCAGGGATAATACCATAATATAAAAAGTATTAAATAATTGAGGGGCAATCCCTCCCCCCGCTTCCATAGCCTTGGGTTTGGTAGTTAAAAAATTCCAGTCAATAACCGGGAGACCCCTTAATAAAATATGCGTCAGAAACCAGAGTAGTATAAGAATAATCAGAAAACCACACATCCATAACAAAGCGGTAGCAATTTTATCAGAAATTTGAGCGCGGTTACTACTCAATAAGATCAGCTCCCCGGCTTAAACGTCGGATAATTAAAATAAGAATTAGAGAAATTATCAGCAGAACAAGCGCCATTGTAAACAGGGCATTGTTCCAGGTCGAACCATACGGAGTATTGCCCATTTCCATCACAATTTCGCTTGTTAAAGTAGCTGTGGGTCCTACAAGTGAATGTGCTAACTTCGGACTGTTCCCAATAACCATTTGTACTGCCATCGCTTCTCCTATTGCCCTGGCTGTAGCCAGGATTACAGCGGTCAATAAGCCGGGCATGGCTGCCGGAAGAAGAATCTTTCGTATGGTCTGCCACCGTGTGGCCCCCAGAGCGTAAGAAGCCTCATCTAAAGATGCAGGGAGGGCCCGCAGGGTATCGACCGATATGCTGATGACAGTAGGTAAGATCATTATACCCAAAATAATTCCTGCTGCCAAAAGCCCGTATCCCGTTCCTGCACCGGTGTGTTCTCTTATAAAATCAACAAAAATTGTAAGACCGATCCAGCCGTATACGACCGAAGGAATTCCTACAAAAAGGTCCGTTGCCGGCCGGACAATTTCCCTTAACCATGAGGGAGATACCTTGGCAATAAAAATTGCTCCTGCCAAACCCAGGGGAGCACCGAATAAAAGAGCCAGGGCAGTAACTGCTAAAGACCCTATAATAAAAGCTGCTGCGCCGAAATGCTCGGTAGGCTCCCAACGGGTACTTGTAAAAAACTCTAAAATGCTTACCTCCTGAAATGTCAACAGCCCCTGGCGCCCAACAAAAATAATAATAAAAAGAATAACGACTGTCACGAAAATAGCACAGCCGAATAGACAGATTTTATTTATTTTATCCAAATACCATGCAGCAGACCGTCTCTCTTTAGCCTTTTCCACTTACTCACCCCCATATTACTGCGGTTGCTGTTTCATTTTGGAAATGGCCAGGAAATTCATCTTTTCGACAGTATTATTTTGAAATTCCTCACTTAAAACAAAATCAAGAAACTCCTTGACCACTCCCCGGGGCTGGCCCTTAGTGTACATATGCTCATAAGCAAAAATGGGGTAAGAACCATTATAAACATTTTCTGGAGTAAACGGAACTCCTTCGTAAGCCAGAGGTTTCACGTCCTCATTCAAATAGGCAGCATCTACATAACCGATAGCTCCAGGGGTCGAGGCAATAGCTGCACGCACTTCACCATTGGAGCCCAAAATAGCAGCATCAGATGTAAATTCTTCTCCCTGGAGAACTTGTTTTTTAATAACAGCACGTGATCCCGAGGAAAGAGCACGGTGAATAACACTGATCTTTATATTCGGCCCTCCTAACTCACTCCAGTTTTTAAATTTACCAGTAAAAATCCCCTTCAGTTCTTCCTGGGTCAGGCTGTCCACAGTAACATCAGGATGGACGATGAAGACAAAAGGCGCGACCGCAACCACGTGGTCAACTAAAGTGCCAGGATCATACTCTGGGTAGTCTTCAACATCAACATCGGAAGTACCTATATCTACGCTCCCGTTTGCTACCTGAGTAAGGCCCGTGAAGGAACCTCCTGCACTGATATTTACCGTGACATTGGGGTGCTTTTCTTCAAATTCTATTTTTGCCTTTTGTGCCAGCGGTAACAGTGCTGAAGAGCCGGCTATAGTAATTTTCTCGCTTTTCTCGTTCTGCGTCCCCGCACAACCGGCAAGCAGGCTTAATAAAAATATTAAAACAATAACTAACATCCAGGCTTTCTTAATTTTGTACATTTATTTTAATCCCCCCAATTTTCTACAATGCTATCTCTTTTTTGATATTTTCTATTTCGAGACAAATTACAAGTATCCTCCTTTGTGCTATTTTAAAAAACTTAGTTTTATCTACAAAATTAAAAGCCGTTCCCTCTTTTCAGGGAACGGCTGAAAGCTTATATGGCAACAGTTAAGTTATTGCTTTTCTTTCATATATAATACAACCAGTTCATCCAGCTCGCAGCTTTTCTGGTAAACCTCCCGGTCATGTAAGCTCTGCTTGCGGCGAACTAAAATATTTAATTCTTTCTTTTTTTCTACAATTTCTTTAAATAACATCTTCCGGTCCAAAATTTTACCTCCTTTTACAGATCAGCTGCATCACTTTGCGATAGATTTAATGCCGTTTGCCGTAATTCTAATACTTTCAGCAACATTTTCTAGTTTTTCCCGAAATGTTTTCGACACATTTTTTTAAATACCTTCCTAAGTCCAACCACTTTTTACATTTTTTATGATTTTCTTTTGTTATTAGGTCTTATTCTAAATATTTCCTGTTTAATTTTGTTATATTAGTATATATTTTCCGATTATCTGAAATACCTTTATATTAGATTCTCGGAAAACTTTAAATTCAAGCACCATGGTTTTCAATTTACGTACCTTTTCAAGTTTCGGATCATAAAATGAAAGAAGACCTAAGTGAGGTGAAAACATGAACAATATGGAAGAACTATTCAACCAGGTCGGCAGCTTCAAAGAAAGGCTGAGACAAAAAAAAGTAAAAACAGGAAACCAAAAGATTGTAATTACCATCAACGGAACTCAAGAAGTGCAGAACGTTGTAGTAGATTATTCTTACTTGAATAAAGTGTCACCAAACGAAATGGAGGATTTAATTGCTGATGCCCTGAACCGGGCCATAAAGGATTCGCAGGAAATTGCCAAAAAAGAACTATCTGAAGCAATGGGAGGAATACCGATTCCCGAATTTTTCGAACAAATGCTTTAATTTATTTTACCACATTAATACCCCTGCCCCTTCAGGCGGGTTTTTTTTAACTCAGTTTAAATATTAAATGCTAATTTACAGCAGCCATTCCGCCAGCACAATCTTTTTTCTGCCCGAATAATATATAGAAAAACTTTCGAAAGGAGCGTTATAGTGGATATACTAAGCAAAATATTAAAACGTCATCAGCAAAAATTACTTCAGTTGCCCAACGTCGTGGGAGTAGGCAAGGGAATAAAAACCGTAAGAGGAGATCCTACTGCAAAACAGGCGGTTGTGGTGCTGGTTAAAAAAAAGGTGCCCCGCAAAAAGCTAAGAAGCCAGGAAGTAGTACCTCTAAAGCTCGATGAAGTTCATACAGATGTGATTGAAGTCGGAGAACCGCGCTTATTAGCGGGGCGTACGGAATATAAAAGACCCGCCCAGCCAGGAATGAGCATAGGTCATTATCTTGTTACAGCGGGCACCTTCGGTGCCGTTGTTAAGGATAAAAAAACGGGAGAACCACTTATTTTATCCAATAACCATGTCCTTGCCAATTCGACTAACGGGAAAGACGGCCGGGCTTCAATAGGAGACCCGGTTTTGCAGCCGGGGCCGTACGATGGCGGAACAAAAAAGCATGTTATAGGTTACCTGGAAAGATATATACCGCTTAAAAGAAAAATTGAATTACCCGATTGCAAGGTAGCAGCCGCAGCCGAGGGCATGGGCAACCAGCTACTGATGACCGTTCGTCCAAACTACCGCTTACAAATCCAAAAAGTTACTTCGGAAGAAAATATCGTAGATGCCGCAGTAGCCAAACCCGTAAATAAGAATGCTGTTTCTCCGAACATACTTGAAATTGGCAGCGTCAGGGGTACTATAGACCCTGAAATTGGGCTTGAGGTTCAAAAAAGCGGACGTTCCAGCGGCCTTAACAATACGGTCATTCAGGTTATTGAAGCTACATTAAGTATAACTCTGACAGATGAAAAACAGGGGCTCTTTACTCAACAAATAATAACGGGGCCCATTGCACAGCCCGGAGACAGCGGCTCCCTGGTTCTTAATAAAAACAACCAGGCAGTGGGTCTCCTTTTTGCGGGATCTGACAAAATTTCTGTCGTTAACCCCATAAAAAATGTCATGGAACTATTGCAAATAGAATTTTAAAATTAAAGGGCTCCTCTCACTGGGGGAGCCCTTTAATTTTAATAGCCCACATGACGGATCACATGATTACACTTCCGCCTATATCTTTGATGATTTTATAAATTCGTTCCTCCTTCCCGCTTTCTGCATTGATATACACCAAAAATTCATCTCCGTTGCGCGAGGCCCTAATCTCATAAGCATAAACTTCTTGACCGTTATCAAGGGGTATTAAAGCCTGGCGCACTTTTTCTATTTTAAATGAAGGATGGACTTTAGTCATTGCTTCTTCAGCGGTTATTGCCGGGTTCTGAATCTGGCGTTTCCCGTGTGCCGTAAGATAGTTAACAGCATCGTAACCCACGATCTCACCGTTGTCCAAGGCTACTTTGACTTTAATTTGATCGGGATAATATATTATACCATCCTTTTTAAAAACAAAGGATATAACCTGCGCGTTGTCTTGCCTGAGCAACTGAACAGGTTCCATTAAATTTAACCCCTGCTCCTGTAAAAAAGCTACTGCTCTGCTTACGGCTTCTTCAGATGTCAGCTTTGATTGATCAATATCCCGATTATTAAGCATCCAGACAACATGGCCGCCCTTTTTGCTGACATCCATTCTTATAGGCGGAGGCCCCTCCCTGTTTTCAGTTCTAAATGAAAAAGTCCAGGAAGGGATCTTACCGGCCGCCTCACCTTTTTCTGCTGCGCTAATTTCACTGCTGTCACTATCTTCTTTAATGTTTTGCAAAAACCTCCGGACACGACTAGCTGCTTCATTTTGACTGACATTTTTACCCGTTAGCCCCCTCGGGCTTATATTATTTAGGTGGTCAGAAAAAGGCCCATCATATATTAAACTCGGCAGTTCTTCCATGCGCTGGTTAATATCGACAAAACCGTCCAGTGCATCCCCACCTTCATTTCTAACAGCTGCAGCTATCCGGTCGAATGCCCGGGCAACACGCCTTTCCGACCAGCGAAAGTCTCCCTCTTCACTAACCCTTCTTTCTATATTATGCAGCTCTCGTGCAAAACTGCCCATTTCCGAATGAAACCTGATAAGCTTCTGATACTGTTCCCCGGAAATTTTCTCACCCGAAGCGAGATTGCGGGCCAGCACGCGGGAGTAATCTGCTGTTTGGGACAGAAACTTTCTGGTTGCAGTCATGTTTACTTTATTAAAAGGGATCTGGGAAAGAGAATCCTGTGCTGCAAGTGATCGGCTCCAAACTTCCGTAAGCAGCATGATCCTTTGTCCTGTGGAATTAGATGCTATCGCTTTTGACAGTAGCACTTCCGCTTGTTCAACGTTTGCAATTAAATTATAAAATTCCCTGTTATACTCGGCTTCCAAAGCATAACTTTGTTGTTCACGAAACTCCCTTTCCCTGTAACCCCAGCCAATAGCAACTGCCAAAGCTAAAAACAGCAGGGCGATAACATACTTTCTCATAAAGTTCCTCCTTGTATAATTATTGGGCAAAAACATGGCCTCCTATGCGGTTAACTATATTTCGAGACCAGATCCAGGGATTGACTCTTTTTGTGGGGTTCCAAAAAAACAAACTTCCATAAGTTGGATCCCAGCCGTTTAATGCATCCCGTGCTGCCCTCAGCAATTCATCAGAGAGGGGCCCCCTCCATATTTCTCCGTTTGAAACACTTTCAAAAGCCAGTGGTTGGTAAATAACTCCGCTCATAGTATTGGGGAATTTGGGACTTTCTATACGGTTCAAAATAACTGCCCCTACAGCAACCTTGCCCACATAAGGCTCTGCCCTGGCTTCTCCTCCGATTAGCCTCGCCAGCAGTCTCATTTCGTCAGAAGTAGAGACACCCCTTGTCGGGCTATAATCAGCTACTACTTGCTCAGTTTTTGGGGTAGGACTCGGCACCTGCACTCCGAGTGCCCTGTATGTTTGCTCCCCTACAATCCCGTCAACTATAAGCCCGTTGCGTCGCTGGAATTCCTTGACAGCGTTAAAGGTGGAGTTTCCATAATACCCGTCGAGTGGTCCGTCATAATAACCCCAATCTTTAAGTTTATCTTGAACCACAAAAACATAGTCCCCGTAAGAGCCCCAGTAAAGTTTGGGATAAGTTTGAGCAAAGGTTTTATGAAAAGGGGTTACGGCTGAAACCAGTAAAGCTAATAAAACCACCGTTAATAAAAGGAATTTCATGCTCCTAATTTTCACCTAAGCCAACCTCCTTTAATACTTGAGCAGTATTATTTTTGCTTCACAAGGCCTTTATTATACATGAGAGATTTTTTAATGTCACTAAACCCCTGGTGCTTTAATAAAATGAATTAGAAAAAATGTAAAATAAGGGAGGGATATTATTGAGTATAAATTTTATGGACCCGGAACTGCGCAATCTTTTAAGAAGCTTAAAACCTTTTTTGGGTAATAATGGGAAATATATAGTAAGCTTTTCGGAAAGCGCACTGGAACTACTGTCTAGCGAAAGCGGACAAAGGTTGTTCAGTTATCTCAAAGACGTTTGGGGGCAGAAGGGGGAGGGTGTTACCACTATGGAAGCAGCACCAAAAAATAGCTTCCTCCCAATCGTTTCCTTAATAGCCACAACTCTTCTGCTGGCAGGAAGTGCCAATACCAGGCCTGCCGCACTCGAAATAGAAAAAGAAGACCATTTCCCGCCCGAAAATCCCGAAGACCCGGAAGACAACTATTCGTTTTAGCACTCTAAGAACTTTGGACTTTTTTCCCTAACGCACCATAAAGTGGGGTTAAACTCGTGGAATTTTTTTAGCTATGGCGAATATAACTTAGTTAGAATTCCCTTTTAGGGAGGGTCTGTATGGAAAATAATGATAAACAAATTAGGGCGGGCACAAAATTGCTAGATAACATATTATATTTGCTGGACAGACAGACACAAAAAAAGCTCGCTCCTAATGAACTGCTGGGATTCTTAGGGCTGCTCAACCTTATAAGCATTATCAATTATATTAATCCTCAGGGCCAGCTTTCAGATCTGTCTCATAAGAAAAAGTCTGGTGATTTACTGCAAAATACCCTGCAGAATGTCCTTGGTGAAAACGAAGGGTCAGGCCTTAGCCTAGGAGAAGTGTTAGGGGAAGTTAAAAGAAATCCCGAAATGCTTGGTAATATGCTGAATTTAGTATCTAGCATGAAAAGTTTATCTGAAAAGGCAGCTACCTCTAAAAAACAGCTTAACTCCAGCAAGACATTAAACCGGAGTCCTTCACATGAAAAGGAAGAATAAAAAGATAAGGGACCTTCCCTCTTAAAAAGAAGGTCCCTTCTTTTTAATTTTTTGCAGGTATCCTTATCCACTTTGCTTCAGACAAGCTTTCCTCTTCTAAATCCGGATTAAATGATTTAATAGCTTCCACGGTAATACCGTACCGCTGGGCAATTTCCCAAAGGGTTTCACCCGGTTTCGCCTGGTAATATTTGATAATACCCTCTTTGAAAGACTGCTTTGTTATGGAAACAGTTTTGAAGTCCTTCTCAGGTGCTCCCTTTTTGCTTTCCGCACTCTCTTTATAATCTTCTTTGGCGAAAGCATCGCCCGTTATTTCTTCAGTTACAGCCTCTCGAACCTCTCCCAATACCTTGACCTCAGAAAAATTCAAAACCCTGACGTTAGCCCTTATAAGAGCGGTTTCCTTACAAGGGAATTCAGCGGGAATAAAATTACCGTATTTAAATATCTCGCAAATTTGTTCGGGATAAGACGGAAGCTCATAATCTAAACTTTCCAAAATACCCTTTACTTCTACGCGCATTTCAGGAGTTACTTCTTCAGCTTCCAGGTCGAAACTAAAGAAATGATCTGGGATGGCCTCTCTATGGGTACTCCCATCGCACAGACCTGTACACCGCAAACGCCTGGAAAGAAAACCCTCAAGTCTTATTTCTCCTGCATAGGCACTGCCCGTCAAGTCTAGGCGGGCCCTTTCGGAAAATACTTCTTTTACAGGAAAACCAATCTCTATTTGATTAATTAGCGACTGTTCACCACCCGTCTCCGATACAACCTTTTCCAGCTCGATGTATTTATAAGACGCCTCCACTTTTTCTCCTTCAATACTCGTAACTACCGGAACATTAAGGATCTGAGTAACATCGACCTTCGTTTTGAGAGCACATTCCAAACGGGCTTTCGTATATCCGCCGTGCTCTTCCCCTTCAATGTAGCTGCTCTCAGCATCGATCACTTCAGCTATTACCCGGACTTCCATTCCTTTTTCTGTTCCGGGTACAACAACTTCTGTTTGGAACTCTCTGTGACCTTCAACAATTCTGGGCTCTTCCTCACCTTCCACAGAAGTATATTCAGCTTCAAATTTAACTTTTCCCTTTATTTGAACATGATCATGGTCGCTTTCAGCGCAAACATCTTTCAACCAAGCCGCTACCCGGGTGATTTCCAAAGCGGGGGGTTCGAGCTCGAAGTCCATTGCAATTTTCTCTTCTCCCTGCCCTTCACCTAAAACACTTTTTAATTTTATATCTTCCGTTGATACATTTAAATTCTGCTGAGGGTGGGAAACATCAGTTACGATTTCAATATCATCCTTTTGTACTACAGTAAAAAATAAATCCAGCCGAATAACCTGCCGCCACACTTTGCCGTCAGTTCCTTCTTCAGAAAGAGGAATATTATCTACTTCCCCAACGCGGGCAGTCACAAGCACTTCTTTCCCCGAAGCCACGCCCGGTACTGCCAGTACTTCAGACAACTCTTCTTCAAACTCGTCTTCATACATTTTTCCGGGTTCATAGTTTAAAGCTCCTTTGCCCGCAACCCATTTTATATGTTTATGCAATGAGCCCCGACAGACTATCTTCCCATCTCCAGCCTCACACACCAGGTTGTCAATTTGTACACCTGTATATTGAATTTCGCTTACTTCACAGGGAAATTCTATCTCGTTTTCGAGGTTTATTTCCCGCTCTGTTCTTACAACGGGTTTCTCTATTTTCACCGTCCGGCGCGTTACTTCCAATTTACTTTCCACATTTATAACCCCCTTCTCACAAAAATGATCATCACCATATATATGCAAACATTCGGGCAAAATGTCTAAAATATTATCTTAATATTATAAAAATACCATTTTTCAAACTGTAAAAATTACCTTATCTAATAGAGAGGACAATTACACATAGCCGCTTTTCTAGCATACATAAGCTATAATATACATAATCCAAAAAGGAATTACCCCTTAACTTCCGTATTTGGTACATAAAAGGCCTCTGGTTCCAATTACCTCCTACTTTTTGTTGCGTTTGGTATAAACATTAATAATACTTATAGCAAGGTCCTTAATACCAATAGTTTCTTTACATTTTATGCATTAAAGGTGAATATAAAATAAGAACGGAGGAAATACTTTTGGCTAAAGATTTAAAATGCATCGGCAAGAAATTGAAAAGGTTGAGATTAAACCTGGACCTAACTCAAGAAGAGCTTGGAGAAAGAGCTAAACTTCATTACAGCTATGTAGGGCAAATCGAACGGGGGGACAAAACCCCTTCTTTGAAAGCGCTTGAAAAAATTGCGGAAGCTTTAAATACCGACCTGGAAACTCTTTTGGAAGATGAAGAAAAATATAAATATACACCATCATCAGAATTTGTCAGAAAGATAATTAAATTAACAGATAACCGCAACCCTGAAGATTTAAAGCTTTTGTATGATATTACAAAGACTTTGTTTGAAAGGTTGGATAAAATGAGTTCAAGAGGCTAAGAGGTAGTTTATATAAAATATAATTTGAAAATTCAGAATATTAAAAAATAAAATATAAAATAAAAACCACCCGGATATACCCAGGTGGCTATGCTTCCTGTGCTTTGGGCTTCTTTTCATCAGCACACGCCTTCCACTTCACCGTTTCTGTAAGAATATCGGCATAGCTATAAGAAACTCTTTGTACAGTATTTAAATTTTGGTCCAATTTAACCACAAATACATTCGGGTAAGTTCTTTCCAAAACACCTTCTCTTTCTACTACTCTTTTTCTCCCTTTATTGTCCTTAAGCCTAATTCTCTTACCTACAAAAGCGTCAAGATCATTTTTTATATCTGCTAAGACTTTTTTTGCAGCCAACAGACCACCTTCCTTCTTTATAGAAAGAAAGTATAGCATAATTTTTATCTGTTGTCAACAAATACTTATCATAATGTTGTAGGATTACTGTAGGATTACAATACATGTG
>DDHO01000001.1 GCA_002352935.1 Firmicutes bacterium UBA1874
CCACCTCAAGATAGAAAATTTATTCTATCTCTTAGATTCGCTATGATAACTGAAAAAGCCTGCTGACATCATGACTTTGTCAACAGGCTGAAAGGTCCGGATTATTTTCCGGACCTTTTCATCCTCAGAAACCGTATCTATAAATTTTGCCGTTTATAACTTCAATTATCATTATGATTCGGAGATAATAACATCTTCACCGGAATCTTCTCTAAGTTTATCTCTTTCCAGCTCAGCCTGCAGAGATTCCTCTAAGGTCCTCTTACTTCCTACCCAACGGTCCATTACTATTGATGCCGTCAAGTCACCCGTAACGTTTACTGCCGTCCGGCTCATGTCCAATATGCGGTCCACACCGATGATCAGTGCTATCCCTTCCAGGGGGATACCGACACTGTTTAATACCATGGAGAGGATAACAATTCCCACCCCGGGAGTTGCCGGTGCACCAATGGAAGCGCCGACAGTAGTTACGATTATAAGGAGCAGCGAAGGTAAGCTGAGGTTTACATCGTATACCTGTGCTAAAAATATGGTAGCCGCCCCCTGGTAAAGAGCCGTACCGTCCATATTTATCGTAGCCCCGAGGGGAATTAGGAACTGTGAAATAGAAGGCTTTATTTTTAATTTTTCCTCTGCAGTTTTTATTGAAATAGGCATAACAGCGGCCGAGCTGGAAGTAGAAAAAGCCAGAAGTTGAACTTCCCGAACGTTTTTAAGAAACCAGAGCGGCGGTCTGCGGCCAATAAATGTTATGACAACCAAATAAAATACCAGCAGTATGAATAAACTCCCCAAAACCGTTCCCACATAAACCGCCATTCCCAACATGGCCTGAACGCCGACCTTCATCGAGATCTGGGCCAACAGGCCGAAAACCGCCAGGGGAGCCAAGAGCATAGCCCAGCGGACTATTGTCATGCAGACCTCCTGCACGGAGCCGAGTAAATCAAGCAGCGGTTTCGATTTTGGGGGAGATAAAGAGACCAGAGCCAGACCGATGATCAGAGAAAAAAGTACGACCTGCAGCATTTCTTCTTTCACCATAGAGCTGATGGGGTTTTGCGGCAGAATATTTAATATAAAATCGGGGATTCCCTCGCTGGTAAAAGGTGCTACATTATCGTCATCGTCACCTAACTGATATGCGCTGCCGCTTGAAATATTCGGCAGTGTAGTGTCTATATACTGGCCGGGCTGAATTAATAGTGAAACTATTATTCCTACAGAAATGGCAAAGGAAGTAGTAATTAAAAAGTACAGGAGCACGCGAGACCCCAGACGGCGAAGCTGCTCCATGTCTTCACTGGCTGCCAAGCCCCTTATAATTGAAGAAAAGATAAGGGGAACCATGATCATTTGGATAATCCCCAAAAATATTCTGCCGGGAAGGGCCAGCCAGTTGCCGACCAATATGGAAGTACTATTTGATAAGTAACCCGTAGTAGGGCTCAATAAAATACCGACGGCCAGTCCCAAAAACATGGCCAGCAGAATCTTTAACCACAGCCGCTTTTGTAATAGCTCATATAAATGCACGCTCAGGTGCTTTAAAGACCTGGGATAAATACTTTCCAGGGGGTGAGGCATAACGTTTCACCTCATAATTTTCATTTAATAAATACTTCGTTAACCCCTGCAGGCGTTCCTCTTGCCAGATATTTTATCTCTTCTGTTTAAGTTTTTTATTGGCTCTGCGCATAGGTTTTCCGTCTTTTCTCATATTTCTATTTTTCGGAGAAAGTGCCCTGTTTTTATTTTTAAGTTTCTTCCTTCTGTTTCCGAAAACGGGTTCTTCCGTCAGCTCCACCCTGGTTTCATCAGGTTCTTTAGTAAGCATTTTTAATGCAGCCGCAAGAAGGGTAACGGAATCGTGTTCTTCAAGAAGCTCCTCGGCGAGTGCCGTGTTGGCCTGATAGTGCCCGTGTTCCACAACCTCCACCAATTTCTCAACAGCAAGGCGCTGCAGTCCTTTTTTAGCTTCTAACAGAGTCGGGACCGCTTTTTTCTCTATTTTATGCTTGGTAACGCTTTCAATAGTTCTCAAAAGATGCATTTCACGCGGAGTTACTAGTGTAACTGCCACCCCTTTTTTCCCCACTCTGCCAGTACGGCCTACCCGGTGGACGTAGCTTTCCGGATCCTGCGGTATGTCAAAATTAAATACGTGCGTTACCCCGGAAATATCCAGCCCTCTGGCTGCAACATCCGTCGCAACCAGTACATCAACCCGTCCTTCTTTAAAACTGTTCAAAACTATGCTTCTCCTGCCCTGGCTTAGATCCCCGTGAATGCCCTCAACCTCGTAACCCCTCTTGTTTAGAGCCTCGCTTAATTCGTCAACCCTTTTTTTGGTTCTTGCAAAGACTATTGTCAATTCCGGCGACTGGATGTCTAATAGGCGGCACAAGACATCAAATTTCTGCTTTTCTTCAACTTCTACATAATACTGCTCGATGCTGGGAACCATAATTTCTTTCGGTTGAACTAAAAATAATTTAGGCTCTCTCATAAACCTTTCTGCGAGTAATTGTATAGCCCTGGGCATCGTTGCTGAAAACAAAAGCATCTGTCTGCCCTCGGGGAGCGCTTTCAACACGGCTTCAATATCTTCTATAAATCCCATGTCCAGCATTTCATCGGCCTCATCAATAACTACCATTTTAATAAAATTAAGTCGAATTGTCTTTCTCCTTAAATGGTCTAAAAGACGCCCGGGAGTAGCAACGACAATTTCCGGCCTTTGTTTCAAAGCTCTTATTTGACGGCTAATCTCTTGCCCCCCGTAAACTGGCAGGGAACGTATACCTTTAAACTGCCCGATTTTATTCAATTCAACTGCCACCTGGATTGCCAGTTCCCTGGTAGGTGTAATAACCAACCCCTGTATATGTTCCTGCTTTGATACCAAACGCTGAACAAGGGGAATACCAAAAGCTGCGGTTTTACCCGTCCCGGTTTGAGCTTGTCCTATTACGTCCTTCCCGCGGAGTACAAAAGGAATTGTTTTTTCCTGAATATGGGTAGCCTCTTCAAATCCCATATCATTTATGGCTCTAAGTACGGTTTGTTCCAAACCGAATTCATTAAAGTTTACCAAACTCGTATCTCCTTTTATCGGTGTATGTTTTATAAACCCCAAAAAAAGGCATTATTCCATAACCGGAATCATGCCTTTCAGAATGAAAAGTTTGAATATGTTCCTATTATAGGGGTATTACTTTTTCAGCCTGCGGTCCTTTCGGGCCCTCTACGATTTCAAATTCAACCTGCTGACCTTCCTCCAAGCTCTTAAAACCTGTCCCTTGAATGGCAGTAAAATGAACAAACACATCATCGCCGTCCTCACGCTCAATAAACCCGAAACCCTTGTCATTGTTAAACCATTTCACTCTACCTCTCATGTCAAACCTCCTAAAAAATTTTAAATCATTCCTCTTTCTCTCCTGCAAGAAGCACTGCTTTGTAAATGCTATCATAGCATTTAACAGAGTAAAAACAAACAATTTATCCAATAAACCCTTCTTCGTGGGCTTATTTATAAAATATTTTGTCCAGGCAAAATTTATCTATTCATTTATTAGTATTTAATGAAAGCATACAAAAAGGCTCCGAGCTATCGCTCGAAACCCTGAAACCGTTGGTATTACTGGTGGGCACGGCTGGTATCGAACCAGCGGCCTCTTGAATGTGAATCAAGCGCTCTCCCACTGAGCTACGCGCCCAAATAAAAAAAGCGGTAAACGCTCAGTATTAATGATAGTAAAAATAACTTTTCTAAGTAGAATTTTAAAATATTTTTTTGAATTAGTCAAGACCTTGTTTCCCAAACATAGTGTCAATATACTGTA
>DDHO01000084.1 GCA_002352935.1 Firmicutes bacterium UBA1874
CATATGTTTGACAACCCTACACTGCAATTTTAAGTTTCTTAATAGATTATATATTCCCGGGAAAAAACAATTATAATTAACTTTTATGGTTCAAATTTTCCGGAGAATACTTGCTCATAGTTAAAACAAGTACCTTCTTGGTTTCGGAAGTTACTCTAAAACGATGGCTTATTCTATATCCAGCCAACCATGCAATTTCATCCCCGCTTATAACAAGAGGAATTCGATTGCGTTCCTCCCTAGGAACTTTTAAATCTATTAAAAAATCTTTAATTTTTTTTGTTCCTTTCAATCCTAGCGGCTGAAACCTGTCGCCGGGGTGCCGCGTTCGAACGGTTAATGGAAGTTTCAATGAGTGATAATCAAGATATGCTTTTTCTTTGTACTTCGATAAATCGTTTATTTCTTTAATATGATCTATATCGATTATTTCTGTTTTCAGAAACAACTTTAAAAAGGGAACATAAGTACACCCCGGAATATCTAATTTAATTGACTGCGTGCTCTGACTTTTGCTATAGTTATCAACATTTAAGAAAAATCTTAAGCTTCCACGCTCACATATGGCTACCACCTTACCTGGCAGGTGTACTTTTTGGTAAGGTTTTTGTGACTGAGCCATTAAACGGACCTTTTCCACATGATCATAACTGAGGCTGTCATGGGCTGTCAAACTAGCATAAGCTCTCCTCAACAAACGTCGCTGAAGCGAAAGAGGTAAGGATAAAAATTTTTTAACACCCAAAAGAACGTTATGAGTTGAATTTTCCCGAACTATTTTTTCCCAAACTAAAGATGTTTGTTTATCGAGATATGCTTCTTCGTCCTTTAAAATATTAGCCATTTTGCATATATTTTTTCTTAACCCGGGGTTGTATTCTTTCTCCAGTAATGGAATTAGCTGCAGCCTTATCTTATTCCTTTGGTATACCGTTTTTTTATTGGAAGCATCTTCACGGTAAGTTAGCTTATTTTCTGAACAATAAACTTCGATATCTTCTCGGGAAATATTAAGCAGAGGCCTGATTAACCCGTCTTGCATTGGCAGCATCCCTTTAAGACCGTCCAGTCCAGAACCTCGCAAAAAATTCATTAATACGGTTTCTGCTTGATCATCAGCATGATGGCCTACTGCTACCTTGCGGGCACCTATTGAGCGGGCAACTTTCCACAAAAAGCGGTACCTTTCGCGGCGTGCAACTTCTTGGGGTGACCGTCTTTCTTTTTTAACCATATCGGGGACATCTGCTTTTCTTACTGTTACAGGCAGACCCCATTCCCTTGCCAGAGAATAAACAAATTCCGCATCTTTCTCTGCTTCTGCCCCCCTGAACATGTGATTTAGGTGAGCTACATGCAACGTTAATTCATATTCCTTCTGAAAACTTTTTAAAACATGCAATAAGCAAATTGAATCCGGTCCCCCGGATACTCCCACAACAATGTTGTCCCTTTTTGTTATGAGACCGTTTTCGTTAATTGTCTCTCTCACTTTTTGAAGCATAAATTAACCCCAGTTGTTTATCAAAATAATAAAATTATAAGCTTTAATTTTTTCGTCATGTTTACAATAGTCTCCTGCCTTTTAAGTATTATATTCTTAAATATAGAACAGCTGAATCATTTTTAATAACATCCGGGAAATCTCTGAAAATGAATTTATATATAATAGCACAAAGAAACAAAATAGCCGGCGCTTTTTAGTGGTAGGTGCTCCCCGCCGGCTATTTTCGTTACGTAAAAATAATGATACTTTAATGTACTCTGTTGTAATTTTCAACAAGTTTTACAACCATACTAGCAAGAGCTTTTTTTTCCTGCTCTGAACCGACTTCCCATAGTTCCTTGAGCAGCTTATTTTCTCTAATATCCGGCTGGACGTTTTCAGCCAGATAGTCTCCTAATTGGATGGCTGCCTTATTAATATCCTCTTCACTCATTCCTATTGACTTAGCTCTTCCTACTGCTTCTTGGAGAGTGTCAATCCATTGCTTAAAACTCTGAATTTCCATAATTTAATAATACCCCCTTGATAAAAATTGTCTCGTGGTTCTATTTTTACCTACTTGAAAAAAATTATGAAAAATGTAATTTAAACGACTTTTTGAATTTCCTCATACTAATCTGAGATCAAAACGAGCAACCAAAACGCTGCAGTCATCTCTACAGCGGTTTCCGCTGCGGAGGGTAATATGTTCTACCAAAAATTGGGCCATTTCCCGGGGTTCCTCCACATTTAAATCCTTAAGTAGTGACGGCAGCCATTCTTCCAGCGGAATAGAGGACACACTTTGAAAGCCATCTGTAACCATGACCAAAAAATCTCCAGCTTTAAACTGCCATTCTTTTTCTTCCACTTTTAACTCCTTAAGAATACCTGCCGGAATATTGGCAGTTTCAATGATATGAACTTTTTTTCCCCTTTTTACAAAGCTAGGCTGTGCCCCAACTTTGATTATCTTCCCGCCTGCTGTGTGCAAATCAATAACTGCTAAATCTATGGTTGCAAAAGTATCAGTTCGGGAACGTAACAGGAGTATAGAATTTATTACTTCAATGCTTGCTTGAATATCAAAACCCGTTTTCAACAACCGTGACAGTAAGGAAATTACTGAGCGGCTTTCCCTTGCAGCTTTTTCCCCCACCCCCATACCGTCACTAAGAATGAGTACCTGTTGGTTCATCAACTTTAAAAATGTATAGGCATCTCCGCTCATACTTTCGTTTTCGGGAAAAGATTGTGCCGCTCCCACCTCGACTTCATAAATTCCACCCATTTTTAACTTAAATATACAGTCTTTTTCGCCTGTCATTTGACCGCAGAAAGAACGTTCAACCGAAAATCTTTTTCCGGAAATTTTTTCCAAAATGGGAATTACCTTACTCATACAAATAAACTCTCCGTTTTTACAAGAGTGATTTATGAAACTGATTTCCAGATAGTCGGACTTTTTTAAAACCTCGATTTTTTTAACTAAAATATTATATTTATTGAGTTCTGCCCTTATTTGTTCCTGTAGTTCTTCTTCAAACCCCGTATCCAGGATTATTTCAGAAGCCAAGTTGTTCATTATTCCTGCCACGCCGCGCAGCTGCAGATCGACGACCCTAGCTGCTTCAAACCATTTTTCCCCTTTCTTCGTTCCTGCTACTCGAGAACGGTCCACGTTCTCCCTTCCCCGGCCTGACGAATTTCCTGAATTATTTATAACGTGGGATAGGTCTCCGGTGCTTGTCTCATTTGAATCAAGTGGATTAAAAGCCAGGGATAACTGCCGAAAGACATCTTCCAGTTCTTTAAAACGCTGCGAAATGATCTTTTTAAGATTATGGCCGGTTCCCATCCCGGGCTTGTACTGTTTGCGTATCAACTTAAAGGTCTGCATCCACTGCGAAGGTATGAGGATTAATACTCCTCCTGCAACAAACGTCTGGAATAATTCTCTTCCTAATAACTCCGGTCGACCAGTATAAATTGAGATTAAGAATTGCCCTACTAAAAATCCCGCTATCACTCCTATTTTCCCCATTTTTTTTAATAAGCCGCCCAACAGACCGCAGAAAGAATACATTGCGACTGTATAAAACAGCATGTCGTTCTGCCCCATTGAACCGGCTATGCCCATCAAAACGCCCGCCGCCGCTCCCGTTGAACTTCCCAGTACCAGCCCGCTCAGTAAAATAATCAATCTTTCTACAGATTCTGAAATTTGAAAATTGCTTACCTGGAAACCGTGCAATCCCATAACCAACCCTGCAGCAGCTATGCCCCAGGATATCCAATGAATTTTAGTGGTTTTTAAGCCCATTTTGAGCCGGTCAACACTTTTTAAAAAATCATAAAAAATTAGGCTCAAACCCGCACACAAGACTCCCTGCATGATAAGTAACAGGAAATAAAGAGTATGTATAGTAGAAAAAACTAACCTGACTGACCCTGCAGCAACCTGTGTTAAAATAATTAGACCAGGTTGAACTAAACGTCCAGCAGGCATTTTATTATATTTTAATTGAACAACAATTAACACAAATATAATACTCAGCAATTGCCAAGAGATCATATTTTCAAATCCTCCGACCGTAGCTAACCCCAGTATTGCAGCTGCAGCCAGAGGCCAAGCATACATTCTGCCGTTATAAACACCATATGCCGCTAAAAAACCAGGGGCGAAAAAAAACAGCCCTTCCCAGGATATCCGTGCCAATAAAAAGATATATAAATAGGATGTTAAAGCTTGGATCGACACCAGTGACCGGACACATTTAGCAAGGTCTTTTCTTTTAGAAAGAAACATTGACTGCCTTCCGCTTTTTTCGTCAGAAGGGGGGGCCAAGTTTCTATGTATTAGATGGTCCTGCCCCACTCCCGGCCACCGCCTTTCCTCGGATACTGTTATCCATTATAGGAGACGGAGGCTGTAATTTTTGTCATATTTGGCAATAAATACATAACTACCTTTCGATCAAATTCGAGTTTAAAAAAAACATACCCTTTCTTGTACAGGGTATGTTTAAACCAAACACTTAAAATGGCGACCCGTGGGGGATTCGAACCCCCGTTACCGGCGTGAAAGGCCGGTGTCTTAGACCCCTTGACCAACGGGCCATAAATTTTTTTGTAAACCTGTTAGTATGGTAGCGGTGGTAGGACTCGAACCTACGACACTACGGGTATGAACCGTATGCTCTAACCACCTGAGCTACACCGCCGCATCTCCTCTCAGCGCTTTTGATTATGCCTTAATAAAAATGAATTGTCAAGGGAAAATTATCTGGTCTTCTAATCAAGCATCATTCTTGCTCCCACTGCAAGGAGCGCTATCCCGGCCAGTTTGGGCCAGCTCAAAGGCATTTTATCCAGGCCAAAAAATCCATAATGGTCAATAATCAATGCTGTGGACACCTGGCCCACAATAATTGCAGTAGTAGCCAGCGCAACACCGATACGGGGAATGCTAGCTACAACGCCGTAGGTTATCATAACCCCGATTAACCCCCCCAAAAAATAAAACCAGGGCGCTTCTTCGACCCGCTGAAGTTCACCGTTTCCAAATTTAAACAAAAAAAGAATAACAGCAATTGTAATTGTTGCCGTGATATGTACTATAAACGTAGCTTCCAAGAGGCCGATTATCTTACCTAAAGCCGTATTCAAAGAACCCTGAACGGCCATGGCTATACCGGAAACTGCAGCCAATAGCAGGGCAAGTACGGTTGCGTGCATATTAATTTCCTCCTCTATTTTCGATTGCAATAGCCTGACCTTTAAATATTATATCCACAACAGGCTGCTTAATGCTTTCGGAGAATGTTTATTATTTCCAAATAAATTGAACATTTTTACGCATTTCCTCTCCTAAAAAAAAGCATTATATTTATGTGATTCTCTTTATTCAAAAATCTAAGTCCGGAGGTATGAACTTTGAAAAGCATTTTTAAATTTATATTTTACATTCTCGTAATTACAGTGTTCTTTTGCCCCTTTTCCAATATTCAAACTGTTAATGCAGCAGAAAAAAATGAAGCTGACTCTATGTATTATGCCCCGCATGGATGTAAAGAAACAAACCGCAACCTTTATATGACTGAACCGGCTATAAAAGGGCCGGATGTCATGGAATTACAATCACGCCTGCTTGATCTCGGCTATAACCCCGGGCCTTTAGACGGCATTTTCGGGCCTTCTACCAAAAAAGCCGTGGAAGCTTTTCAAAAAGAAAGGGGCCTGAAGA
The DNA here is from genome assembly GCA_002352935.1 of Firmicutes bacterium UBA1874. Taxonomy (GTDB): domain Bacteria; phylum Bacillota; class UBA1874; order UBA1874; family UBA1874; genus UBA1874. The sequence continues at coordinate 5,733 of DDHO01000084.1, forward strand.
TTACAGGGCAGGTCGATTATTCAGTATGGGAGGAGTTAGCGGAAGGAATTTCTCCATACAAAACGGTCACTGTCAAAGCTCCTCCAGAAGGCGAGATAAAATTGGTGATAGATCTGGACAGGCAGCGTCTTACTGTCTATGCGGGGAACAAACCTTTTCAGGAATTTCCCGTTGCAATCGGGAAGGATAGAACTCCTTCTCCGGTAGGAGACTGGAAAATAATTCACAAAAGTACCGATTGGGGAGGAGGTTTTGGTTCCCGCTGGCTTAGTCTTGATGTCCCGTGGGGTATTTACGGAATACACGGAACAAATAAGCCCTGGTCAATCGGCACTAGGGCGTCTCACGGTTGTTTTCGCATGTACAATAAACATGTAGAAGAATTATATAAATGGGTACAGCTAGGTACCAAAGTTAAGGTTGTTGGTACTATCAAACATCTCCCCGAATTTAGAAACAGAACTTTACGCAAAGGAATGTGCGGCTCCGATGTAGTTGAATTACAAAAAAAATTGCAGGAGTTAAATTTGTACTGGGGTTTCGCCGATGGACGTTTCGGAACGCTGACCGATATTGCCATAAAATATTTTCAGATACTTAACAACTTACCTGCTGATGGAATTGTTGGGGCTGATACCAAGAAACTGCTAAATTTGAGTTAGTTTGACTTACTTATTTCGTTCCATATTGCGCCATGCAAGAGATCTGACTCACTAACAATAATTTTATCTTTATCTAATAAATCCATTATTGCCAGAACGATCATCGTCCCGGCAACTATTATGTCTGCACGGTCGGGCTGTAAGCCTGTAACTTTTTTGCGTTCCTCCAAAGACATCCGCGAAAAAGCTTTATACATTTTCTTTATTTTATCTTTTCTTAATACATGGCTATGAACTTTTTGAGGGTCGTAACAGGCTAACTTTTGATCAACAGCAGCAAGCGTTGTTACGGTTCCCCCGGTTCCAATTAGCTGTGTTTCCTTAAAGTTTTTTAAATACAAGAGCTCAGGTTCTAGCCTATTTAAAATATCACTATACGTTAGCTTGTTCTCCGTGCAAACTACAGAACCTAAATTCTTACTTAAGGTATGAACATTTTCTTTTTCTTTAAAGCTTATTTCAGTACTACCCCCTCCGACATCAATTACCAACGGATTTTCTATTTCTCTAAATTCGTTAGTTGCTCCCCAATAACTGAAAAGAGCCTCTTCCTTTCCGGTAAGTATTCTTACATCCAAACAAGTTTCTTTTTTTACCCTTTCCAAAAACTCCGTCTTATTGCTGGCTTCTCTTACTGCACTCGTTGCTATTACAACTTTAGAAATCTCTTTATATGGAGAGAGGTAACCCAGATATTCTTTTAGCACACCTATCGTTTTTGACATAGCTTTATTAGTTAACCTCCCTCCCTTTTCAACGGCTCCTCCAAGTCTCGTGGTACGCAAGTATGTCCGGCAGGGTAAAATTTTGTCATTAAAGAATCTTGCAACAAGCATTCTTGTAGAATTAGACCCGATATCTATAACCGCAAAATACTGCACCGTTTTCCCTCATTTCTGAATTAAAATAATAAAAGCACTCCCTTATCAGGGAAATGCTTTTTTAGCCTAAAAAGATAAAATTACATTATTATTTCGTAACATTCGGGCTGATTATGAGAAACGGCTCGTTCCTCTTCCGCCTCTTTTAGATTCGGTGTTCCTTCTTATATCCTGTTGTTTTTCATCGCTTTCTTTTAAAAACCGGGCAAGCTTGTCTTCAAAGGAATTACTTATTTTTCGATGAAAATTTCTTGGCTTGGCCGTCTTATAATTAGGATTCGCCTGTTTTATAGAAAGACCTACTTTCCCATCATCCCCCACATTAATAATTTTTACCTGTACCCGATCGTTTTCCTTCAGATAGTCCTTGACATCTTTAACATACGTATCGGCCACCTCAGAGATATGGACAAGTCCTGTAACGCCGTCCGGTAATTTTACAAAAGCACCGAACCTTGTAAGACCTGTCACCACCCCTTCCACAACGCTGCCCACTTCAATGGCCATAATTAAAAAAACAACTCCTCCTGTTTCTAGTTAGCTTATACTTCAGTTTATTATAAACTACAATACAAAATAGGTCAATATATTTAAGCACTTTACATAGTGTCAATATACTGTAGGAAAAATTTAAAAAGGAT
>DDHO01000046.1:0-21925 GCA_002352935.1 Firmicutes bacterium UBA1874
CCACCTCAAGATAGAAAATTTATTCTATCTCTTAGATTCGCTATGATAACTGAAAAAGCCTGCTGACATCATGACTTTGTCAACAGGCTGAAGCACTAAAAATATAGTGCTTATTTGTAAAAAGAGCACAATCTTCTATTCTTTTGTGGTTTCCCAAGCCTACAGGATAATTGTTATTGCGTAAGTTTTGGTGCTCGAATCTGGAGCGGTCACTTTCACCTCGATTGTGTTTTCTCCACCTTCCAGGTAAAATTCGTCTGAGTTTTGACCGTTCTCTACCTCCTGAAACTCGCTTCCGTTAAAGCTTACCTCAATCACAGCCTGGGGATCGGCAGCGGTTGGTGTTACATACACGTAGTCGACAACGGAATCTGCCTCTAAATTATATTCTGTTACGTCCGGAGCAAAATCCATAGCAAGGACATGGCCATCACTTCCCGTTACTGCCAGGCTGCTCAAGTCGGCATTACTGGATACGAGCTGAATTCTTCTTACTGCTTCTCTTGCCTTTCGTGCCTCTCGCCGGACATTTATCTCATACGTTTTTGCTGCCGCGCCATCCGGTGAGGCAACCACCACGCTGATGATATTATCTCCTACACTCAGACCAATGCTCTCGGATTTCTCTCCGCTTGCAACTGTCTTTCCATTAACTTCTACTATGGCGTTTGGATCGACTGTTGTGGGTGTAACCCTAACAGCATCCGTATCATACTTTACAACCACATTATACTCAGTTCGATTCGATGAAAACGCAGGAGCCATCTTGCCATTATCCATGGCCAAATCTTTTAAGTTTAGTTCATAATAATTGAAACTAGCTATTAACCTTTCAATACCTACGGCTCCCACGGTAACCGTATATTTCCCCTTTACATTGTTGCGCATTGGATATGCAAATGAAAATTCTCCTCCTGCGGTGGTTTTCGTAGTATTTAAATATTCAATTTCACCATTGGGGTCCCTTATCATCACAGCGATCAGCTGCCCTGCTTTGGAACCTATGGCCCCGCTTACGGTTACCACTTTTTTATCGTCCATTCCAGCGGTGACATACCCGTCTTTGTTTAGACTGCTAACCTTTTTAACTGTTATGGTGTATGTTTTTTTAATTACACTATCTTCTGAAAATGCAGTCACATCAATATTGGTACCTTCATCGATGGTAATCGGTTCTGATGTATGGCCGCTGACAATATCCATTTCGTTTACTTTTATGCCTGCTGTACCTTTACCGGCTATCGGCGTTACAGTTACACTGTTTACACTCTTATCCACTATAGCCGTATAGGACATCTGATTCGGATCAAAGTCCGGGTTTAAACTGATATCATTTATCACCAGGTCCTGCAGCTCAACACCAGCATCATAATCAAAATATGTTGTTGCCTGGTTGGAAAGACCCAGGGCGCCCAGCTCTGCATAGTATCTTCCAGGTGTGTTATTTGCCAGGTAATATGATAATTGGAATTGGCCGCCGCTGGTACTGGCGGTATTGCCTATATACTCAAGGTTTCCTTTGGGATCAGTAATCTTCAGGGTTATCAACTGCCCCGGACCGGAGCTGATTGTACCACTAACGGTTACCTTTTTTTTGTCATCAATGGAAGCATTGGCCTCAATACTGGTACTGAGGTCAATCTCCCTGTTGACCGTAATGGTATAGGTTTTTGTCTGCCCTGTTACAGCGGTCACGGTCACGCTAACAGTGTTGGCTCCCTCCTGCAGCCGGACAGGGTCCGAATGCTGACCGCTGACAACTACCTTACCATTTACTTTTATAGTTGCGTAACTATCGCTTGCCGTTGGTGTAACAATAATGCTGTCGACCTCTTTACCAACATTTACCTCATATTGCGTTACTTCCGGCGAGAAGGCTTTGTCAAAACTGCCGTTGCTGATGGAGAGCCCCTCCAAATTGTTATCTTCTTCATAAGAAAAACTTGTAGTCACCGGACCCGAAGAATCCAGAGTATTTAGTATGACCTGATAGTTTCCCGGTAGGATATCGGACATGAAATAGGAAAACCGGAAGTTTCCTAATTGTCCAGTCTCCTTGCTGTCTACATATTCCAGCCTGCCGTTGGGATCCACAATCTTAATAGTAACCGGAGTTCCAGCGTCCGTACCGGCAACACCCTTGACTGTTACCCGCTTATTACTGTGAAGCTTTGTCTGGACATTGCTCACATCCGCAGCATAAACAGGTATAAACGGTATACTCAACACAATAAGCATAAACACGATAATGATCAGAAGCCTGATGCATTTATTCACTTTGCCCCTCCTTTCCTACCCCTTTTTCCATGAAAACGGCTCCTGACCTTAGCGGTCCAGTAAGCGTAGTACCTGTACAACCGGCGTTTTCGGGGTCAAAGTGGAATTTTCAAGACTTGTGCCATCACAGGCAAATGCTTTGACACTTTTCATATACAGCGAGAACATAGTAGTTATTTCGACACTGGCTCCGGGAGCAACCCTTCTGTTAAAATATCTGGGAAAATAGGTAAATTGCCCCTTTGCATTTATCATACTACCGTTTTTGTCGTAGGCGGCGAGGATGACTACAATATCCTGTGTTTCTTCCGATTCGTTAGTCAGTTCCATAGTGACTCTTACCAAGCCGGGTCCCGTGGGGTTAAACACCGGTATGCGATTGACTGTTACATCGAGCGTAAAATCATAGGGACTCTTGGGATTGACCGTTAAATTGTTGGTGTTAGCAAATATATAGTCCGAATATTTCACGGTGACGGGAATTCCGGTATTCTGTAGGTTCCAATATTTTGCCATGTGGCAGGCTGGTGGTAATATTTTTGGTGATATTTTTCTCTTGAAAATCAGCGAACTTTACATTCTCAGTTGTGTCGTCACTGATTTCTAAAGATATTTCCAGCTGCGATAGGTCCAAAGCCTCCCCTTCCTCATAGGTCAGCTTTGGCTGCCTTGTTATCCTGACTTCTTTTACAAATAGACTTTCCACCTCTAAAGGTTCTGTCGGCACTGCGTCTTTGGCATTTCTTGCTAAAACCTGGTAATAATAGGTCTGACCGGGCTCTATATCCGTATCGGTAAATGTTGTTGAAGATTTGCCTGCCAAGGTCCACTCCTTATCATAATCAAGCAAATCGTCGTCGGGTGGGGAAGTGGATCGGTATACTGTGTAGTCTGTCGCAAGGTCTGCCTGGTTCCACTCGATAGTAATTCCATTAAGGCTCCTTTGCTTAACTTCCGGCTTCTCCGGTACCGTAGGCGGGAATTCCCCGATGGGTCTGACCAGGTAGTTTATAACCGGAAAAGTCTGCGAACCATCACTAGCCTGTACCTCATAGTTATAGACCGCCAGGGCCCATTCGAATTGATATCGTTCATAACCTTCAGGAACGCTGGCTACACTTCCCGTACGTGTTGTCGTTTCCGAACTGGTTATTGTTACATTTCTCGTGTATCCCGCTGAGGTACTTGCACCCATTAAAACTCCCATGATGTTGGCATTAAAATTTAGTCCCACAGTAAGTTGATAGTCAAACTCTCTGCCCGAGGTATAAGCCGAGCTAATAGACTGTTCTACTGAACTGCTACCAATGCCGCATCCTGTAAAGGATTCATCTTCACTGGCACCTGCCAGTAAGACATCATTTCCCTCGACGTTGGACAGCCCTGCCGCTGTCCGCGGATAGGACCTGGGATCACCGACGGTATGCTGCAGCACCTTCGATCGGTCGATCACAGGGACATTGTCAATATTCGCAGCCACTTCATTATATCGCGCAACGGGCATCATGGTGGTTACGGGCTCATAGGGCACTTCCACGGTCATTTCTTCTACTCTGATTTGACCGTTTTTATCCCTTGTGGAAACCTTGTAATGATAAATATCATAGGGGACAACCATAACAACGACTGCATCGTCATCAATATAACTTGTATAGGAAAAGGATTTGGAAATTGATTTGCCCGTCATCCAGTTGCTACTGAAGCTGTTTGTCACTGTTGCTTCCCATTGCGCCTGAGTCTTCATTAATCCGAACAAATTGAAATCCCAGCTATAACCGAAAGAAACTCCCACTTCGGCAACAAAACCATGACTTTTGGAACTGCCTTCTTCTGTTGTGCTGCCATAAGTTGTCGCAGCAGCGGCCAAGGCATAGTTTTTTCCTTCAAGTTCTTTGTAATAGGGTGATGCACCTAAGACTGCCGTAATGACCGGGTTGGAGAACATAAACTCGCTTTTGTCCGGCAAAAACTCAACCTTTACGCCTTTGTCCAAAATATACGGCGCAGCAATGGCAGGATAGATAAAATCACCCTCTCCCTCTTTCCACTGCTCTGTTAAATCACTCCATAGATTTCCATTGCTGTTTTCCTTAACCTCGGTTAAATAGACGTACTCCTTACCGCGCCATTTATTGACATGAAGCATGAATATCTGCTCTTTACCGTCTTTGTTTCCGTCGAAGTTCCCCACCAGGGTATCAAGGATATAGGTTTCATCTTTCTTGGAGTTGACATTGGTTATATTATCAAGGCTTATATTACCGGCATTGGGTTTTAATTTGCTGTCGTTGACCGAAGAGGATATCGCCAGTCGCTCAAAGGCATCGGTATCCGTATCGTATTTGTAAAGCTGACCTCCCAGCACCACCGTATCCGGAGTTCCCGGAACCGGTTCGGACAAAGAAACAGTCTTCACATCGAGCCTGCTTTTTACTGCTGGAGAAATAGGGGTGGAATCTGATTCTAAAGTGTATATCTTTGGCAGAATAGTACTGTAACTGTCGGTTTGGGGGTCATACCTGATGTAGGAAAGAGCAGGCGACTCATAATTGGCTATTCCGCCTATGACAATGACATCCTCTCCCTCTCCAAATATATCCCCTGTATATACATCCGCTTGCGTAAACACGCCTTTGCCGTCGTCATCCGTATCCTTCTCGATATCGGTAAGAAGTATGGTTTGGTCTGGGTTATCAAGAGCCGTTCCTTCGAAAATGAGAAGATCTGCAATAATGTCACTTTCTTTCGTAACAAGCAACTCCGGAAAATTATCTTTATTGACATCTGCGGCCTCCACATCCCCTATTCGAGTATTGTGAAGACCACTGGGATACTCCACGGACGATAGAATATCCATCCGTTCCATCGTTACCTCAACAACATATAAAGAATTACCTACACTGATGGCGACTTCCTCCCTGCCATCACGGTCAAAATCTCCTGCTGCAGCCTTGATGGCCTCACCACCATAGGGATTGTCAGTATTTTCAGGATACAGAGGATACTGCTCCTTAGTCGGTATGGTATAAGTCGGTGAAGATGTAGGCCGTCTCTGTGAATTGAGCAATTTTATATCATTATAGTCGCTGACAAAAAGCATTATACTTACCCCTTTTACCCCACGAACCAATCCAATAGTTACCACTTCTTGTAACAGGTCACCGTTCACATCGGCAGGAACAAGTTTTCTAAAATCTACATTCCAGTTCTCACCGGTTACCGGTGAGTTTGCCATCGGACTCTTGTTAGCATAACCAACTTGTGATGAATAATCATAGACAAATTGTTTGTTACCGGCCCTTTCCTTTTGGGCATAGGCCAGCTGATATATTTTGTTAAACACCAAAGCGTCAACGCCCAGCGGACTTTTGGTCTTATCAACCTTATCCCCGTTGGGATCTTGCCTATCCGGCTGTGTTGTCGGAAGTCCAAATGCTTCTGCTTGTTTCTTCTGGTTTTCATTAGACGGCAGCCCTTCAGCTGTCACAGCCGCTGGTGCCGCAAACATAGCTCCCATGATAACTGCCAGGGCAAACACAAAAAATGTCAGTTTGAAAAAAATTGAACCGGTCTTATTTTTTTTCATGTTATCCTCCTCACTGCACCCATTCCGGGCACTATATTCTCCCAGGTCTATTATTTAAACCTGTTCCAAATCAGCTTTGCACCTTTCCCTTTTGTGCCAATTGAAAAACTTCAGTAACCGATATTTCCAGTTTATTGTCCCAACATATATAGCTGCCATCTGTGGTAGCACGGCGAAAAAATTCTACGTCTGAAATCATTCCAAACCTCACAGTCCCAAGTCTATCCTGCAAATTCAGTGTCACGCTGCTGCCGTTATCCAACTGCACTTCCAAATGATAGTTCTCTTTTGGTATAACTTTAGTAATATGAACCATTAAATCATCTCCTTATAAACAAAAATCCACCATACAATTATTGTACGGTGGATAATTTTTCATATATATCACCCGGTGGGTGATTTTATGCATTAAATTTATTATTATCGAAATAATTCTTCAAAAGAGAGCGTGAGTTAATACCCAACTTTTTAAAAACATTTTTAAGCTGTGTTTTAACAGTGTTCTGAGATATAAACAGCCTTTCAGCTATTAATTCGTTGGAAAACCCTTCTGAGGCAAGCTGAGCTACTTCCATTTCTCGTTCGGTCAGACTTGGTTTATTTTCCGAAAAATTCTCCAGTCTAATTTTGTCCATTGCCTCTTGATATGGTTTATAAAGTTCCAATATCTCTGCAATATTCTCACTGTAAACACCCTTAACATAAAGCTCCTCCAGCAGCGGCTTTACATAATCACAATTTTCCACAAAAGGCATGTATACCCTGTCCGGCATAGCCATATCTAGAGCATACTTTATGGCTTCAAGTGCATCATTTCTCCGAAATATCCGTTCATTGGCTGCTGCAATATAAATTTGAGTATAGATCTTAGCCAGTATATTTGGGAAAACAGAAGCAATACTCATAAAATGCTCGGCAATACCCAAAAGCTTCTTGTATTCTCCTTTTAACAAAAGTGCCCTACCGTATTAATATTGTAGAATGCCCTGGCAGGGAAAAAAAGCCGTTCGGAATTGAAGTCACCTTCAGCCAACCATTCGGGGATTTTTTCGTCTTGCTGAAGTAAGGCATTCACAAAACCAGTGCACATGTCTATTGTATGAATCAGCATATACACTTTATGTTTTTTAATTTCTTGATGCATCTTCTTAAATAAGTTAAGTACACAGGAATAGTCACCCTTCATTAAAGTCAACCTAACCTGTAAAAATAGAACACATATAACAATATTCGCCTGCAGCCCCCTGCTGGCCTGATTAATTGCTTTATACATTTCAATTTCAGCATTTTCAAAATCACCCATATTATAGTGCCATTCTGCTGCCATCACATACTCGGCACCCATGCCGTGTCCATTTGTCAGCTGATAGTAATATGGCATAGCCTCTTTAATTTCCTGAACTTCTTGTTCAAGCTTTCCGCTCTCCCTGTAAAACATGTATAATACCGAAGGTGAACCAAAGGTCCAGCTGCCCCTTGTGTGCATGAAAACTGACGGCCCCTTCATAAGCTCACAAGCTTTTTTGTGGTGCTCTGACATTCCCATGATATCATTATAGCGTTTGAAGCTTGATAATAACTCTAATTCCCCTTTCAGGTTGTCAATTTCGTTAGGGTCGAGGCTGCTATTTTGTATCAGATCAGTAACCTCTTCACACACCTTTGCAAATAATTCCATTTCATTAAAAGTAATTAAAGCCATAGCGTAAACAAGTAAAGCGACAGGATGACGCTGTTTGATTTCCTGAGGACATTCCTCAAAAAATTTTATAACCAGCTCTTTTTTTTCATTTTCAAAACTGTTTGCCTTGTCAAGCTCCACTACAGCAAGCAGGTTATCAAAATCTCCGGCTGCATAAAAATAATGCATGGCGGTAAGGTATTCACCGGTTTTCACGTACCAATCCCCGGCCCTTTTATAGAGATTAATCTTATAATCTGTATCTTTTTTTTCTAAAACTTCTTTGAGAAAATTGGTAAAGATATTATGTATTTGATAAGTCTTGGTTTTGACATCATAATTCACAAGAGCATTTTTCCTGATAATCTCAGCTAAAAAAATTCCGCATTTTCATTTCCCCAGATGTAAACAGCTTGTTCCTTGGTAAAACTATCGAAAATACACATTTTTAAGAGAAAATCTTTTATATCCTCAGACAACGGTTTGTATATAGCATTCTCAACCATCTTGTAAATATTGTTAGTAATCATAAAACTGCCCTCAGCTTTAAAGTTGAGCATCAAGAGGTACAGAGCGCTAATCCAGCCTTCCGTAATAGAATACAGTTTGTCGGCCTCTGTTTTATTAAGATTGATTCCGCACAATTTGTAATATTTCACAATATCATCCGGCATAAACTCAAAGGTTTCTTTTGTTACATGTAATAAATAGCCCTTTAATATCAGTTCTTCCATGCTTGGAAGCTCAATAAAGCGAGCAGCCAAGACAATTTGTAAATTATCAATTTCATTTATTTAGAAGAAATTCAATGAAGTTTCCCACCTTAGTTCCGTTTACCAGGTGATAATCATCGATGAAAAGCACGGTTTTTTCCGGTAGCTCTATCTCTGCGATAAGTCTTATGGCTTCCTGCAAAGATACGCTATCATTGGGAAATCCCAGCTGTAAAAGACTGTTGGAACAATTAATATCTAATTCACTAAATAAATGGCATAATCCACTCCAGAAATCATTGCTTGAACTGTTATAAACCCTTTGCCGCAGCACTTTGACTCCTGCCTTATTCAGATACTCCCTGACGGCTGTGGTCTTTCCATAGCCCATGGGTGCTTCAATGACGGTGAGGGGATGGTCAAAGATTCCGTCTAAAGCCTTCGTTATTCGATTTGGAAAGTATAGACTTCTCGTTTTTCTATACATAGTTTCACCCAGAAATCTAATTCATTAACGTTCCTCTGCTTCCTCCATTCTCCATTTGACCAGGTCACTTTTCATATTGCGAAACCTTCTTCTTGAGTGTTTCTCTAAAACAGCGTGATTTTTTTTAAAGGGGTTATAGTATATATAAATTTTGTAATGCTAGTATACCATATGGTCACCCTGCATATCCAGTTAATGGTTAGCTGTTTAATCGCTTATTAATAAAAAGGGTTAATGAGTTTTGTTTATGAACATGGCACCAATGGCAAGTCGAGTAGCCTATACTTAAAAACACCGGCTTATCTTCCTTCCTTGCCTTCTCAACGCCTCCTCGCTACAGGGGTACCAGTCGACGGGATTGTAGGCGTGCTGGATTAAGTAAGGTGATTTTTCGTTTATCAAGCGGTTGGGGTTTTTGTTTGTTTAAATGGATAAAAAAATAAGCACAAATAAAAACGATGGCTCACAATAACTTTTCTCGATCAACCATCGTTTTTAGAGCTCTTCTGATTGTTTCTTATTTCAGACAAATAATTTGTTATTATTTTCCATATCCTTTTTGACTCTGTTTTTAGTATTCATTGCAAAATGTTTCTAAAACCTCTCTTTTCATGCCAGGGCATGCGGATAATTATAAATAAATTTCCTTACCTGGCTCTTCATGAAGCCACATTTTTACTTCGTTACCTCCCGGCCTTTAGAAGAAAAAACACACCTATATCGACTTTTAACACCAGATTTTGCGCCGGCATGTAAATATACGCTGTTCCCTACTTACCGTTTATGATCTGTACCATTTTCTGCCCGGCCGGACCCTCCGCTTTTATTTTTTGCTTGCCGCCCTGCAGCCAGATGCTCCCCTCCAGGGTTGTATTAGTTCTAAAATCCGTAAATATATAGTCGTAACTCACACCTTTGATATCCTTGCCCTTTTCAAGTCATCCTCGATTGATACACTCTCCTCTCATCTAACGAAAAGCCGAAGCATTTGCGATATTCTGAAGGGGTCAAACCTTTGAATTTTTTAAATATTTTCGAGAAATAGCTGTGATTGTTAAAGCCGCATAAAAAGCAAATCTCCGTAACTGAATAAGAAGTATTTTTCAACAGTTCGGCAGCTTTTTTAACTTTTATATCCGTAAAAAATTCATGGGGCCTTTTACCCGTAGCTTTTTTAAATACCCGTATAAAATGATAGGGGCTCATATTGGCCACTTCTGCAATTTCTTCAAAAGAATATTTTTTGTTGTAATTGTCCTTCATAAAATCAATTGCCCTATTAATATTATTTTTTCCCGCATTTTTAACGGTTTTTTTTGAGGAAATATTACTTATCGTTTCCCTTAAAATCATTAAAACAATCTGCATCTCCAGGGTTTCCAGAATAAACTCATAGCCAATTTGCTTGTTTCTAGCTTCCTCCATATACAGACGAATTTGACCGCGCAGGTTGCTGCTTATATCCACGGGCTCGTTCTCAAAAAAAATCTCGTTTTTTCCGAAAATCGCTCTGCATATTTCCTGCATGAAACCTTTTTCCACCTGTAGCGCCATAAGCGTAGTATCATACATTTCGCGCCCGGGCCCATGAAGCTGACCGGGATTACAGGCAATCATTTTATTCACTTCAACCGTAACTGATTTTTTATCAACCGTTAAAAGCGGATTATGGGAAAGCGGTATTGTGAACTCGTAGCTGTCATGAGCATGTGTTTCCGTTACCCGTTGTGTTGCAATAGGTTTTTTAGTAATAAGAATTGAAAAGTTATCATTATAAAATATGTCCAAGTGTTTAGAAAATTCATCACTGCTAATAGGGAAAGGATAGGGACCCTCTCCCAGCAGCCTTTTGATAACATTGCTCATAAGTTTCATCCTTCTTCCAAAGGCAGGATGGCCGCCTTTTTCAGAATGAATTTTTGTACTATATCATTCTATTGCAACTTGCTCTGTAAATCAATGTAAATACTCTTTAATTTTCCAAGGTATAGACAAATTCAATTTTTTCCACAGCACTGCCCTTTTTCATCGTCATCTGACCCTTTATAATGTTTTCATTGATAACGCATGTCTGGTTAATAGTAACTCCCGCAGGCGTGACATATTGTTTGCTTCCGCTTACAAATTCCAGGTCTCCTTTATCAATGTGGGGAGGGCCTGTACTTTTTTCTGAAGTAAAGGGGTTAGAAGTCGTATATGTTACCCAGTGTTTTGCTTTGGTGGGAGGATACATGCGAAAATGAAGAATTTTTGCCCTGTCTTTGTCCAGTACCATTCTAATAACCCTGTCATCAGCAGCATATGTCTCGCTGATACTTCCGCTTCCCGTAATGGAATTCGTGATACCACCCAGCGTTGAAGTATCGCTGCTGCTATATGTGCATTCGCGTTCCGCGATTATAAATGTCAATGTATCGGAGTCGCACTCCGGACAGTACATAACTTTTTCTTTGCAATACAATTCCTGTTCTACAGTTTTTGCTGCTGTTTCACTTTTGATAGTCACCTTCGTATAACCCTCCGCTTCTATCGAACATCCGCCTTCAGTATCAACTACATAGGAATCAATCTTATCTTTGCGGAGGTCTCCGTTGGAATAAACAAGGACAACTGCCTTGACATTTTCATCCTCATTTTCCCTGCAAAACTCCCTGTACCTTTTCTGCGTCCAATCCTCAAGGCTCCAATTATCTCCAATTTTTATCAAAGCCCGCCTCTTAAAAAATCCTTCGGGATATTCTTCCGCAAGTTTGGTATCAAAATTAAACCTTACCTTTTTAATTTTCTCTGTATCATCACTAAAAACATGAACCTGATAGAAGAGGCCGCCGGGCATGGTGGATATACTGATTCTTTCTTTTGAAGGCTCGCCAATGTTAATAATTCCCTTACAGCCGCTGCCTCTAGGCATATATTTCTTGCCTCTCGGAAACTCCGGCTCATCGAAATATAACTCCCAGGGCGCTATATTCCAGTTGTAGAGGGCAAACTCAGCATATGCTGATCCCATATCTCCTACTTTATCCATAATCATCTTTCTTAGAGGTTTAATTTCATCCCTTTTACTTTTTTCCTGTTTCTTAATTTTATCTTTTTCCTGAATAATAAAGTTTTTAAAACTCGGTGCGGCATGGATAATATCGTGCACATGTTTCTCATCGCCGTATGCTTCAGTTAAGAAGAAAAAAAGCAGGTAACTCTCGTATTCCCTGTAGCCTGCTGTTGAAAGTCTGTCTTCATTGAGGTTTTCCCAAAAATATTTAAGATATTCGTGTTCAGTATTATAATCATAAAATACATAATCTTCGGACTACACAGCAGTTACTTCCGTAAGCCAGTCAAGGTCCGAACTGATGTCATAAAAGGTGAGACCAATATGATACTGAAAACAATGAAACAGTTCATGAGCTGTAGCAGCTTTTAAGTCCTTTTCACTCAGAGATTGCTTGTGCGAATCCTGTAAGATGAAATGGCGTTATTTTGCATAAAGTATACAGCATCTCCATATGCATTTTGAGGAACATGGGGTACTAAGAATATGCAAACCGGCTTTTCTGGCTGTGTTAAGAGAAGGCTATAGAACATGGGCCAAGCTTTCACAACAGCTTCTTTCACATACTCTGCACTTCACACCAATTTTTGTCTGTCAGCTGAAGACAAATTTGCTGTTTTAAAATAAATCTTTATTTGTGTTTCAGAATTGGGAGCAGAGAAATTGATTTTTTCCCATCCACTTCCGGCTGCAAGGGCAGCCTTGCACAACGATAGTTTTTTTAATAGCTTATTCCTTTCCTTTGCGCTGTCTTGATTGTAATAACTTCGGGGGTCATCCGGAGCTACCACAAAAGGTTCTACTTTATTTTTAGTTTCTTCGTCCAAACTATCCCAATTGTTTATAAGCCACTGCAATTCAGCCTTGAGCGTAGGTTTTTCTTTCTTATATATTACACCTTTATATTTCTCGGGAATGCTTAGAGGGTCATAAACTGCCTGTATGTTTAAGATGACGGCTTCTTCTTTTGTTATTTCCCCTTCCTTAAGCGCCTTATCAATCTTTTGAAAGCTGCTTTCCGGCAGGTCATAAACTGCCAATGTCTCAATTATTGTTCTTATATCTTCGTCGAGGTCGGAACGTTTTAGAAGCTCTCGCGCTTCCTCGGAAAGCTTCGGTTCAATGTTTTCTTTATCGAAATATTCGATCTGAGAAACTTTATCGGACCCACTGCAGCCTGCTAATAAAAACGATATAATTAATAGCAATATGATATATAATCTTTTCACCGATCACACCTCATGAATTTTAAACATCCGCCCTATCCCCATACAACAAACGGAATAACACCCTCTATCATTGACAAAATAAAAAAGAACTTTCATCATAATAGCTGCTTAGTGTTTTTAATGTATCAGCATTAAAAATGTTTTGCTATTATCTTATTGCGGAAAAATGTTCTGATATTGCTTTGCAGGGGAAAGCATGCTGGAGCAGGTAAGGGGATTTCTCATTTATCAACCTGTTGAAGTTTTTATTTGTCCTGCTTTCAAAGGCAATCCCCTTTTATTGTTTATTTAAAAACTATGTATTACCGAAATGCCACCCATAATAACACTACCTCTTATATATAATTTTTTATTGATTCCCGTAGCCTTTTCATGTGTAAGTCTCCTGCTTGTAAATATGCCTCCGCTCTCCTCTCCCAAAAAGTTTAATCCTCCCAATAATGCGGTTCCCTCACATTCAACTGCAAGATCTGTAGGCACCTTGATCTCAATTCCTCCCATAATAGCTGTCAAGCCCAACCTTATTTCTTCGTCGGGAATTGCCGCCGCTGTTAAATCCATTTTTACTCCACCCATAAATGCAAAAAAATTGCCGTTTTCTAGCTTCCAACCCCTGTTTTTGAGTTCAATACCGCTCATAACGGCAAAATGAGTACCTCCCGAAGAACTTGCTTTATTTTTCAGTAAACTCCACCCAACGAAAATAATAAACAAAGGTAAGATTAATTTCCATAAAACAGTAAAATCCATTTCATATATACCAACATTTCTCCCTAAAACCAAAATGCCTAGGACGAGTAAAACCAGACCGCTGATTACCTCACCGTACTTTCTTTTACGGGCTTTTTGAACTAGAATATCCAAGCCCCATACTATTAATATTACAGGCCAGTATGTGGAAATTAATTCACCAATGCTTATTGTAGTAATACCGAGATTGTTGAAAAGCCATAAAACCCCCAAAACAAAAAATGAAACACCCAAGAATTTTGTCAGCAAAAGAACTCCTTCCCCATAAAAATTTTTTTTGCACTTTCGAAATTTATGATTATTATAACCTACAATAAATTCTAAAATTCTGAAAGTAAAAACCCCATAATGTTAAGAAATAAAAATGTCAAATATGCGGGTTAAATTTCATTTTTTTCTCCCCGCATTCAAAAGGCATTTTGGTTCTAACAAAAGCACATATTCCTTTTTCCTCCCGGCTTTTTGTCATAGAACATAGCGCCATGCTGAATGGCAAATAAATATTAAATTTTTCACTTTGAAGGAGCTATTGTATTATCCATTAAATTGTTTGGCCTGAGAATAATAAATTTTATGCTTAATCATAAAAAAACGGAAGCCAAGCTCCCGCATAAAATTACATACCATAAAATATTTATTCCGTATTATCTTTTTTAAGTTCCATTTTTTCAATCCTATTAAGCCTTTCTTTTGCATTTTTTAATTGATGTTCAAGATGCCTTATCTGTTCCCTCAGTACCTTTGCTTCTTCTTCCGGCGGTAAGTTTCTCAAGTGAGAAGGGAAAATACCGTAATTACCTGCTCCCCCCTGAACACCGCCTCCAAAAGGCACACTTCCTCCTCCCTGAAACGCTCCACCGTACTGTGAACCGGGATAACTGTTCATAAATCCGGGGTTCCCGGGGCGGCCGAAGCTTCCGGGGCCCGCACCTCTTCCGTACCAAGGCCCGCTAGGCCCCTGTGGTGCTCCCGGAGTTCCGGGTGGTCCAGGAGGAGGTCCGGGAGGGGGTCCCGGGGGTCCTTTACGGCGCGGCATTTTAAAACCCCCCTTCTGTCAAATAAATCTTTTAAATAATATAATATTATTTTTATTTTTAATCAAACATTATACTCCAGCTCTAGCAGCAGCATATTAATTAGATGGTCCATAAATAACCCTGGTTGTTATTATGCTGCCTTATCGTCCAGCTAACTAAGAGAGGCTTTTGTATAACTCCTATTAAATAAAAAACCTTTTAACAGCAGTTTATAGATCTTCTAAAATTATATAGATTAACTGCCACAGTATTCCAGAGTTCCTTCTTCTCCTAACAGGACATCCTGGACAAATGTGGTGTATATCTCCCCGCCAATAAACATGGGATGGTTCATGATCTGCCGGTGAAAAGGTATAGTAGTCTTAATCCCTTCAATACAATAATCTGCTAAAGCCGCCCGCATCCGGTTGATAGCCTCTTCCCTGGTCCTGCCCCAAACAATTAGTTTTCCCAGCAGCGAATCATAATAAAAGGGTACAGTGTATCCGCTGTAAACATAATCATCTACCCGTACGCCTTTTCCGCCGGGCCTCTTGTATTTAGTAATCGTACCGGGACTTGGGTAGAAATTATTTTCCGGATCTTCAGCATTGACACGGCATTCTATCGCCCATCCTTGTCTAACTATTTCCTTCTGCTTTAGCCTCAACTCTTCGCCTGCGGTAATTCGAAGCTGCTCCTTTACTATATCAACACCCGTAACCATTTCGGTTACCGGATGCTCTACCTGAATTCTTGTATTCATCTCAATAAAATAAAAGTTCCCCTGCTGGTCGACAATGAATTCCACCGTTCCCGCATTCCGGTAATCCAGGCCGCGTGCAAATTTAACCGCAGCAGACAAAATTTCCTGCTTTAGCTCCTCACTTATGGCCGGGGAAGGGCTTTCTTCAATCAATTTCTGACTCCGGCGCTGGGTACTGCAATCTCTTTCTCCCAAATTAACTACATTCCCGTGGTTGTCTGCTAAAATTTGAACTTCAACATGAAGAGCTTTTTCTATATACTTTTCTAAAATAATTGTTGCATCGGCAAAGGACATCTTCGCTTCCGCCTGGGAAGCTTCGAGGCCCTCTTTCAGTTCTTTTTCGTTGTAAGCTACGCGCAGACCCCTGCCTCCCCCACCTGCAGAAGGTTTTATCAACACGGGGTAGCCGATCTCGCGTGCCACACAGGCAGCTTCAGCAGGCCCGCATACGGTGACAGAGCTGCCTCCCGCTACGGGAACACCAAGGTTTGCAGCAGCTCTCCTGGCATTTACTTTTTTGCTCATCAATTCCATAGTTTCGGGAAGAGGCCCGATAAACCTTATGCCCCATTTTTCGCACTCTACTGCAAAATCGGGGTCTTCCGATAAAAAGCCGTATCCAGGATAAATGGCGTCTGCTTTTGCTTTTACAGCACTTCTCATAATATTATCAATATTTAAATAACTTTCTACCGCACTCGCTGGTCCGATACAGTAGGCTTCATCGGCCTCCCGTACATGGCGGGAGGAAACATCTGCTTCCGAGTAAACGGCAACTGTTTTGATCCCCATTTCCCTGCAGGCCTTTATTACCCTTACTGCGATTTCTCCCCGGTTGGCGATTAAAACCTTGTTAACTGGTGTTATTTTGCGAGAGCTACCCGCTTTAATGTTTATTCCCAAACTACTTCGCTCCATAAATATAACCACCCCCTATTAAATTCCCCTATCGAAAAATAAGCCAACACGCCGCTTCAACCGGAATGTGTTGGCCTAATTTTTGAACAAGTTTTCTTTAAGTTAAGCAAACGCCAACCCTGCCCGGAGTTAGATACCTGTCTTTCCCCAGACAGGTTGTATGATTTCCTTATATATTTCCTCATAAGCACCCTATATTATTTTAGCCGCCCTTTTAATAAGCGTCAATGCAATCGAAGCAAGTATACAGAATACTTTTAAACAACGCCAAGGCTGCGTCAGCCCAATCATCACTGCACTATAGCCCTTCTATGCATTATAATTCCTTTCTGAGAAGTCGGACACTTCATCAATTAATTGAATAAATGTAAACTCTATTTCTTTAGACGCCTCGGTTAACCCGGCTATTTCTTCATACACCCTGTCCTTGTTTCCCTTCCGCAACTCCTCTATTGCCTGCAGACCGTGGACATGTACCCTGCGGTGCGGGTCTTCTAATTTATTAAACAAATCCTGCGCCTTTTTAGAATAATTTTTAATAATCTGGCTTCCCTCTCCATAATACCATTGCCCGAGCTTGCATTTATGGTAGTCAGCCAGTTCAATATTCTCCTCTTTTTCATCTCTAAAAATACTGACAAATTTATAAATCCACTGGGCATGATCCACCAGCCTCTTTGACAAAAACAAACTCAGCCCCAGTTCTTCCTCATCAATTGAAGCTAAGATACCCTTCCAAGCCAGATCAGCAACCTGCCAGCTTAGCGAGACATTTGCCTCCGTATCCCTTGAAACTGTTTCCGAAAAATTAGTCGCTTCCGCTATTTCAGTAGAGTGAGATGCCATTTCTTGTACCGCAGCAGTCTGTTCTTCGGCACTCGAACTTAATAATTCGATCATTTCCGTCATTTCTCTCGTACTTTCTTCAATTTCTTTAAAGGGATTAAGAATTTCCTTAGCTGCTTCAATGCTTGTTTTAAGAGAATTACTGCTTTCCTCCATTGCCCTGACCGTCTCTTTCATTCCTTCATTAATTTGGAGGGCATTGTTTTTTATCTCACCGGCAGAAGAATTTGTATTGTCGGATAATTTTCTTACTTCGCTTGCTATAATCGCAAAACCTTTCCCCTGTTCTCCCACTCTTGCCGCCTCTATTGAAGCATTGAGAGATAAGATGTGCGTCTGGCCGGTAATATCATTTATTACCCCCACCGCCTTATCAATATATTCCACCCTCTCATGCAGTCCTTTAATAACATCGGCAAGCTTAGAAATATAATTATTTGAAATCTCGAGCTGACCGAGGGCTGATTCCAGCGCTCTTTTACCTTCCAAAACGCTTTGATTGACTCGTTCCTGGTTTTCGTTTGCTTTTTGGAAAGAATCGGCAGTCTGCTGAATAGAAGCGGATAGCTGCTCATTGGCCGCTGCTTGAGAATTTGTCTCGTTATTAATGCGTTCGATCCTGTTTTCTATTTTCAGGCTCGTCAGCCTTGAATACGCGGCAGAAAAAAATGTAAGTGCCAGCGCCTTTAAAGTTTCTTTTAAAGTCCCTTCGTCAAGGGTAAAGTTTTTTTGTTCTTCTTTTTGTTCTTCTGTAGCTGTCTTTTCTAAATTTTCTAGTTTAATCGTAGATAATTCTTGACTTTTCTGTTTTGGCTTGTTCCATAATGATCCTAAAGGCATTTAGCATACCCCCTTGTATAAATAATAATGATAATAAAAAACCTCCTAAATCTCCTTTTGCAGCCCAAGAAATTTTCCGGCTATTTTTCCCCCAAAAAATTCTGCCAACTTCCGGGATGGAAGGTTAGCTGCCGTGACCGTTTGATAAAAACAATAACGATAATTTTGCTTCCTCATAGCCAGCAGTGCAGCAGCTACCAAAGCCCTCCCCACACCCTTACCCTGATAACCCGGCAGTACCGCAACAACAAAAACAGTTCCCTGCCTTATTGCCCTTTTTCTCCATAGAAACATAGCCAAATGGACAGGACTGCTTTTGCCCTTCATGGCTTTTAACACCGGATTATAATCGGGAAAGGATAGCAAACAACCCACCGGGGAACCTTTCTTTTCACCGATTAAAAAAAAGGACGGTTTTATAAGGGGTTTGGCTTTTGTCCAAAACTTAACGCTTTCTTCAAGGTCGTAAGGAGCAAAATACCACTTTCCTTTAAAAGCTTCATTGGAAATATCGGTCATCAAGCGGCAATCTTCAGCAAAATTATTAAAAGAAACAGGTCTTACGTTTATACCCGACTTTTTTATTTCTTCTTCTAAAAAAGAATTAGATAACTGCAGCAAATCGATTTTATAACAAAGCTCAGAATATTGTTTTACAAACCCTGCTTCTTCAAAATAATCGAGATAATAAGGTTGAGAATAAAAATATGGAAATGCCGGACTTCGTTGATAGTTGTCAGCTTGAAGAGCAAAGCCGTACTGAATATCTCCGTTTATAGGTCCAATTAGAGTTTTAATATTTCTTTTATCAAGCCACTGCCCTGCTCCTTCCAGCAGCAGCCTTACAGACTCCCTCTCTTTTGGAAGTGCTTCAAAGTATCCGAAAAAACCTACACGCTTTTTATGAGAATCTATATACCTCTGGTTAATAAAAACAGCTACCCTGGCCAGTATCCTGCTATCCCGTTCATAAAAAAAAGACCTTTGCTTTATAGACGAGGAATATATCGCTCGTCCCGTTAGAATTTCCGCCACATCACGTTCCAAGTTGGGGACCCAGAAGTCGTTATTACGATTAGCAGCAGCTTCGAATTTAATAAACCTCTTGAGATCGTCGGGCGTTTTTACCTCTTTTACAGGCACAACCTTCCCTCCGTTCTGAACTTCCCAATAACTTTACCTGGACCTTAAAAAAGCAGGTATATCGAGTTTGTCATAATTTATTACTTCCTTTTCATCACTTTTTGTGTCTCCATCCTCAATTTTGTTCTTCTCTAAACCCGTAGCTATAATGGTAATTTTTATAGCCTGTCCCATACCTTCATTTACCACGGCTCCAAAAACAATATTCGCATCTTCATGCACGGAGGCAGCCACTTTTTCCGCAATTTCGTTAACTTCGAAGAGGCTTAAACTGGAATCGCCGGTAATATTTAAAAGGACTCCTTTAGCCCCCTTAATAGAAGTTTCCAAAAGCGGGCTATAGATCGCCATTTTAATTGCTTCTTCAGCCCTGTTAGGCCCCGAGGCGTGCCCTATGCCCATCAATGCTGAACCGGAATTTTCCATTATCGTTCTTACATCCGCCGTATCAAGGTTTATAAGCCCCGGAACATTTATAAGATCAGAAATGCCTTGTACGCCCTGGCGCAGCATATCATCCGCTATGAGAAAAGCTTTAGTAATAGAAGTGCGTTCGCTTGCAACTTTCAAAAGCCTATTGTTAGATATTACTACCAGGCTGTCCACTTTTTCTTCAAGCTCCCTCAATCCCTGTTCGGCATTTTCCATTCTCCTGCGTCCTTCAAAGCTAAATGGGCTGGTAACTACACCAACGGTTAATGCCCCGGCTTTTTTAGCCATCTCAGCAACCAATGGAGAAGCACCGGTTCCTGTACCTCCTCCCATCCCTGCAGTTACAAAAACCATATCTGCACCTTCTACTACTTCTTCCAAAACATGTTTACTTTCCTCTGCAGCCATTTTCCCGATCACCGGGTCTGCTCCTGCACCTAGGCCTTTCGTAAGTTTTTCGCCTATTTGAAACTTTTGCTCCGCGGCCGAGTGATTTAATGCCTGGGCGTCGGTATTTATGCATACAAATTCTACACCTTTTAGCCCTGCTTCTATCATACGCGTTATGGCATTATTTCCACCTCCACCTATGCCAATTACCTTGATACGTGCAATTGAACTAAAATTTTGTTCTTCGTTATTCAATAACATTACCTTCCCTCTTTATTAATAATAATAATGAAAGACAAAGAGGTTAAAAATAAACATAATTATATGATAATTATTTATTAGAGAGGCGCTTGTATAATTCCTGCCAGCTCATGCATTTTTTACTAAGCTGAGCTTTATTTGTCAAAAAAATCAATTAAAAACAACCGTTTATTATGGAGATTTTAATATTTTTATTGTTTAAAACACTTTATTAACAGTGTAAGGAATATTATAATCTGTATAGAACAGAAAAAAGCAATAAAGAGCCTTACAGAGGTGATAGCCGCATGGAAGAAACAGCATATAAATTTAAAGGAGTAAACGGAAGGTTAATCTTAACGCCTAAGAAAGTAATAATTTCAAGGGACGAATTAGGGGTCCTGGGAAAGAGAAGAAAATTAAAAGACATCATTATAAATATGGAAGATATCGAAAATGTTTATTTTAAAGACGCCAGTACTTTTATGAACGGTTTTCTTCAAATAGTCACCAAGGATTCAAAAAACAAAACCAAAAACAACGTGTTGAATGCAGTAAAGGACGAAAACACTATTATGTTCAGCAGGCATCACAAAACATTTTTTGCTAAAGCAAAAAAACTATTAGAACAGTATTTAAATAAAGACTACACCGACCCAAAAACAGGTTGAACTTTATATAACCTTTCAGAAGAAGCAGGAATATTTAAATAGTGGTAGAGTTACCAAATAAAAGCAAGGATGTTTAAAATTAACTTACTTCTTCTCAAACTTCCCGTCGTTCTCAATACTTGCTTTTTTTTTGGGCTGGGATATAATATGTGGGAAACATTTCTTTTTTAGGCAGCAGTGAAATTCTTGCTCACAAAGGAGGCCGATAAATGCTTTACGGCAAAGATTTTAGCCTCGACGACAATGCAAGAATAGTTTTTAAGGAAGGAATAATTTTTTCGGAACCGGATATCCGGAAGCTGGGTGATGCAAAGCCCGTTCTGCTTGACGGAGAAAAAGTAGAAGGCAATAGTGATATGCCACTATATTATATGTACCGCAATGTCTGCAAAAAAGAACACTTAAAACTCTTTGATTCACACAATATTCGTTATGATATGACTGTAATTCTGGCAGGTACTATTGGGCGTGAATATATAAAAACCATCGGGCATTTCCATCCCGTCAGAACTGAAGGTGAAGACACGTACCCGGAATATTACGAAGTCCTCTACGGTGAAGCATTATACATTCTTCAAAAAAACTCCCGCAGCGGTGACGTAGAAGAAATAATGGCCGTTGAAGCAAAAAGCGGGGATAAAGTGTTTGTCCCTCCCGGTTTTGGGCACGTAACAATAAATCCGGGAGAAACACCCCTCGTTATGGCTAACCTTGTAGAAAGCACTTTTTCTTCGATTTACGAACCCTTCCGAGAAAAAAAAGGAGCAGCATATTACTACGTACAGGCTGAAAACGGAAAGGGCGACTTTATCAGAAACAAGCACTACCACCACTCCGTAGGCCTGGAAATTACGGCAGGTCCCCACCTTCCCCCGCCGGGAAAAG
>DDHO01000046.1:22121-27831 GCA_002352935.1 Firmicutes bacterium UBA1874
CCCCCCACCCCCCCCCAGCCGGTAAAAGCCGTCGAAGACCTGACCCTTTATGAGGCATTTGTGAACAACCCTGAAAGTTTTAATATACTAAAATAAATATAGCCGGAATAAAATTCCGGCCGCTTTTATCTTTCTTCCCTTTCAAATTTTTCCTTTCCCGCTCCGCAGACCGGACATACCCAATCATCCGGCAGTTCATCGAAAGGGGTCCGGGGAGGTATCCCCCCCTCCGGATCGCCGTCTTCGGGATCGTAAATGTATCCGCAAACACTACAAACGTACTTATCCAACTGTGCATTTCCTCCCATTTCTTTTTTCTCAAAAACGGGGGCTGCTTCCGGAATACCTCCTTTTTTAATAAAGCGGTAATGAGCATAAGTCAAAGGAGGGCTGTTTTTAAATAACCCCGCGTCGGTAACTTTACCGATAAACACATCGTGCGTGCCCGCATCCACTTCTTGAACTACATCTGCTTCCAAGTAAGAAAGAACATGATCAGTTAAATAAGGCAGCCCGCTCTTCCCCTTATTAAAACTTATCCCCTGGAACTTGTCTATTTCTCTTCCCGATTTAAAACCGAAGCGTTGTATTACTGACAGCGGTGTTTCCGCATCCAGCACCGATACAGAAAACATTTTACTTTTTTTAATATACTCATTTGTAAGATTCCTTTTGTTAATGCAAACAGCCACAGAGACCGGTTCACCTGAAACCTGTATTACGGCATTTGCTATCTGTCCGTTTATAGCATCCCCGTTTCTAGAAGCAACAATATATAGGCCATAGCTTATAGTATGCAGGGCTTTAAGATCCAAGCTAATCAAACCTTTCAGAGCAAACTTTGAAACTACAAACTATTAACATTGGCAGGTGCTCCACAGGCCGTGAATGTTGCAATAAGCTCTTGCTGTAAAACTGGTGCCCCCAATTTCAAATACCGCTGACGGGAGATCTCCCGGGTTTAAATAGACCCTGCAGGTCCTTTTTTCGGTAATTAATTCTATCCATTCAATGTAGTGACTTTCTACCATGGGATGTTCTGCAGAGCCAACATTAATTTTTATTTTCCCGTTCATGCTTTCTATTACTGGAACGTGCTTTTCTTGAGAAGCATCAACGGTATTTTCCTTTATTAATTTCATCGGCTTTCCGCAGCAGACAAGTTCGCCCTTTCCTGCATGCACAACTTCAACAATATTTCCGCATACAGAACATTTATATGTCTCGTTAATTTTAGCCAATAATGTACCCCTCCCCCAAATTTTCACTAAATTCTAAAACCTCTATCTATAACTTCGTGATAAAGTCCCTTTTTCCCTACTGTTCTGCTCGTTGATTTTTCTTAAATTACATGAATAAAATTATAAAAAAAGTATTGAAAAGAGGGCCTGCCTTACCGTTCAGGTATAAAAGTATTTAAAATTGGAAAATATAGGGATATAAGATTATATAAGATTATGGGACGGAGTGATTGAAAAGTGGTCCACAAAAGCAAAAAACAGCTGAAAATTTTTATTACTCAAGGAAAAGCTTATGAAAACCTGCTGCACAGGGTTAATGACGGCGGGCGTTATGAAAAGCGTATCCGTGAAATACAAAAAAAATTGTCTCTTGCCGAAAAGAAACTCTACAGTTAATATATATATAAATTATTAAATAGACTGCCGGGTATAAAACTATATCTTAAGCTCTTTAAATTCTTCAAGAACGCGGGGGTCCCGCTCCCTGCGTCTTATTTTTTCCAGCAGCTTCAGAGCTTTTGTACCCGGTATCCTCCCCAGTGCCCAAACGGCGTGTCCCCTCACTACCGGCGAAGTATCGGCTGCAGCAATTTCCAGCAAAGGCAGCGTCCCGGGGTCAGCGTAATTTCCCAGGACTACCACCGCATTGCGCTGTATTATTTTTTTGCCCCGCCAACCTGCTGATGTATGCCCCCACACTCTATTATAAGTTTCCGTGTCCATAGTCAAAATATCTTCAATATCCCGCATCCTACCATCCGGACGGGAGGAAAACTCTGTCCTGCCGGAAATTTTGACCCCCTCGTTCCGGGGGCAGACCTCCTGACACGTATCGCACCCGTAAAGGCGGCTGCCGACAAGAGACCTTAAAGCTCTGGGAATAAAACCCTTCTTCTGCGTGAGGTAAGAAATACAGCGCTCGCTGTTTATTTGGTAAGCCGAAGTCAGGGCCCCTGCAGGGCAGGCTTCCATGCAGAGACAGCATTCACCACAGTCTCCTGCTCTTTCGGCTCTCTGCCGCTCCAGGGGAAAATTAACCAGTATCTCCCCTAAGAAAACCCAGGAGCCGAATTCCGGGGTAATCAGAGAACAGTTTTTCCCGATTGTCCCCAGACCGGCCCTTTGTGCTACCGCACGTTCCACAAGAGGCCCCGTGTCCACAAACGCGCGGTAATCCAAAGATCCGGCGTGCTCCCTTTTGAGCAGAAATATAAACTTCTCCATTTTTTCCCTTAACACACGGTGGTAGTCCCGGCCCGAAGCAGCGCGAGAAATAGTTCCGACGTAACCGCTTTTTTTTATTGTATCAAGCGTATCGTCCACATAATAACCGACACCCAGCGAAATGATTGCTCTAACTCCCGGGAACACAGCTCTGGGGTCACACCGCTCACGGGCGGAATACCTGTCTTTTGCAGGACAAAAAACTCCGGGACCCCTTTTTTTTATAACCTCAAGAACATCTTCGAAGGGTTCCGGGCCCGTTACTCCTATACAGTCAAAACCGGCTTCCAGAGCAATTTCTTTTAAAAGAGATCCTCGCAGCATTACATCCTCCCCCAAATATTAAGGCCCGAAAAATAACAGCCTGAACACTTTTACCTATGAGCATACCGCATGATTTAAGAGCTCTTTTATTACAAAATTATAAGGCCTGCCCTCTACTCTA
The DNA here is from genome assembly GCA_002352935.1 of Firmicutes bacterium UBA1874. Lineage (GTDB taxonomy): Bacteria > Bacillota > UBA1874 > UBA1874 > UBA1874 > UBA1874. Next base: position 25,032 of record DDHO01000046.1, read on the forward strand.
ATCGAGTCGGCTTTATTAATTGTCAGAAAATTTATGAAAACACAGCAAACGTTGATCCCAGCCGCATTTTTTACAAGCAATTAAGTGCAGGCATCCTTTGTCCTCAAGTTTAAAACCGGTATCTTCATAGGCGCTGTAAGGTCCCAAAAAATCGGCGACCCGACCTCTTTCCTCCAGAGAAGAACCGCAGTAAGGGCATTTCCCCTCTATATTTATTAAACCGTTACACAAAGGACAGTTAAACACGTTTTTAATATCCCTCGTCGGAAGCCTCAACTACCCTGCAGCTGTCAGAGCTGCATACAAATCCGCAGACAGGGCAGGTCCCTTTTTCTCCTGCTGCCGAAAACATCTTCCCGCACCTTTTGCATTTAAAGCTTTGAGACGCGTTGTCCATTCTTTTATATTGTGACAAGTGTATTCCCCCTTCAAAAGCAGCTTTTATTAAAAGACAAGACGGAACTTTGGACTTAGAACGTCTTTCGGTATGATTTTATTATTCCTAGATATGTTCTTTGTATCCGTTTCTAATTGATAAAAGCCGGCTGCTTCCCTATTTTTCTTGATGGAAACGTAGATTATTTACGGGGAAAGGGTGTCCTTTGATAAAAATATGATTTTGAAGCCCGTATTTATCCAGCACGTCCTGCGCTTCCCGAATGCAGCTTCCCAGGTCTTCTAAGCAGTGAGCATCTGAGCCTGTGGTAAAAATTTTAACTCCCGCCTGGGCCGCCAGGGAAATAATTTCTTCGGAAGGGTGAAAAGTCTCGAGCCCCCTGCGCCGGCTAGAAGTGTTAATCTCCAACCCTATTCCCCGGCTTGCCATTTTTTCCAAGATCGGCTCTATAATACCGCGGTGAATATAGAAAATATCAGGTCCAAAATATTTGATGCCGTATCTCAGGTAGAGGTCCAAATGAGCCAAACAGTGAAAGAAACCCGTATCCACAGCGCTATCTACCGTGCGAAAGTATGAATCTCTAACTTCGGTTATCTCACGCCCGGCAAAATAATGCGGGCTTTCCTGCATGGAAGAAATAGCAATATGTTCCAGGCAGTGAATAGCGCCCAGCACAAAATCAAAATTATAATTTTTAAGGTAGTTTTCAATTATTTTTTCCTGCCCCAGGTCAAAACCTACTTCCAGCCCTGCCCTAATTTCTAAACCGTCAGGGCGAAATTCCTCACGCACTTTTTCAATATCCTCAAAATAATAGTCGAGCCACTCCTGATCTTCAACAGGGTGTTTATCGCCCCTCAGCATTACAAAGTTATCCATTTCCTTCCTAACCGGATCGCATTCCAGGTGGGTAGTGAAACAGATTTCAGCAAGGCCCAGTTCTATCGCCCTGCAGCAGTAATCTCTCATTTTAACGGGGTAGGCATCTATAGAATAACTGGGGTGAACATGGTAGTCTGTTATAATTCCCGAAATATCTTTGTTGCAATCTTTTTTCATCTATTTGGAACCCCCTGGCTTTAGTTTTTTATAGAAACTCCCCGGCATCCTGCCCGGCATATTTATTTATCTACATTCATAAATGATATAATATAATAACTAAAAATCAACATCGCCTTTCCGAAAGCAAAAGGCGGAATTTATCAAAAAGGTGGGAATTAAATTGCAAGAAAAAGTTATTATTTACGGAAAAACGGGTTGTCCCTACACTGAAGCAGCCATAAAAAATTTTTCCGAACAGAATACTCCCGTTGAATTCATAAATGTATTAAAAGAACCCGCGGCTCTTAAACGCATGCTCGAAATTACAGGCGGCAAACGGCAGGTACCGGTAATAGTAAAAGGAAATGAATACACCATCGGGTTTAACGGAACCTGAGTTGTCTAATTTTTTTGGCCGGGTACCGGCAGCGGTAAAAAATACAAGGGTCTTTTTCACAGATCCACTGTGAAAAAGACCCTTACCATTAACTTTTGTCAGAAATATACGGAGATAGGTTACGGTTTCTTAACTTCAAGCGCTTTCTAATATTTGCTCCCATCCCGTCTCTTCCTATTCTCAGCAATCCCGCGTTCAATCAAACCAGTTAAAAACCGGGCTCCTAGTGTCACTAGCAGGTTTAATAAAGGAGCGTAATCAGGGCTTTCTCTTCTCCCGCCCCCTTTGTCGGAGACACGGGAATACATGCTGTTATTGTTTAAAGGCCTGCTGCCCCTTCCGCAAGGACCCAGCCCTCTCCCCGTTGCACGGCCCCTGGGGCCTGTACCGTCACCGCCGGGCATAGTTTCACCTCCAAATTAATCCTTAATCGGGAAACGTTCTTTAAAAACATTAACGCGGACGTGCACTTACTAATATTCTAAACTATTTTGGTCATATGTCAATAACAAAGCACCCTGTGGCAGAAAATTCCTAGCCTTCCCGTGCAAAAAGGACTACGGCTGCGGTTTGGAGCACTACGACCATTAACAGCATAACTCCTATATCCAGCAGCAGGGAATGAGTTTGGGTATTCAGCAGCACGCCCTTTAAAGCATCGACTCCGTAAGAAAGAGGATTAATAACTGTAAGAGATTTTAACCATAAAGGCAGCCCCGTAAGGGGAAAAATTGCCCCGCTCAAAAAAAACATGGGCATGATCAGGAGATTCATGAGCAGCTGAAAGCTTTGCATGGAATTAATTTTTGCTGCGGCAACTATACCCAGAGAGGACAGAGCAAAAGAAATAATGAACATTACAACTAAGGCTTTCATGATCACCATAAAACCGGGTGTTATCCCTACGAGAGGAGCGAACAGCAGGACCAGGGCACCCTGAATTACGGCTACCGTGCTTCCGT
>DDHO01000046.1:28031-31345 GCA_002352935.1 Firmicutes bacterium UBA1874
GCTTCCGCTGAAAGCCTTCCCCACGACAATGGAAGCACGGGAAACTGGCGCTACGAGCATTTCTTTGAGAAATCCAAACTCCCGGTCCCATACTATGGAAACGGCCGAAAAGATAGCAGTAAACAGGACTGTCATCCCGACTATACCCGGAAACATAAAGGTAGCATAATCAATCCCCATGGGGCCGGCAAAACTTGCGCCCAAACCTTTCCCCATAATAAAGAGCCAGACAGCCGGCTGAACAAGCGAAGTAATGATACGGGTTTTTTCCCTCCAGAATTTTAAAATTTCTCTTAACCAAATGACGTATATAACTCTAAGCTGGTTGTTCAAAATCGCTATCTCCCCCTGCTCATGCGCATGTGGTTTCGCATCTGGTCCCGGGCACTTACACCCTCTTCCCTAATCGCGCGGCCTGTAAGTTTTAAAAAGACATCGTCCAGGGTTGGTTTACGCAAACTGATACACTTCAAGGACACCTGCAGACCGGCAAGCAGTCCCGGAATGAACTTTTCGCCTTCGTATACCTTAAAGGACAATTTACCACCTTTTTCGTTAACTTCCAGGCCGTAATCAGCTTCCAATATTTTTTTAAGTTCATTGTTGTTCTCCGCCTGTACCGTAATTACGTCACCGCCTACCCGTTTTTTCAGCTGCTCGGGGGTCCCCGTAGCTATAATGCGGCCGTGGTCCATAATAGAAATCCGGTTACAGTTTTCAGCTTCATCCATATAATGGGTAGTTAAAAAGATAGTGATTTCTTCTTTAACCCTGAGTTCATGAATATAACTCCAAATGTGAGAACGGGTCTGGGGGTCCAACCCCACAGTCGGTTCATCCAGAAAGAGAACTTGCGGGTAATGCAGCAGGCCCCGGGCAATTTCCAGCCTACGCTTCATACCCCCCGAATAATGCTTCACAAGTTCGTCTTTTCTTTCCCACAATTCCACCATTTCCAGGACCTTTTTAATCCTTTCCCCCCGTTTCTTTTTTTCCATCCCGTAAATAATAGCATGAAAGTAAAGGTTCTCTGCTGCCGTAAGGTTCTCGTCCAAGCTGGGGTCCTGGAAAACAATTCCGATTGAACTGCGTACAAGGCCAGGCTGTGTTTCGACATCATAGCCCGCAAGGTAAGCTTTTCCCCCGTCGGGTTTGAGCAGCGTGCTCAGTATTTTTATAGTGGTGGATTTCCCGGCACCGTTTGGGCCCAGAAATCCGAAAACTTCTCCCTTTTCAATTTCCAGAGAAACTCCTTTTACAGCTTTTACATCTCCATAATTTTTTACTAAATCCCGAACCTCCAGGGCTTTCATCCCATTCTCCTTTCCGGACGGTATCCGTACTATAAAAGTAATAAAATTAAATACCTTGATTATACTCCCCTTATTTTAGGAATAATAAGTTTATTATCCTTTCAGGGCGCACTGCATTTAAATAACAAACTTGTTTACGGGAGGAATACAATGGCCTTACAAAGTTCGACCGGAAAGATAGCTATAATAGGAGCAGGGGCCGTAGGTTCTACGACAGCCTATACGCTAATGCTCAACGGCTTAGTACAGGAAATAGTTCTCGTAGACAAAGACCATAAAAAAGCCGCCGGTGAGGCAATGGATATCGCTCAGAGCACCGTTTTTGCCAGGCCAGGTAAAGTCCTCGCAGGAGACTTTCAGGACTGCCAGGGCGCAGATATAGTAATTATCACCGCAGGAGCTAAAAGAATGATGCCCGGAGAAACCCGGCTGGACCTGGCCGGTAAAAACGTGGATCTCTTCAGCAAGATGATCCCCCGCCTCGCTTCCTACTGCAAGGAAAGCATCTTCCTGATCGTGTCCAACCCCGTAGATATCCTCACCTACGCTACCGTACGTTTTTCGGGTCTGCCCGCTGACAAAATAATAGGGTCGGGCACCGTTTTGGACACCCTGCGATTCCGCCACTTGATGGGAGTCCACTACGGCGTTGACCCCCGCAACGTCCATGCTTATGTCGTCGGGGAACACGGCGACAGCGAAGTCCTGGCCTGGAGCTCCGTGAGAATCGGAGTTGTTCCACTCGAAGACTTCTTTCTTGGAGAAAGTGCTGACTCTTTCAACAGATGGAAACAGGAAGTCACAAACTCAATCAAGCAGTCGGCTTATGAGATAATAAGACTAAAAGGTGCCACCTATTTTGCCATTTCACTAGCCCTGTGCCGGATCGTGGAAGCCATCCTCAGGGATGAAAACTCCATACTTACGGTTTCAACCCTTTACGAATGCGGGGGCTTTGAAAACATCTGCCTCAGCGTACCCACGATCATTGGCAGAAAGGGAATCAAGCAGACCTTAAAAATGCCACTAACAGAACGAGAAACCGAAGAATTAAACAGTTCCGCAGAAATCCTGCACAGGGCTAATTCCGATCTGGTTGACGGGAAAGCCCAATAACCAGCTATCCGCTTAAAGGGCCACTATTCTTCCCCCGGTTACCCTAGAAACTATATCATACATGTTCGTTACGGAACCGATCTGCAGTCTATCTTTTATTCCCAGGTAATCAAGGCAGGTACCGCAGGAATATATTTCAACACCGCGTTCGCAAAGTTTCTCCAGGCTCTGTAAGACCGGAGAGCCCTCGCAAGTTAACTTAACTCCCGAATTGACGAAAATCAGCTCCCGGGGCACCGGCTCAGCCTCGGAGAGGGTATAAAAAAAACTCCTCATAAGCACTTTCCCCAGCTCATCGTTTCCGCGCCCCAAAAATTCGCTGCAGATTAAAATGCCCTCCGCAACGGAAAACCTTTTACAAAAAAGCTCAGAAGTCTTGTCCGGGTAATTATCCGCTTGGCCGAAATCCTTTATTATATTCAAATAGTAGTCACCATCTTTCATTTCCACGTCTACTTTACAGCCCAGGCTGCGCGCCATGCGCTCCACATTTTCTCTGGCCGATTTATTGTCCACAATAGTTACGATCTTTTCCCCTTCATATTCCTCAAAGGCCTTTTTGGTGAGCAAAACCGGCTGCGGGCAGGCCAGCCCCCGCGCGTCTACAATATAAACCATTTATTACCCCCCTCAAGTCCAAGAGCAAACAAATTGGTCAACTAATTATACAATTTTAGCAACACAAACGGAATATGCTGCTGCTGCAAATTTAAAAAGGGTTCAGATATGCATCCAAACCCCGAACTTTCTATAAGTAAGACAGAGGAAGCCCGACCTCTCCATCATCCTTGAGACTAACTTGAGACTAAACGCAAAGTTACTTTATCGCAGTTTTTACTAGATGTCAAGAGCGCCATTTAGTATGCATAGTGTCAATATACTGTA
>DDHO01000060.1 GCA_002352935.1 Firmicutes bacterium UBA1874
TGATTTTTCAGAAACAGTGCACCGGGTGATACTATGTATAAAATTGCAGTAAATCACGGTGTAAGCCTTCAGCAGCTTTTGAGAGCTAATTCGCATATCAATAATCCTAACATAATATATACTGGACAAACTATCAACATTCCTGTATCAAATTATATTCCAACGCAGCCCGGATCAAGTCCGGTTAATAACAATTTTGGAACAGAATTAAAACAGCTTGAAATCGAAGTAGCTTCCCTGGTAAACAAGGAAAGGGCCAAGCACGGCCTTGAACCTTTAACTTTGAGTACAACTTTAAGCGACATAGCGCGGTTGAAAGCAAAAGACATGAATGATCGGGGTTATTTTTCTCATCAATCTCCGACCTACGGTTCTCCTTTTGATATGTTAAGAGACCATGGAATCAGTTACCGGTCGGCAGGAGAAAATATTGCCAAAGGCTACCCTGATGCAGAAAGCTTAATGCAAGGCTGGATGTCGAGTCCCGGACACAGGCAAAATATTTTAAATCCCAACTATGATAAGATTGGTGTTGGTCTCTATAATAAGCACTGGGGACAGCTCTTTATAGGTTATTGAAAAACAATAACATTAAGAAAAGAATCAAGCCTTGGCCCTTTAACCGGCCAAGGCTTCTTATTTTATATTATCAGCGGCAAATCACCCCTAATTGCGAGCTGAAGCCGCTTTTCCACTACGCTCCAATTGATCAGGTTCCACCATGATTCTACGTATTTACGGTGCCTGTACTGGTAATCCAGGTAATAGGCATGTTCCCAAACATCCACTACCATGATAGGTATACAACCCCATTGTGTGAGGTTTTGATGTTTTTCTGCAGTGAGTATCTCCAGATGATTCCAGGCGGGCTGCCAGACTAATATTCCCCAACCGGAAGCTTCCACATTTACCGAAGCGTTCATAAATTGTTCTTTAAAAGCGTGGATACTTCCAAAGTAAGAGTTAATATAATTCCGGGTTTCAGATCCCGGTTCTCGGGGTCCCCCCGGAATCATTACCGTCCAGTAAATACTGTGTAGAATATGGCCTGAACCGTGAAAAGCAAGTTCTCTTTCCCAGTGTTTTATAAGGGAAAAATCTCCCGTTTTTCTTGCTTCCAGAAGCTTGATTTCAGCTTTGTTTAAGCCCTCTACGTAAGATTTATGGTGATGGTCATGGTGCAGGTACAGTGTTCTTGCACTTATGATTGGTTCCAGGGCTTCGTAAGGGTAAGGCAAGGGAGGCAGTTTATGTCCGCCGGGGGGTACCGGCCTCATTGGATGCATTTTATTTTTCATAAAATGACTCCTTTATTGTTTTCATTTATTTCTATATTATTTATAACTGAACAAAAATGTAAAACGCCTTTTTAATTTACTAGAATATTAAAAGAAAGTTTTTAAAAACTGCCTGTCCCACAATTTAATTTATTGGAAGCGGGATTTTTTATTCTGATCATTTTTAACCAAACTCCCTGTAAATCCTTTGTCTTACCGTATACGGAAAAACCCGTTCTTTCATACAGCTTTTTCGCAGGTAAGTTGTCACTTCTCACTTCCAGGTATGTTGTACTTATACCATGTTTATCCAGGTAATATAAAGCATATTTTAATAAGAGTTTTCCAAGCCCCTGATTTCTTGCAGCCGGATGGACTGCGATAGACATTATTCTTCCCCCCGGGTTTTTTATTGGTTTGTTTGTTATGGACCCAGAAGTAAATAACAACCAGTTGTATGTTAATTTAATTAATTCCGACGGGCGAAGCTTAGCCACAGAATTGTAAAACAAATTAAATACTTGAGGCATTTTTTCAGAGTATAGCAGATGGTGAAACGGGAGCTTGTTGCTTTTTGAGACTACACAGTACCCTAGTGGGTGCTTATTTTTATCCAGAGCAATAAAGGAACGGCAGCCTGCTAGTAAAAGCAAACAGAAACCCATAGTTGTCAAAGATCGTAATCTGGAAGGGTCGTCACGATTAAAGAAAAAATCAACACTTTCGGGAAAAGACTCCAAATATAACCTGGCTATTTCTTCTGCTTGCTGTGTTGAAGCTTGTTTAATCCATATCAATTTTTATAACCTCCTTTCTTTATTCTTTAGGAAGAGACCAATCGTAAGATTTATTTTCTTCTAGAAGTTTCTTTAAAGGTACGATCTGCAATCCCTTAGATTGCAGTTTTTTTATTATTTTCGGAAGCGCTTTTACGGTTGCCGAGCGGTCCCCTCCTTCATGGTGCAGCAAAGAACCACTGTCATGAAATAGTATGATATCTCCATTTCTTACTTTGCTGATCACGTTTTGGACAACTGCTTCTTCTGAAACGCCGTTTCTCCAATCTCTGCTTGAAATTGACCACAATACTATTTTCTGGCCCAGTAAAGTTGTCAGCTTTCGGAACCGAGTATCATAGAGCCCGCGAGGTGGACGTATATAATCGGGGAATACACCGGTTATCTCCGTTATTTTTGAGGTGGCTCCTATTATTTCACGAATCAGGTCCAATTTACTCAACGTCGGTATATTGCGGTGGTTCTGTGTGTGATTGCCTAATTCATGGCCTTCTTTAACTATGCGCCGAGCTATTTCCGGGTATTTTAATACGTGGTCGCCGATAAGGAAGAAAGTAGCATATATCCCGTGTTCTTTTAAAATATCCAGAATTTGCGGTGTAAACTTTTCACTCGGCCCATCGTCAAAAGTTAAGGATACCATTGGAAGGTCTCTATTACCATGCCGGTAAATATCCGGCTGGGGGATGTAACCGTAATAAAAATAAAAATATAAAATTGCAATAAGCATTAAAATAATAATTAACAAGCTCAACGAAAAACCAATAATTATTATTGTTATATTCAAAAAAGTCACCCTAGCTAAAAGATATGGTCAGGATTTGAAGAAGTGTCCAGTAGCTGTAGAAGATATAAAAAGGTTTAGAAGACGAAAAGTGTTACTTTTTGTTATAATTATTATAATATAAAAATTAAAATTATTATATTGTATGTTGCCCAAAAATCTTTTTAGGAGGAGCCTGCATGGAAACATTTTATGTTATAGGGTTACCGCGAGATGAAATTTTTATAGGCCAGATAACTTACTTTACTTATAAATGGACCGAGTTTGCATTCAGAGACATTTACAGCGTTCTATATCCCAGCGGAGAAAAAACTAATATTAAGGAAGAGATATTAGTTGTTTATGCAACAATTACATTAGATAATGAAAAGCTGCCGGAGCGTTTTGGAAAATATGATATGTACCTTTTTGTAAACGAGGCTGTTAAGAAATTAAGCGAGAAAAATGAATTGAACTTAAGGATTGTCGGTCAAGTCGATAAAAGCGATCTGCCTTCTGATGCGAAGTTGCTCCTCAGACTAACATATTTTGTTCCGGAAGGAAGCTAGTGGCGTTGGACATTTTCGGGGCGCCTTTAATTTTATATTTTTTTGATATAAGAAAGTTATTTTATTTAGCATAAAAAAAGGCTTGTTCCAGAAAGGTTAAAAGTATGAAAGTTTTACTCCTCAATCCTCCTTCAAACGGTGCTTATAACAGGTTGGGTCTTAAATTTCCTCCGCTGGGTTTGGGCTATCTAGCTTCAGTTTTGAGACAGCGCGGACATTGGGTTGATATTATTGACTTTAATGTTCAAAAACTTTCGTTGAGCAATTTGCCGTGGGAAGAATGGGATATTGTTGGTATTTCTGGAGATACCAGCAGCCATTCTCGGGTTATGAAGATTGCCGGGGCTGCGAAAGAAGCGGGCAAAACTGTTGTAGTCGGAGGTTATCACGCGTCATTCAGGGAAGAAGAAGTGCTTAAATCTGGAATTGTTGATTTTGTTGTTAAAGGGGAAGGGGAGGAATCGTTTGCAGAACTGGTTGACTGCCTGGAAGAAAAAGGTAATTTGGCAAAAGTTTCTAATTTAGCCTACTGGAGAGATGGTCGTGTACTGGAAAGCTTTAAAAAAGAACCACCAGCTGATTTGAATAAAATCCCATGGCCTGCTCGTGACCTGCTTTCGATGTCCCTGTACCGGTCGGTCAAGTTAGAGGATAGAAGGATTACAACATTGGTAACCAGTCGCGGATGTCCCTACAGCTGCTCCTTTTGCTGTTCTTCTGCTTTTGCAGGTAGGCGCTGGCGTTCTAGAGACATAAATGATGTGGTTTGGGAAATAGAGCATTTGGCAAACGATTACAACTTCGGGGCCGTGGCTTTTTTGGACGATAACTTTACTTTGAACGTAAACCGCCTCAAATTGTTATGTGAGGAAATGATAAAGCTAAATCTAGATTTAAAATGGTGGTGCTTTTCCCGCGTTGACACGTTAAGAGAAAATGAAGAAATTATAGATAAAATGGCTCGGGCAGGTGCAAGGATGATCTTTTTAGGGCTGGAAAGCGGCAGCCAAAAGATACTTAATGCTTATAATAAAGAAATGCAGCTTGAAGCATCTGAAAAGGTAATAAGAATTCTCCGGGAGTACGACATCAAGGTTTGGGGTAGTTTTATATTGGGGAGTCCTGATGAGAAGCTCGAAGACCTTCGTGCTACAGTTAATCATGCAATTCATCTAAACCCTGATATTGCTGAATTCGCCATCCTTACTCCTTATCCCGGCACAAAATTATTCAAACAGGCTGAGGAACAGGGACTAATCGTTTCCCGCGACTGGTCAAAATATGACGGTTCCCATGCAGTAATGAAAACGAAATACCTTTCCCCGTTTCAAATTTCCAGGGAAACGGCCCGGGCTTATATTAAATTTTACTGTCGGCCTTTGCGATGGGGCCAGGTATGGAGTGGAATAAAAAATAAATTATTGTCTTGGAGGTATTAACGGGAATGCTACCGGTAATGATACTATTAGCAACGGGTTCATTTGTGATTGCTTTGCTTCTTACCTGGCAGGTGAAGTATATAACGCCTGATCTTATTTCAATTGCCAGATATAATTTATACATACTTCCTTTTATATTTCTGGGGAATACCTCTTTAGGGATGGGATTCGTAAGAGGCCATAAATTAATAGATAATCTCCCGCTTTTAATAGCTTTACAATCTTTCACCTACTATATTTTTATTGTAGCTTTATCTATACTTTTACTGGGAGATAAAATAACGGTTTATAGAGGCTTGTTAGGGTTTGGATTGATAGCGTTGGGAGTATTGGTGCTCAAAAGTTAAGAACCTATGTTTGGTTGTTAATTTATTTCCCTTTTATACAAAAAATTCCGTGTTCCACACACGGAATTTTTTAGCCCATGTTACTTCTTTCAGCTAATGATCATATAATCATTTTTATCCTAATTCCTTTCTGGTGGCCTGCAAGGATTCCTTATTTCCGCTGATAAGCAGTATGTCTCCCAAACGGACTTTTGTGTCACCGTGGGGAACAATAGAAGAATCTTCTCTGTATATTCTTAAAACAAGCGCATCTCCTAAAAATGGTAAATGACGCAGTGAATAATTGTCGTACATGGGATTTTTCATTTCTATTTCCATAAAGGAGTCGACATCCTGGGTAATTAAACGTACCAAACCGGGCTGTTCAACTAGAGCTTTTAAAAGTATACGGGAGGCAAAGATGGAGGAAAAAATGATAAACCCTTCTTTAGCTAGCTTCTTATGAAGTTCCAGGTTTTCAAGCCGGAGGATGATATGCTTGATACCCAACTTCTGAGCTTTATAGGCAAGCTCTGTATTTAGATTATCGTAGTTTGTTGCCAGTATGATGACATCAGTATCAAATGCGTTATGCTTTTTTAAATTTTCATAATTAACCGGATCAAGTTCGACTAAAGGAAAAATTTCAGGCGCAGGAGAATACTGAGGGTCAAGTTTATCCCGCGGGGAGCCAAATATAGTTACATCATAATTATCACGAGCTAATTCTGTGGAAGCGGGAAGAGTTATTGTATTTGCCCCTACAATTGATATTCTGGTTTTTTTTGTTTCAACTTTGGGGAAGATGTGGCTGAAAGTAACAGGTGAAATTAGGCAAGTCATTACTGATACCAAGATTAGAGCATCATTTAAAGGTACGGAAATAAGGTTATATTCTAGCGCTACTGCCGAAGCAGCTATCACCAGACTGAGTTTACAAGAAAGAATAATCCCCACGCCGAGTGTTTCCTGCCAGGTGTGCCATATTTTTAGGATTAAAGACGGTATTATTTTGGCCAGGTACATAAATAAAAAGATTAGAGGTACCAGATAAAAGACTCTGGGTTCCTGAAAAAGGCCCCAGAGATCAATCCGAGCTCCCACCATAACAAAAAAAATTGGGATTAAAAAGCCGAAACCAAAAGAATCCAGGCGGTGAACAAAATCTTTATTAGGCGACAAAATAGAAACTATTGTTCCTGCAAGAAAAGCTCCCAGGATGCTTTCCAAACCTACTATTTCGGACAGACCAACAAATAATAAGATCAGGAAGAATACAGCTCTGGTGCCGATTTGCACTGTACTTTTAGAAAATTTTTTAAGTAACTTTATCTGGCTGGAAAATTTTTTTATTAGATAATAAAATATAAAAATAATAATAAAAAACAGCAGGATTAAAAAGGTACTTTTATTATTTTGTGATCTGGTCATGATAAAAACTGTAAGTAAAAGCATTGATGAAAGGTCGGCGAAAGCGGTTACAAGTAAAATTATTTGCCCCAGATTAGTTTCCGTTAGTTTTTTCTCTTTTAAAACCGGAAGCACTACACCCAGCGATATAGTGGAAATTATGATTACCATTAAAAATGGATATGCTATTAAACCAAGTTTATAAAGTAATAAAGATAAAAAATAGGAAATGGCCAGTATTAAAAAAAATATTACAGCTGCAATAATTAAAGGTTTATATCTGCTCTTTTTTTGCTGTTCTGAGCTTAAAAAAAGGGAATTGAAATTTATTTCCATACCGCTTAAAAACATCAGATAAATAAAACCCAGAAGTGAGAGGAGCTCCAGCCAAAGGTCTTCGGCAACTAGCTGAAAGCCGCTCTTCCCAATAACGAAACCTGCTATTATTTCGGCGACAACCACAGGTATTACCTGTAATTTTAACTTGTGTAAGAGCAGGGGTATAGAAAAAGCTATGCTTACTACCAGCAACAGGGAAAGTACCGAAGTGTTATTTTCCATGCAGCACCTCTTAAAAAAGTTTTTATTAACTGATGCAGAATTCGGAATATAATGGAAAAATTAATTTTTCTTTTAAAACGAATTCCTGTGCTGTTTTTTAATATTAACACAAACCTTCTTTTGTTGTGAACCTTTTTTAAATTAGGCATTTTTGCTTTTTCTTGAATCGGCAGTAAATGTTGACCTGTTTTTGAATAGTGTTTTTTATTTAGAGATAAAATAATTTAAAAAAATGGAGGGATGCCTTATTACAGTTTCTGCTCAGGTCAAACAAACAATTGCAAGCTTAAAAAGCGCTCAGGCCAGTTTTGAGAGCTTTGCCATGGAGACTCAAAATCAACAAGCTAAGGATCTCTACACCAAAGCCGCTCAACAAACCAAATCAATTGTTGATAGCCTCGAACCCAGGATTTCAGAAATTGAAAAAGAGGAACCCCAGTATAAGGGTTTCTAGACCTCCAAGGAACCGGATTCTTGCTTAAGAGTCCGGTTTTTTTTGTATAAATTAACACAACCCCGGTGAAAATATAAGCCGGGAGGTGTATTTTTTGACCGTTGGCAGTCAGGTAAAACAGACTGTTGCCAGTCTTAAAGGAACTAAAGCAACACTGGAAACTTTTGCCTTGTTGGAGCAGGATGAAAAACAAAAAGAAATTCTTAAACATAACATCGCACAAATTAATGATGTGATAGAAAACATGGAAAAGAGGCTCGGTAATCTTGAATACGAAGAGCCTCAGTATAAAGGCTTTTAGCTTAAGGGGAAATTTAAATGCCTGATTGGTTAAATATATTGGTGCGTTCTGCAGTATTGTTTTTAATTACGTTATTTATTGTGCGTTTACTGGGGAGGAGGCAAACAGCTCCGTTAACATATTTTAACGTGATGGTAGCTATTGTCATCGGCGCTCTAGTAACAGCCATCTCTTTAAACTTAGTTAATTTAATAACCGGCTTTGCTGCTCTGGCGGTTTGGTCTGCTTTTCCGATAGCGCTTTCATTCTTAGCAATAAAATACAAGGCTGTAAGGGATATTGTGCAGGGAAAAGAAATTGTGCTGATAAATCACGGAAAAATATTAGAAGATAAATTAATGGAAGCGCGGTTTACTCCAGAAGATCTTTTGAGCCGGCTGAGAAGAAAAAATGTATTTAATTTTTCGGATGTAGAGTTTGCTGTTTTGGAACCGACTGGCGAAGTCAGTGTAATGCTAAAAAAAGATAAACAATTTATTACTCCGAAGGCCCTCGGCCTAAAGGTCGGCCAAGAGAGTGTGCCCCAAACTGTAATGATGGACGGTATTATCATGGATGAGCCGCTTGCGGCTATGGGCTTGAACAGGGAGTGGCTTTATGCCGAACTTGAAAAGGTCGGGGTAGCACCCGAAAATGTTTTTCTCGCCCAGGTGGATTCTGCGGGTCAACTATACTTAGATCTTTTCGATGATGCTGTTAAGGTACCACAGCCTAAAGCCAAAGAACTTGTTTATGCAACACTAAAAAAGTGCCAGGCAGACTGCGAGCTTTTTGCTCTTGGTACGAAAAATAGTGAGGCTAAAAACATTTATATCAGCTCATCGAAAATATTATCAAACGTTATAAAAGAACTGGAACAATACTTAGTTAGATAAGGAGCGAAACCCGGTGTCCAACAAGAAAAAAAAGAAGCTAACTCCCGTACAGCAAGAATATCACTCTTTTTCCAAGCTAAGAGAACCCAGAAGGCCGATATTATTAAACTGTTTGAAGGCATTTATAGTTGGTGGAATAATTTGTATTATCGGCCAGGGTGTTTCGGATTTTTTCCTCTGGAACTTTGATTTTACGGAAAAGACGGTTGGCAACCCTACTGTGGCAATTATGATCTTGCTATCTGTTATCTTAACTTCCCTAGGGATATATGACCACATTGCCCAGTGGGCGGGGGCGGGAACTGCGGTTCCGGTAACCGGATTTGCTAATTCTATTGCTTCTGCTGCTATTGAACACAGGTCCGAAGGATTTGTGCTTGGCGTCGGAGGAAATATGTTTAAACTGGCAGGCTCGGTTATTGTTTTTGGGGTGTTTTCTGCTTTTGTTGTTTCTTTGATAAAAACGACCTTAACCATGTTTGGAGGGTCCTGAATGCTACTTTCCGGCCACCAGAGCTGGGTTTTCAAAAATAAACCTGCTATTTTGGCTGCTTCATCTGTTGTCGGGCCTTTTGAGGCACAGGGACCTCTTGCAGAAGATTTCGATATTATTCATGGTGATTTATGGCTTGGCCAGGACAGTTTTGAAAAGGCAGAAAAGAAAATGATGGAAGAAGCATGTGAACTAGCCATTCGCAAGGCCGGGCTTCAAAAAAAGGATATTCAGTTTTTCCTGGCCGGAGATCTTCTAAACCAGATAATTTCCAGCAGTTTTGCAGCCAGGACACTTGCTGTGCCTTACCTGGGACTTTTCGGGGCCTGTTCGACTTCGATGGAAAGCCTTGCCCTCGCTGCGTTGATAGTGGAAAGCGGAGCGGGGAAGTACGTTCTTTGCGGAACGGTGAGTCACAATACAGCAGTTGAAAAGCAGTACCGTTACCCTACGGAATACGGTGCTCAAAAGCCGCCTACAGCGCAGTGGACAGTAACTGCCGCCGGGGCAGCAGTTCTTGGCTCTGGGGAAAACGGGTTTAAAATTAATTCCGCTACTATTGGAAGAATAGTAGATATGGGAATAACAGACCCTTTCAATATGGGAAGTGCTATGGCCCCTGCAGCTGTAGATACAATAACGGCTCATTTCAGGGACCTGGGTATATCACCGAGTAACTACGATCTTATTGCGACGGGAGATTTGGGTCGTACAGGCCATAAAATAGCTTCGGATTTGTTAAAAAAACACGGGATTAATATTCCGGATGAAATTTTTACTGACTGCGGAAAGTTAATATATAGCGAAAAACAGCCTATGGTATTTTCCGGCGGCAGCGGAGCCGGTTGTTCAGCTGCTGTTACATACGGGCATATATTTAAGAAAATGAAAAGGGGAGAACTTGGAAAGGTTTTAATTGTTGCCACCGGCTCTTTGCTGTCTCCCTTGTCGTACCAGCAGAAGGAAAGCATTCCCTGTATTGCCCATGCCGTGTCCATTGAATACAAAAAGTGAGGAGTGTTTTCATTTGGAAGTTTATTTTTGGGCTTTTATAGTGGGCGGGCTGATTTGTGTAGCGGGGCAATTATTACTTGATATTGTGAAGCTCACTCCTGCTCATACAATAAGTACTCTTGTGGTTGCAGGTTCCATATTGGCCGGTTTCGATTTGTACCAGCCCTTAATTGATCTTGCAGGCGCCGGAGCTACCGTTCCCATAACAAGTTTCGGTTATTCTCTCGTGCACGGGGCAATGGCAGAGGGGGAACAAACGGGCTTAGTGGGAATATTAACGGGTATTTTTGAAGTAACCAGCGCCGGTATATCTGCTGCTACTATTTTTGGTTTTCTTGCTTCACTTTTAGTTAAACCTAAAGGATAGTGAGTGATTAAAGATAATGAAATTTTTAAGCGGTATTGCTATATTTCTTATCATAATAATGCTTTCAGGCTGCAGTGTGCCGAAACAGCCTGAACAAAAAAATGATCAACAGCGGGTTGAACAGGTCTACTTCAACCCAGGTCTGGCAAAAACTATCAAAAAAGCCTCTAAGACTGTCAGTGGTGTTCGTGATAGCACGGCCGTAGTTGTTAACGATGAAATATCAGTTGCTTTAAAAGTTACGGGACTGCACAGATTACGCCTAAATTCCATAAGAAAAGAAGTACACGATAAAATTAAAAATATTGCTGGAAATAAAGAAATTCATGTCACGACTGATAAAAAACTTTTTGTCCAGCTACAAAAACTTGAAAAAGAGATTAATAAACAGCCTAAAGTAGAAAAGATTTTAATGATTTTAGACAAGTTAAATAAGATAAACGAAGATATGAAAGGTTAATAAATATGATTTATTTAAGGAAAGTTTACTTAAATATCTGGCAATTTTAAAAGAAGTTTAAAGAAAAAATACAAAAATATAAGCTGCATGTGAATCTTTTGTAGTCATGCAGCTTTCTTTGTAATTTTAATTAAAAAGTAGCGAATTTGTCCGGTAACATTCTTTGTTCTTCCGGGGGAGCGTCCTCATATCCGGGTGCAGGGACAGTAGAGAAAATTCGGCCGTTAAACGCTTTTACGGCCATCGAGGTCCCTACAATTACGGAGCCCATATTTTCTCTCTCCAGACGAGCAAGAGCTTCGCTGGATTCCTGGGGTGCTATGAAGCGGATACGAACGAACTTTGCTCCGCTCGGATGCATTCCCATAGGTTCTTCAATTATATCAGCTTTAATTACTGTACCGCAAGGCTGTACTACGATCGGTTCTTCCCAGCCTGGCTTCCAAAACTTTATGGGGTGGGGAGTTGTGTTTACTACGTCGATCATAAAATTCCTCCTTTTATTTGTTGGCATATGCGGCCTGCCTTATTCATTCCTTTATTATATAGATTGTTTAAGAGACAGGCAATGGAAATAGTGAAATTTATTTTGCTTGGGAAGGTGTATTTAATATTAAGAAAGAAAGAAATTATTAGCATTACTAACTTTTAAGCAGGCGGAGAATTTTAAATGCTGAAGTATTTATTTATAACTGCTTTTTTAGTAGGGCTTTCAGGTGCGCTGGTGCCGGGTCCTTTACTTACTGTTACCATTACTGAAAGTGCTAGACGGGGATTCGGGGCTGCTCCTTTATTGATTCTGGGACATGCAATTTTGGAGGTCGCCCTTATTATAATTTTTATAGAAGGTTTTTCTTCTATTTTTGCCAGCACAATGGTGAATAAAATTATTGCGGTAATGGGCGGTTTTTTCCTGATTTGGATGGGGTGGGGTATGGTCCGGGGGGCTTATTTTAAGAAAATAAATTTAGGATTTATGGGAAAAGTAGAAGAAGGTTCTGATGCTAGAAGGATTTCTCCCGTGCTTGCCGGAATACTGGTCAGCCTGTCTAACCCTTATTGGAGTATTTGGTGGGCTACGGTAGGTATGGGGTATATAACTCTGTCGCTGAAATACGGCGCAGCGGGTATAATTACTTTTTTCAGCGGTCATATTTTAGCTGATCTTTCTTGGTACAGCCTGGTAGCTGCAGCGGTGGCCGGCGGCAGGCGTTTTTTAAGTAATAAAATATACAGAGGGATAATTTTTTCCTGCGGAATATTTCTTGTTGTACTGGGTGTGAGTTTTTTATATTATGGCTTCGTCCTCAAACAGTAAGAGCAGTTTTTCTTTCTTTTTGCAGTCATATACTAAGGCCCGACTTAAAATTTGTTGAAAGGGTATTGGTGATTTGCGGCTTTGTTATTACGGTATCTTTGCTTTACGGTGCTTTAGCACCATAATAATAATCATGAATAATTTCGGGTAGTCGTTTATTGTCGTTTATTGATGTTACTCCAAATTATTTGCTAAATTTGAGAAGCTGAAATACAAAAGAAGGAATTGGCATGAATTATAAAGAAGGGTTTTAAAGGACAATAAGGAGGTGATTTTTTGAGTCTGGAGGAGAAAGCTAAAGAGCTTGCAAAAGAAGTAATGAAAACTGAAGAATATGCAAACCTAAATTCAGCCAAAGCACGTGTGAAAGTGGACCCTAATGCGCAGGATATCATAAACGAATTAAAATCAGAACAGGACTATATTCAAAGGTCCCGGCTTGAAGGCAAACCGGTTGATAATGACAGGGTTATAAAATACCAAACGTTACAAAAAAAAGCCATTGAAAATGTTACCCTCCAAAGACTTTTTAAAGCCCAACAGGAATTCGGGCGCGTAATGCAAAAGGTTAATGAAACACTCGACAAGGAACTTTTCAAGTAAAAATTATCATAATAAGTTGTAATTTTTCAATAAAATCACTCCATATGGGGTGGTTTTTGTTTTAGTAACAATTAAACTCCGGTAAGAATATTAATATGTAGGATCCAGTAACGAAAAGGAGGGCGTGTAATGAACGGAGAAATTGGTTGCGGAGAAAGGAAATTAGAAACTTATAAATTGTGGCATATTTTTCGGGACCCCGGAGAGTTTATATACAATTTGAACAAGGCAATTAAAGGCCAAGCAGAAGCTATTAAATTCTATAAAGAATTAAGAAATATTGCTCCGAATACTTTCCATAAAAGACAAGTAGAACATGCGTTGGAAGATGAACGCAAACATTATCATATACTGGGCAGTCTTTATAATCATCTTACCGACCGCCGAGTCCAGCCGGTCGACGAGATTCCGGTTAATATTAAAAGCTACCGAGAGGCCTTGAAGGAAGCGGTCGAAGATGAGCTTATGGCTGTTGAACTGTACCGCTCTATGTATCTTTCGACTTTTGATATAGCAATACGCGACCTGCTCTTTGATATAATGAACGATGAAATGGAACATGCTGACCGTCTTACCCTTTTATATGCAGACCTGGCATTGTTATAATAAATTTTCCAGTAAGCAATGAAAAAGAGGCAGGTTACTTAAAAATTAAAATGTGAACAATGAAATAGCCTGCCTCAGCTGTTTTTCGGCTTGCGCAACGGAAGAAATAACTTTAAATTTCTAAAGCTTCCACAGCGCTGATGCCTTCTTCCAGCGCCATTTTGTTAACCGGGAGCAGGTGGTGTTTCCTTTCAGGTAAAATGCTTTCCAAAACTTTTATCAAGGAATCAGGCTTTAAAATGCCTGTAATTTTAACCAGAGCACCCAAAAGAACCATATTTGCCACACGATCATTGCCTAATTTTACAGCCCTGTCGCTTGCAGTAATTTTATAAAACTTTATATCTTTTCTTTGGGGTTCTTTGTCTGTAAGCGAACTGTTTATAATTAGAATGCCGCCTGGCTTAAGAGCCTGCTCGAGCTGTTCTGCCGAAGCATGATTAAAAGCAATGGCAGAACTGGGTTCAGTGACCAGGGGACAGGTAATATTTGAACCGGATATAATAACGGAACAGCTGGACATCCCCCCGCGCATTTCTGGGCCGTAAGAAGGAACATAGCAGACGTTTTTTTCTTCCAGCATTCCTGCCCGGCCTAGAAGCTGCCCTGTGAAAAGTATTCCCTGACCGCCGAAGCCTGCAAGTGTAATTTCCTGTTTCACTTTAGTTTGTCACCTCCGATGGGGTTCTAAACTCGCCTAGTGGATAGTAGGGTATCATTTTTTCTTCAACCCATTTTAAAGCATCCAGAGGAGAAAGGCCCCAGTTGGTGGGACAGCTGGATAACACTTCTACTATTGCAAACCCTTCGCCGTTTTCTTGTACTTGAAATGCTTTTTTGATAGCTTTTTTAGTGCGGTTAACATGCTTAGGGTTATGTACCGAGGTCCGGCTTACGTATACTGCACCCGGAATAGTAGCCAGCATTTCGGATACCCGCAAAGGATAACCTTCCACGTCCTTATTACGTCCGTAAGGAGAAGTCGTAGTTTTTTGACCCAATATAGTAGTAGGAGCCATTTGCCCTCCGGTCATACCGAAAATTGCATTATTGACAAAAATAACTGTAATTTTTTCTCCCCGTGCTGCAGCATGAACAATTTCAGCGGTACCGATTGCTGCAAGATCTCCATCTCCCTGATATATAAAAACAGTAGAGTCCGGGAGGACTCTTTTTACTCCTGTGGCCACAGCGGGTGCTCTTCCGTGAGGAGCCTGTTGCATATCCACATCAAAAAGGTGAAAATTGGTAACCGAACAGCCTACTGCGGCTACACCTACTGTTTTTGGAGTTAAATTTAATTCATCTAAGGCCTCTGCGACCAGGCGTTGAATTATTCCGTGAGTACAGCCCGGACAATAGAGATAATTTTCCGGAAGTAAAGACTTGGGCCTCGAGAACTCTCTAACCATTTACTGCCACCTCCAGTTTTTTTATT
Source organism: Firmicutes bacterium UBA1874 (assembly GCA_002352935.1). Taxonomy (GTDB): domain Bacteria; phylum Bacillota; class UBA1874; order UBA1874; family UBA1874; genus UBA1874. The sequence continues at coordinate 15,072 of DDHO01000060.1, forward strand.
TCGGTGAGTATATCCTTAGGTGTTGGGAAAAGCCCTCCCGTAACTCCGTAAAACTTAACCGGAGCCTTTCCAGAAACTGCGAGACGTACATCATCTACCATTTGCCCCATGTTTAGCTCTACTGTTAAAATCCCTTTTGCATTTTCCGCGGATTTTGCTAGTTCTTTTTCGGGAAAAGGCCACAAAGTAATAGGTCGTACGAGGCCTGCTTTTATACCTTCTTTTCGGGCAAGGTCTACAGCGGCTAAGGCAATACGAGCGGTTATTCCGAAGGCTGCAATTATGTAATCTGCATCTTCAAGCAGGTATGTTTCCACAAGCGTTTCCTTTTCACTAATGAGATTATATTTTTTTTGCAGTTTTCTGTTTAAGGCATCGTTTTCTTCAGGAGGCAGGCATAAGGAAGTAACAATGTTGCGTGTTCTTCTGCCCTTACCGACCGTAGCCCATGGCTTTGACGGTAGATCTTCGGGTTCTATCATTTGGGGCAATTCCACCGGCTCCATCATTTGTCCCAAAAAGCCGTCACCCAAAATTATAACGGGGGTTCGGTAATTATCTGCCAGATGAAAAGCTTTGTAAGTTAAATCTACTACTTCCTGAACGGAGTAAGGTGCAAGCACAATTGTTTTGTAATCGCCGTGGCCTCCTCCACGTGTTGCCTGGTGGTAGTCTGCTTGAGAAGGCTGAGTATTTCCCAGACCGGGTCCGCCCCGCATAATGTTGGCAATAACTGCGGGAAGTTCTGCACCTGCTAAGAAAGAAATCCCTTCAGATTTAAGGCTTATCCCCGGGCCGGATGAAGAGGTTAAGACACGGGCTCCTGCTCCGGAAGCCCCGTGAACCATATTTATTGCTGCGACTTCACTTTCAGACTGGAGGTAAACTCCGCCGTAACGAGGAAGGTGCTTAGCCATGTAGTGTGGAATTTCGCTTTGAGGGGTGATAGGGTAACCAAAAAAATAACGGCAACCGGCCCTAATTGCTGCTTCTGCCAGCGCTTCGTTACCCTTCATAAAAGCTTTTTCAGGCATTAGCCCGCCTCCTTTCGAATTTCAATAGCCATATCTGGACACATAATTGCACATAAGGTGCAAGCGTTGCATTTTTCCGGTTCTTTTAAAACAGCAGGATGAAAACCCTTGGAGTTTAGATGTTCTGCCAGTGTTATAAGTGAACGAGGGCAAAAATTTATACAGAGGCCGCATCCTTTACATATTTCTTCATGAATTTCCAAGCAGGCCAATAAAAACACCTCCTAAAGACCAACTTATTATACCTAGATATAATAACTGCTCACAAAAAATTATACTACTTTATCAAACATTTGGAAAGGGCTTTTTGGAGCTCCGAGTATGAAACAAAAAAATTTAATATAGAAATTCTCTGTAAAGCGGTTAATTTTTATGCTTTGAGATAAATTAACGTTAACACTATAGAAATTTGTTGGGAAACTTAGAATTAAAAACCCGGTTTTGTACTGCAGTTTTTATTTAAGAGATTTTACCAAACAAAATCCAACGTTAATATACCAATTATATTGACAGCGAAAGGTAAAAATATTAACATATTAAAACACTGAAAAAATTATGAAAGGAGTCTCATGGTATGAGCATAGCAAGTATTGATGAACAAAACTTCACCAAAGAAGTTTTACAGTCCGATTTACCTACTGTAGTGGATTTTTGGGCTGAATGGTGCGGCCCCTGCCGTATGATAGCACCTGTTTTAGATGAGGTATCTCAGGAATACGAAGGAAAGGTTAAATTTTTAAAATTAAATGTTGATGAAAATCAATCCGTGGCGGTTAATTACGGTGTGATGAGCATTCCGACCCTAATAATATTCCAAAAAGGTCAAGAAGCGGAAAGATTGGTTGGCTTTATGAGTAAGGAACAGCTAAGAGAAAAGATAGAAAAATACATATAATAAGTTTTAATAATAAAGGAAAATTAGAATAAATTGATAATAACTTTAATAATCATCGTAATAACAAAACGTATAATTTTCTAAGGAATAAGGAAAATAGAATAGATATAAATGGTTGAAAAACATTTGATTACGGGCAGGAAAGACATTGGAGGCGAGGGTCGTGGGAGCTATTGATCCTGTTGCTTTAAGGTTCGGCGGCTTCGAGATACGTTGGTATGGTATTATTATGGCAACAGCAGTTGCGATTGGTACTTATTTGGCTTATAGAGAAGCCCAAAGAAAGGGTGTTAACCCTGAACATATTTTAAATATTGTCATCATAGGAGCCCCACTGAGTTGGATTGGAGCACGTATTTATTATGTAATATTTCAATGGGAATATTACGCGAAACATTTAGAGGAAATTGTGCGCATTTGGCATGGAGGGCTGGCTTTCCACGGAGGAATTATAACGGCTTTAATCGTGGGATTGCTTTATACTCGCTGGCAGAGGTTGAAATTTTGGCTCATGGCGGATATATTTGCTCCCAGCCTTATACTGGGCCAAGCCATCGGGAGAGTGGGGAATTTTACAAACCAAGAGGCATATGGTTACGTGACTAATGTGCCTTGGGCTATATATATGGCAGGAGCGCCAAGACATCCTACTTTTTTTTATGAGTCCTTATGGAATATTGCAGTTTTTATGTTTTTACTTTGGTTTCGTCGCCGGCCAGGGAGGGTGGATGGCGACATTTTTTTGGCTTATATAGCCTTGTATTCAGTTGGGAGGTTTGTTATAGAAGGCTTCCGGACAGACAGCTTAATGTTGGGACCATTCCGAGTTGCACAAATAGTTAGTATAGCAGCAATATTAATCGCCGGCTTCCTTTTTTATTATTACCGGGAAAGAAGGTCAGCGAAAAGATAATAAAACGAACTGTAAAAGCTTGCTAATGTTAGATAGCCTGAACAAATATAACAAAAAAGAGAATATTCATCCCTGGAAATAGGTAAAAGTGTACTTATTAACTATTAGAAAACGTTGACAATCGTTAGAAACGTTGCTAAACTACAACCAAATACAAATATTTTGGTTTTTTGGGGGTAGCGATGCTTACTTCAAGGCAAAAGGAGTTTTTACAAGTAGCCACATACCACGGGCGCTCGGGCATTCATTACACGAAAGTTGCGGAATTGATGGGGGTAAGCAGGTGGACTGCTTATGATATTCTAACTTATCTGAGTAACAAGGGCCTCCTGGAAAAGAAAAGGATTCCTAAGAAAAGCAGTACAGCAGGACGCTCGCGGGTGCTCTTTTACCCCACTTCCAGGGCAAACGTTCTTGTATTTGGTAGTGATGTTGCTCAAAGGGCTGACAGCGGTTGTAAGGAATGGGAGGAAGCATGCAGCAGGCTGCGTTCAAAGCTGGGAGAAAGCAGAGAACGGGGAATTTTCCCTGTGTTGTCTGAAATTATTCAAGAGTTATCTTCTGTTAAGCGCCCCCTTATTTTTTGTGCTCACTTAATAGTAGTCATGCTCCTCGCTTTACGCTTGGTGAGCAGCGGACCGGAAGGTTCATTGTGGATCAATTCCCTTGTTCCTTTGCTTATTGGTCCCCAGGCAGCGCTTCTGGTGTTTACCGGGGCTGTGGTGACCTACATCTTACAGCACCAGCCAGTTTCTTCTTTAAAAAGTGAGGTGTTGCAGCATCTCCCGACTTATGAACGACAGGCTAAAAAATTGGATGCCCTGAGTGAAAAGGTTTTATTAAATTTCACTATGGACGTCATCGAAGAATTATGGCCTCCACAGTTAAAATCGAAGGCAGACTGTATTACGTAAAGAGCAGAGATAATAGTGCTGAAGAGGAGTTTGTCACCATGGTAATGAGGTAATGAGGAAGGGGAAGGAAATTAGTTCTATTGAGGAGGGAAAATAATGAATTTAGCAGAGACCTATCTTGGAGAAAAATTCTTAGAGCAGGGGATTAAATTAATAATGCACAACCCCGAAAAGAATATCAACCGGTTGCTCAAGTGGGCGGAAAAAATAGTTCGCGACCCCAATCATAAAGAGGTTTTAAAACATGTCCAGGGTATTATGAAAGATCCTAATAATAACTGGTACCATTTTGCTCAGAGAATGCTTAAAGAAGTGCATCCGAATTTAAAGGCATGCATTGCCAAGAATTTCTTTGTTAATGCTACTATGCTGGGAGTTCCGAAGCAGAAAGAAATACAGGAGAAGTATGACATGCCAGTACCCTTTGCCATACTTATGGATCCGACGGAAAAATGCAACCTGAGATGTAAAGGCTGCTGGGCCGGCGACTATCAGCAGGTTCAAGAACTAGATTTTGAATTAATGGATCGAATTTGCACGGAGGCGGAAGAGATTGGCATTTACTTTATAGCTATGTCCGGCGGAGAACCGACCCTGCGTATTGACGATATTTTTAGGCTTGCTGAAAAACACTCTAACCAGATATTTTTCTTTTTCACAAACGGCACGCTAATTACAGAAGATATAGCACGTGAAATAACTAGGCTTGGAAATATTACCCTGGCTATCAGTATAGAAGGGTTTGAAGAAACTACAGACCAGCGGCGGGGAAAAGGAGTATTCCAAAAAGTGATGAACGCTATGGATATTCTGCGTGAAGCTGGTGCGGTGTTCGGTTATTCTACCACTTACACCCGTAAAAATATAGATGAGGTAAGCAGCGAAGAATTCGTAGATCTGATGATAAAGAAAGGTGCACTTTTTGCATGGTACTTCACCTATATACCTATTGGTAGAGATGTCGATATGGAGTTTATGGCTACTCCTGAGCAGAGGGCATATTTGTTCGAACGCATTGAGTATCTTCGCGATACAAAGCCGATTTTTCTCATGGACTTCTGGAATGACGGTGAAGTGAGCAACGGTTGTATTGCTGGTGGAAGGCGGTATTTCCACATTAATGCTGCAGGAGATGTAGAACCGTGTGCTTTCGTTCACTATGCTACATGCAATATTAAAAATATAAGCCTCATAGAGGCTCTTCGCAACCCCCTCTTCAAGGCTTATCAAAAGCGGCAGCCATTTCATAGCAATCCCAGAAGGCCGTGCCCGCTAATTGACAACCCTGAAGCTTTACGTGAAATGGTTAAAGAAACGGGTGCTTTTTCCACGCAGGTGAGCAATAAAGAAACTGTAGATGAATTTGCAGACAAGTTGTTGGGTTATTCTAAAGCCTGGGGAGAAATTGCAGACCTCAAGTATGCAGAGCGGTTAAAACAGCAGCAGAGGATGAGGCAGAAGGTGCAAAATATAAACTAGCATAATATTAATTAAATAGTATCAGAATATTATTTAAGAAAGTATTTATGAAAGATATAATATATTTAATTGCCATGATGTTAATATCATGGTAATTTCTTTTTGCCAGGTTGGTGAGATTTTTGGAAACGATAGTAAATAAAAACCTGCGGTGGATGTATTTAGCACTCATTCTCAGCGTAGGTGGAGTGCTCTTTGTTTACCTACTTACCTTTGAAGAACAAACTTTGACGGTTTTTGAAAGGATTCACTACGGTTATTTGTTATTGGCTTTTCTGCTCGTTTGTTTTATGTGGATTATAGAAGCACTGCGTATTAAGGCTATTTTACACCTGCTGGGAAGCCCCGTAAGCCTGCTGAAAGTGCTGGAAATTAATTTGATAAGTAACTTTGCGGCTGCTATTACCCCTGCAAATACCGGAGGTCCTCCTGCGCAAGCTTATTTGCTCCGTTTTCAAGGAGTGCCGATGGAAAAGAGCTTAACTGTTGTAACCGTAAAACTGTTTCTTACACTTGCTTTTTTTAGTTTATTAACACCTGTGCTGCTGCTGCTGTACCAAAGGATGCTCCAATTTTCACTTCTTGTTAATTTATTATTCGGTGCCGCTATTTTGCTGATTGCTGTATTCCTAATATTAGGTTTTTATGTTCTTTTTAAGCCTTTACTAGTTAAAAGAATTGTCCTTTTTTTTCTCACAAAGCTGCCGCTCAAAAAGTGGATAAGCGATCCCGAGCAGTCAGCAGAGCTTGTATATGAGAAAGTAAAAGGTTTTAATAAAACTTTAATAAAATTTTTGTCCCTTTCCCGGCCAGAAAGGCTGTTGTGGATAGTGTTTTTGACTTTAATTTACTGGTCGCTGTTTTTTTCTATAGCCCCTGTTTTGTTGCTGGGTTTGGGCAGTTCTCCAGAAATGTTGTCCGTTCTAGTCAGGCAGGTAATTTTTTACTTTGGTATTTCGTACATTCCGCTCCCCGGGGGGAGCGGTGTAGCTGAGCTAGGCCTTGCGGGGCTATTTGGCCCCTTAATCCCCTCATACTTACTTGCCGGGTTTGTTGGGGGATGGCGCTTTCTTACATATCATATGAACCTTATAGTAGGAGGGCTACTTGTTTTAAGGTTGGCTAAGAGGGGAATTGTTTAAAAACGCGTAATTTTTAAAAGAAGGGGGGCCACGACATGAATAAAGATGGTTTATATACTGTGGAGACTGCTTTAAAAATGACGCGCCAGGAAATTAGGAATAATTACAAAAAATACATAAACCCGATCAAAGTGCAAGTTCTTTCCTTAATAGACTTTGACAGACACTATGTGCGTGCTCAAGGGTCTTATCTTTGGGACATAGAAGGAAATTGTTACTTAGATTTTTTAGGGGCTTACGGGGCGCTGAACCTGGGCCATAACCATCCGGCAGTTAGGGAAGCTCTAAAAATGGTAGAAAACACTCCCAAACTCGTGCAGGCGTCATTAAATGGGCTTGCGAGTGCCCTGGCCTACAATTTAGCACGTATAGCGCCGGAAGGCCTAACCCGCAGTTTTTTTTGTAATAGCGGGGCGGAGGCTGTAGAAGGAGCATTAAAATTAGCCCGCGCAGCAACCGGCAGAAGCAAAATAATTTATTGCGAAAATTCTTTTCACGGCAAAACGATGGGAGCTCTGTCCGTCACCGGGCGTAAGAAATATCAGAAACCATTTTCTCCCTTGGTGCCGGACTGCGTGGCGATCCCCTTTGGAGATCCAGAATGTCTGGAAAGAGAACTTTCTAAAGGAGAGCCTGCTGCGTTTATTGTAGAACCGATTCAAGGAGAAGCAGGAGTAGTTATACCCCCTCAAGGATATTTAAAAGAGGCACGGCGTTTATGTTCAATGTATAACGCCCTGTTGGTAGTTGATGAAGTTCAAACGGGGTTCGGTCGTACAGGACGCATGTTTGCTTGCGAGTGGGAAAACGTGGAGCCGGATATTATGTGCCTGGCTAAGTCGCTGGGAGGAGGGATAATGCCTATTGGGGCTTATATTTCCAGCGAGGAAATCTGGAATAAAGCTTACGGAAATTACGAAAAACATCTATTACATACCTCCACTTTCGGAGAAAACACATGGGCGGTAACTGCCGGACTGGCAACAATCAACGTGCTACTAGAGGAGAAAATTCCAGAAGAGGTAGGTAGAAAGAGCGAACTATTTTTGAAAAAATTGAAGGGTTTACAGGAAAAGTACAGTCTAATTAAAGAGGTTAGGGGACGAGGGCTGCTTGTAGGTGTTGAATTCCAAGAAGCAGGGGGGCTTCTTGACAAAATAAGCGGCGGATTGTTTAAAAAAGTAATGAAAGAGTATCTTGCTTCATTGGTTGCCGGAGAATTGTTAAATAAATATCGGATCCTTACTGCCTATACTTTCAATAATCCTAACGTAATTCGTTTAGAACCACCTTTGGTAATTGAAGAACAAGATTTGATCAGGGCAGTGAATGCCCTGGAGGAAATTGTATCCAGTCCAGGGGGTGCTGGCGGCGTGGCTCTGGCCGGGGGCCGGCGGGTTCTAAGTTCTATTTTAAAAAAATAATCTTTAATTAATTTTAATAAGATAATCTGGGGGGATGGCCCGTGAATTATGAAGAGCTTGCAGGAATTTTAGAATACACGCTGTTAAAACCCGAAGCCACGGCTTCTGATATAGAACTGCTTTGTCGAGAAGCTTTATATTATAATTTTCTGGGTATATGTGTCAATCCATGTCATGTTAGAAGGGCTTCACAAATATTGAGAGGTTCCGGAGTTAAAGTTGTAACGGTTGTTTCTTTTCCTCTGGGTGCAGCAACAACAAGGGTGAAGGCGCTGGAGACAGAAGAAGCAGTAAACTCGGGAGCCCATGAAATTGATGTCGTCATGAATATTGGAGCTTTTAAGGCGGGTGAAAGTACTTTTGTACAGAAAGATATCCGCGAAGTGGTTGCTGCTGCAGGACCTCAAGTCCGGGTAAAAGTTATTCTTGAAACCGGGCTGCTAACCAAAGAAGAAATTAGGAACGCGTGTTTATGTGCCATGCAGGCGGGGGCCCATTTTGTAAAAACTTCCACAGGTTTCGGCCCTACTGGAGCAAGTGCAGAAGATGTGTTTTTATTAAGACAGACGGCAGGAAATGCTATGGGGGTTAAGGCCGCAGGTGGAATAAGGACGCTTGAAAAAGCGGAGGAACTGATTAAAGCGGGTGCTGATCGGCTGGGGACTAGTTCTGCTACTGCTATAATAAGGGAATTTAGAAAAAAGAAATCTAAAAAGGACTGAATACCTGCTGCGACGTTGCAATATAAGTATACAATATTCTTGTCCAAACTCTATTGGCTGAAAAGCTCCTTTTTGCTATAGTATCAAAAGGGGATTTTCGAAGAAGTTAGAACGAGGGTTTGGGCTTTATTATTTTTAAGTAACTAGCGGCGGATTAATATTTTAAATAGTGAGGTGTAAAAATGGCCGGTCTTAATCCCTTTGAAATTGTACAGAGGCAAATAGACGATTGTGCGGAAATAATTAATTTGGATTGTAACGTGCACAGCATTATTAGAGTTCCTCGGCGTGAGCTTCATGTAAGTATACCTGTCCGTATGGATGATGGTTCTATAAAGGTCTTTCAGGGTTTCAGAGTACAACATAATGATGCTCTGGGACCTACCAAGGGGGGAATTCGCTTCCACCCTGATGAAACGATTGATACTGTACGTGCCCTTGCGAGTTGGATGAGTTTTAAATGTTCGCTCTTGAACTTACCTCTCGGTGGGGGTAAGGGTGGAGTAATTTGTAATCCCAAAGAAATGTCCCAAGGGGAACTGGAGCGTTTGAGCAGAGGTTATATAGATAGTATTTTCCAGTTTATTGGACCTGAAAAAGATATTCCCGCGCCGGATGTTTATACCAACCCCCAGGTAATGGGCTGGATGATGGACGAATATTCAAAAATTGCAGGAAAAAACCAGTTCGGTGTTATTACTGGAAAGCCCCTCGTAATAGGAGGTTCAATCGGGAGGGGAGATGCTACGGCGCGAGGAGCTCTGTATACTATACGGGAAGCGGCGGAAGAACTTGGTATAGATCTTAAAAATGCCAGTATTGCCATACAGGGTTACGGGAATGCAGGTTATTATATGGCTTACCTATTAAGTAAATTTTACGGGTCTAATATCGTGGCTGTTAGCGATAGTAAGGGCGGCATTTATAATAAAAACGGACTTGATCCCCAAGAAGTCTTTGAACATAAATGTAATTGCGGTTCGGTAATTGAATTTCCCGGCTCGGAACCTATATCTAATGAGGACATCCTTGAACTTGAAGTGGATATTCTTTGCCCTTCAGCATTGGAAAACGTTATCACCGAAAAGAATTCTTCGAATATTAAAGCTAAAATTGTTGCTGAACTGGCCAACGGACCAACAACCCCTGAAGCGGATGAAGTACTGTATGATAACAATGTTCATATATTGCCGGATTTCTTATGTAACGCCGGAGGTGTTACGGTTTCATATTTTGAAATGGTACAAAATTTTTATATGTATTATTGGAGTGAGGAGGAAGTTTACAGCCAGCTGGACAGAAAAATGACTTCCGCCTATCACGAAGTTCTAAATACTTCCAAGGAATTCAACGTTAACATGCGTCAGGCGGCTTATATAGTTTCCATTAGGAGAATAGCAGAAGCTATGAGATGTCGCGGATGGGTTTAATTTGTACAGTTGTTTCTTCCCCCCAAGTTTATATAAATTTTTTGAAATAGGCCGGAAGGCCTACTTTTTTTATTTAATTTTCAAATTTGACTGCAAGGAGGCAAGATCACACAAAACTCTCGATCAGATAATGTGTATTTTTTTATAATATGCTATAATACTTTTGTATTTCCCGGAAGGGTTTTTGTTTGTGTTTGGATGTTTTTTAAAAGGAGAAGGTGAATTAGAAAAATGTTCAGGGGAGATATCAAATCAAAGGAAGATGTGAAATCCCTAGCAAAAGAGCTTAATGTAAAATTTATACGACTTCAATTTACAGATTTTTTTGGGGTGTTAAAAAATGTTTCGATTACTGTTGAACAGTTAGACAAAGCACTGGATGGAGAACTCATGTTTGACGGCTCTTCTATTGAGGGATTTGTACGAATAGAAGAATCGGATATGTATTTAAAACCAGATCCTTCTACATTTGTTATATTTCCCTGGAAATCAAACAAAGACGGAAATGTAGCACGGTTAATGTGTGATGTTTATAACCCCGACGGAACTCCATTTAAGGGTTGCCCCCGTTGCAACCTGCAGCGCATTTTAAAACGTGCAAGTGATCAAGGGTACAGTATGCAGGTGGGGCCCGAAGCTGAATTTTTTCTTTTTCAAACTGATGAGGAAGGTAAACCGACAACGATAACCCATGATAAGGCGGGTTATTTTGACCTAACCCCTGTAGACCGAGGAGAGAATGCCCGGAGAGATATTATGCTTGCGCTTGAGGAAATGGGTTTCGAAGTGGAAGCTTCACACCATGAAGTTGCACCCGGGCAGCACGAGATAGATTTTAAATATTCGGATGCATTGGATATGGCTGATAAAACTGTTACATTTAAGTTCGTGGTAAGGACACTGGTTCAGCAAGAAGGATTGCATGCAACTTTTATGCCCAAACCCATCTACGGTATTCCCGGCTCGGGGATGCACCTTAACCAGTCGTTATTAAAAAACGGTGAAAATGCTTTTTTTGATCCTGCAGCGCCCAACCAGCTCAGTGACATTGCTCTTTACTATATCGGGGGCCTTATGAAACATGCTAAAGCCATTACTGCTGTTACAAGTCCTAATGTTAATTCTTATAAAAGATTAGTATCAGGTTTTGAAGCACCAGTATACGTTGCCTGGTCTGCTCATAACAGGAGCCCTTTAATTCGTATCCCGGCAAAAAGAGGTCCCTCTACAAGGATTGAACTTAGAAGCCCGGATCCTTCATGTAATCCTTATCTAGCTTTTGCTGTATCTCTGGCTGCCGGCCTGGACGGCATTAAGAATAAGATTAATCCTCCTGGACCGTGTGATCGGAATATTTATGAAATGGATGATAGAGAAAGAAAAAAATTAGGGATAGAAATACTGCCTAATAGTTTAGAAAAAGCTCTAAATGAGCTGGAAGCTGATGAAGTAATACAGGAAGCATTAGGAGAACATATATACCGCCGTTTTTTGGAAGCAAAGCGTATTGAATGGGAAAGGTATAATATGCAGGTTCACCCATGGGAACTCCAGGAATACCTTACCAAATTTTAAATTGCTGGTTCAAGCCTGTCTTGGACTTCGTTAGAGTAAAGTTATTGTA
>DDHO01000093.1 GCA_002352935.1 Firmicutes bacterium UBA1874
CACATGTATTGTAATCCTACACTTTTGGTTACACTTCTGAATTTGTTCTCTTATAAAGCTATAATTTAAGCCTGTTTTTTCTATAGAAGCTTCAAATTCAATAATTTGACTATTGACTTCTTGGACTTTAAATAAATAATTATTGATATTCGTATTTACCTGTTGGATCATTTAATTATTTCAATAATATACCCTAATTCCTTTGCTCTTTTAACAAAATTGTATATGTTATCTTTTCCCCATTGGTTTGAAACTGCAATGGTACTATCACTCAAGGTAATGACTTCATCATCTTTAATATAGTACCTTTTATACCCAGTTTTGTTATATCGTTCCTGTGCTTTTTCTTCTTTTACAAATACTCCAATAGAGCCCTGTAATTTTTGAGGAAATTTTTTTTCAAGTTGAGAATATGTTATATCTCCTTGGTCCGCAACAAAATCTTTAATTACGGCTAACACTAATCTACCTTTATTATAGATTTGGTTTTTATACTTAAATTTTGTTCTATCAAATTTTCTACTTAAATTATTAAAAATTGTATCTGTTATTACGTATATTTGATTATCTTCACCCCTATATCTTGACAAAGATAATGCTGCAACTGGTATGTTGTTTTCAATCAAGTAACCTGAATTTAATTTATTTTCTAGATCACTAGATATATTAGTTCCTACTAATACTCCTACCCAGTTAATATTATCATATCGTAAATCAGTTATGGTCTTAATATATTTATCATAAAGTTGCCTCTTTTCTTTCATATAGTCCGATAACTGCTCAAGATGCATTAGATTTAAAACCCCAAGTTTTAGTTCAACAATACCAAAAGTTTCTTGACCATATTGTACTAAAATGTCTATTCTGCCATCAGAACATTTCCTACCCTGTTTTAATGATAATTCTACATCAATAATTGATACGTCTGAAAAATTATCATCATCAAGCTTAAGAATATTTTCATTTTCAACCAAGTAAGCTTCCATTGATAACTCTCTTAAAAATGGCATTTCATTTAATACAATGTCATTTGCAGTTACATGTTTGTATACCTTCATTACTAAGCCTCCAAGCCAAATCCAGTTTCAAAAATCTAATTAAAAATATAAAACTATTCAGAAGTATATAAAGATGTAAATCCGATTTTCGCTCCACCTCCACAAAAATCCAGAAAGGTTGCCCACGCTTAAAATAAGTATACCTCTTACACCACGGTTTTTAAGTTCATTTAAGACGTTTAACTAGAACTTGGCGCTTTCGTTTTCACCGATCCAGATACCTAAAACGTCTTTTAGTCCTTCAATATCAATGCCGATTACCATGTAGGCTGCCTTTTTTTATCCGAAAAATTTTTCCTTATTATTTTCGGATAAGACATTAATAAACCTATTTGGATTCCATTATATTCATTGTTCCATAAATAAAGTTTATTAGGAAGTTCATTTATTAATTGGCGAACAACTTCAGCATGAGGGTGTCCGAACTGACTATGCACACTTGAAGAAACTATCCAATATGAAGAATTATTTACATAACTTAAAAAGCCTTGATGCCAAGAATCTTTTGACCCATGGTGTGGTACTTAAACGATCAACAAGTTATCGAGCAAAGGTCTAAAATGTTCAAGAACACCATTAAACACTTTATTCAAATTAATATCCCCAAATGATAACGAACCACATTGTTTAGTTTCCATATCACTAAATAAATACTTACATAATTTATAAAATGCCATAGTCTTCAAAGGTTTTATATCCGGAAATACATTTAATAACTGACCACTCATTATTAAAAGGTCCATGATAAATTATAAGTGAAGTATTATTAATATTTTTTGGAATAACTTGATATTTTTTCGAGAGTTTTTTTCGAAGGTCTTTATCTTGTAAAACATTTAATATTCTATCAGTATTTTTGACGTCAATCCCATCAGCTTTTACTTCATTAGCAAATTGGTTTAAAACCTCTTCCTTGATTGGGTTGTTATAAAACCTAAACATCTAAGTACGATCAAAAAGTAAATAACCATAATGGTTTTTAAACTTAACTTTATTTAAGTCAACTGATTCCTGTCATAATTTTTATATTTATTTTGCAGTTCAATATTATCTGGTAAAAAATCTACAATATCGAGTTCTTTTGTATTTATAAAATTTTCAAGCAAGCTTTCTGGTTTAGATCCAGGCTCAGGTCCAACTAATATTATTCGTTTGATACCTTTCTCTAATAAGTAATTTACGGGATTAACTAGAAAATCATAATACCACTTCTTATCATAAAATTTTGAGAATTTAGTGCAAATAATCAATCTTTCTATTGGCGCCAAATACGATAGTACTACTGTATTAATTTTATTATTACTTATAAGCTCGTTCAGTCCGCTAACATGATCATAGTGCAAGTGCGATAAAATTAGCAAATCTAATTCACCAATTAAAAAATTATGTTTAAAAATTTTAATGGCATAATTTAAGTACTCCTCTTTACTAAAGGTACCACAATCACAAACAAAATTTCTTATTCCGCCCATTTGATTTCAAAGTGCCAGAATAGAACAAACCCTGTCCGATATCATGAAAAAGAAATTGTGCTTCTAAAAACTTACTCGTTACTTTCAACTTTTTCCCTTCCAACTTACATATAATACAGGTAATTCAGGAATATTTATGTTAACAATATCGACAAGATATGAGCTTTTAAAATATTTATTCTATTTATTCTATTAATAGGTAATATTTCCCTTCGTCTTCGATGTTTTCATAAAAATTATCCTTTTTTTAAAAGCTACAGGTTACTATTAATTTATATAGATATCTTTATATTTACCTTTTTTAGCTTTTTGCCCTTGTACAACTGCTCTATTTCCTCCATTACTCCCTTCCAAAGCCTTCTGCTTCCAATCCTCCCTACAGGCTTCTATCAAAAAACCGCTAATATTTTCCAGTTTCCGGCCCTTAGCCATTCTCATTTTTTCTTCCACATAACTTATGTCGTATTCTGCTAAAACCTTAGCTGCCTTGTAATTGAGTTTAATACCAAAAATAGCCAGGCTCAACTGTCGTATTTTGTTTACTTTCTCTTTATGCTCATCCGGTATTTTTTCTTTTTTTTCATCTGCAACAACAACATTCTCTTCTCCTGCCTGTAACTTCGTAGATCTGTGTTGCTTAAGAGTATGTTGTTGTTGTATATTTGATTTAATGAATATATTATTATTATTAATTAGTTCATTTTTTGAACTGGCTCCGGTTCGATTTTTGAACTGGCTGCCAGTTCGTTTTTTAGACTGGCAGCCAGTTCGATTTTTAGACTGGCTTTCGCCGTTAACTGTGCCAGTCTGATTTTTAGACTGGTACGGTTTGCGCCGGGTTTTGAGCATTCCTCTCTTGCCCAGCGCTTTTCCTGTCTTCCCACAGACGGCACTTTTGCAGCTCGCAAAAAACTGTATCCGAATAAACTGGCACTGTACATACCCTGTAAACCTGCCTTACGCTTCCATACTTGTTTTGAACTTCAGCGATCTCCAACAGCCCGTACTCATAAAGCACTTTCAGCATATTAGTAAGTTTCCCCTTGCTCACCCCTACTTTTTTGGCCATAACGTTATAGCTATATTCCACTACGTTTGCCTCCGGCTTGTAGTCGCGCCTGTTAGCAAAAGTAAAAAGCTGGAGCCAAAAACTGAATATATCGTGTCCCAGCACAGGCAGCCAGCTGTCAAAATGATGGTAAGTAAGGTCAAAAGGAATAGTAAGCTCCTCCCTTTTGCGGCGGTCTTCAGTCTCTATAGTAAACGGATTGCGGTTTTCCATTTGAAAGCCCTCCCATAAATTAAGAATTTTATTTTTCCCACTCGCCAATTCCGCTCAAGATAAAATCTTCAGCCTTCTGCACGTGTTGCTCGTTCTCTCTCCAGGAAAACTCCTGGTTTTGTTCTAGCTGCCGCTTTATCACATCAACATCGCCATCAATACCCTCTAAAATCTCGCCGAACGAAATATAAAAGCGGAGCGCTTTTATAAAAAGATCGCTCCGCTCTCTTGTCTCTCCCGGCAAGCAACTTAGCAGCTGTAGCCAAAAGCACTCTCATATGAGGGTGCGCTATTTTGTTTTCTTCAAATGCAAAGCTGGCAGTGGAGCTTTCCTCCTCTGCCAGCTTTCCTACAAAGTATTCTTTCTCCCAGGACCCGGTTTTAGCTTTACCCTGTACTCCAATTCTTCCGCTCCATCCAATGAGCCCCGTACCCGGTTGTTCCTCGCGGGTCCTACTAGAGAAGGGAATCATATTTTCTTACCCTCCTGGTTTATGCCTTTTACATACCCGTACCCCAGGTCAACTGCCAACTTAAACATGCTGAACCATCCTCTTTTTAATAATTTTGTCTGCGTCTTTCACCAGCACGGGCCGAGAAAATAAAAAGCCCTGGGCGAATTTGATGCCCAGGGACTTAATGCAGTAAGCTTCGTTTTCTGTTTCTACTCCTTCTGCAATTACCTCTGACCCTAATTCCCGCGCCAACTGGGAAATAATATTTATAACTGCCCTGCGCCTCCTGCTGGAATCGCAATTAGCTACCAGCTTCATCTTAGCGTCCATCGAAGTAGAACCGTCCAGTTCAGCGCCCGAAGTGGGCAGAATGCTCCACTCGCTGGCAGCTATGTAGTGGCCGTCCCCAGCATAAGAATTGTTCGTCGCCGTTTCTGTATCCCCAACAGCAACGTTCCATATTAATATCGAAGTCAGCAACCGGCCCGGTCCCGTCACCTGAAGGAGGAGGTCCCGGCGCCGCAGGCTCGCTTGCCACGGGATAACTTAGCGCGGTCTGGTGGGTCCTGCCCACGCCGTCTTCTACCTTCAACTCCAGCTCGTATGTACCAGCGGAAGGAAAGGTGTACGGTATTTCAACCCAGGTAGTGTTCCGGGATTCGTGCCCGCTGTCCACCCGGTCGCCGTCTATATAAAATTCCCAGTCCGTGCCGCGGTAAGCTGAATACACAACGTTAGACGTAGGGTTTATTTTTATCGTAGTTTCTTGCCCTTCATACACGCTCCAGCTGGCAGGATATATACCGCCCATGGGGCCTTCCGTAACATTTACCCAGCATCTCCTGCTGCCCGCGTCGTACCGGGGGATACTTCCCCCGCACTTGCGCACTATATCGCGTATATAATTCTCGTAAATCGTATTATTCTGACTGTCCTCTATTGCTCGGTCGATCACGACATGGTCATTGTACCAGTCCCAGTTACCATTAAAAGCTTCTACCCAATCCCTGCCATGAGAAATGTTGTTGTAGTTTCTCCAGTTGCCTTTTTCCCCTTTGTCAGTAACGTAAAATGCTGTTGTAGTCCCCAAAGTTTCTCCCGTGCTCTGGTCTATTGCCTTCCATTCTCCGTCAACTTTTAGTTTAGTTCCATCATACCGATCTATGCATTTTTCCCCCGGTTCAAATAGCTCATTCCCGGTATTAGGGACATAAGCATCTGCCGGACTCTGGGGCATCAAACTAAACACAAACATAAAAAGTAAAAGCAGGGCTGTTAAACACCTGCTTTGCCTTGCCATATTTCACACCCCCTTTTTTAAAAAAACACATACAACCTTACTGCTGGACAATAATTTTCTTCTCTTCCCCCATCCACTTAACTTTATACCCCAGCTGTTCTCCGACGAACCTTAAAGGGAGCAGCGTCCTTCCGTTTTCGGTAAAGACTTCCGAGGACATTCTAACCTGCTCCCCGTTTATTTCTGCTTCTTTAGTATTCAATTTCAATACAACGGTTTTGTCTTCAGTCTCTATAGTTACTTCCCTGGTATTACCGTCATATCTCAACCGGGCTCCCATCTGGTCGAAAACTCCCCGCAGGGGAATCATGGTGTGCCCTTCTCCAACTACCTTAGGCTCAACGTCCATAATCACGTTATTCTTCTGTATACCGTTTTTATATATCAAAACGTTGGGCGTCCCGATTTTAAGGACAGCACCGTTTTTAATTTCTATATCTACTGATATTTCTTCGCCGGTTTCCTCTTCTTTGTCATCATCCTTAACATTTTTTGCTGTTACAGTTTCATTTCCCAGTTCTTTAGCCTTCCGTAAAACTTCTTCTTTGGTCATATCTTCACTATGAATATAACGCGCAAGCCCATTAAACTTGGGGTTTTCAAGAGTCTCCCAAAGCTCGGGTTTATTGTTTATCTGGTTGTCCGGATTTTCTTTTATTTTTTGAATGATAAAGTCTTTGTATTCCGTTTCCTGCCAGGGAACGCCGTTTATACTTACAATTGCAGAATACGGGTATCTTTCAGCTTGAACATCAGCAAAGGCTTTTAACCTGAATTTAATATACTCGTCAAAATTATTAGCAAAATTTTTATAAGTTTCTTTACCGTATGCCTTGTACTCAGCAGCAAGACTCGTTAAAATATAATTTTTACCTCCAAGAGTAACTACTACCACATCCTCGTACTTTTCTCCGTCCACCGTAACCATATTGCCCTGAAGCTCCTCCTGGTCAAATATGACTTCCGGAGAAACACCCGAACTGGAAGTACCCGGCTCATAATTTTTTACTTCTTCATAAGGTATTTTTTTATAAAAAATCTCGGAAAAATCAACCCCGCCAGACGCGCTGGCAAACCCGCCTCCGCTAAATGCGAATGCAGCAAGCAGCGTTACTGACAAGAAAACAGTAAATAAATATTTTTTCATTATAACCACCTCCATAAAAATTAAAAAACCTCCCTGGTTTTAAAATTTATATCCACACATTAACCGCCAGAAAGGCCAAAACAGTGCAATAAGTTCCTTTTTCCACCTTTAAAATCCTACCGTCCTGGTTAAAAAGCTATTATACCCTACCGAACTTCCCTTTTTGCCATCTAGAGTTACACAGCAGCCACTATGTCCCGGTTTCCAGGTAATCTGGAATATCGGTAGTAATGGCTACCGGCAGCTCTACTGCAGCATTAAAAAGCCCGGTAAAAACCGGCTGTACCGGTACCCTAATAATGCACCGCAACTTCGTCCAGGGTATTGCCCAAGGAATCTGTAGCCGGCAAGTCCCCCGGATTAAATACTGCAAACTCGACGATATCTACCTGTCCGGCGGCTACGCTGCCGGACAGCGGCCTCAAAGAAGCGTCCAGCTTCAAATTTTTCTGCAAAAAATTCCTAAAAGTGCTCTCAGCAGCAGCCTCGTTTATATATATATAGCTCCCCTTCCGCGAGCTTGCCTCTATCAACCTCCCTGTAAACCGCCATATTGCTAAAATCCTGCGCCTGTTTGATCGCCTCCCTTTTTACAGACAAGAAACCTACATCAAAAACAAGGGCAAGCAGCATCGTCCCTATTAAAATAGCCGCCAGCCCTGTAATAGAGCTCCTTATTAGGCAGCTCAAAACATCTCCCTAAATTTAATTATTGCATTGTGACGGAAGCATAAGTTTGCCACTGTGTTACTTGACTCGTAAAGAGCAAACCCCTTATGTCCTTGTCATACCACTTATCAATTAGCTTGTAAATCACGGTATTACGACAAATCAGCCATGTTTAATATATAAAACCCAACTCAAATATAGATTTTTATAGAAAGTCGTGCGCAATATCTTTAAAATACGTAATAACAAAATACAATTACTGGATTATTCCACAACCTTGTAGCCAGCCAATTTAAGGGAGGGTCGTGTATATAGAGTCTGTAAAATATTTTGT
>DDHO01000028.1 GCA_002352935.1 Firmicutes bacterium UBA1874
ACAAAATATTTTACAGACTCTCAGGCAATGTTATAAGCATTCCTACTTATCTTCCGGGCGGTTGTACAGCTGTACGTCTTCTCTTCACTTCTCACAACCAAGTCATTAATAACGTGATTAAAAATTATAGGAATCATATTCTGCTTACTGGTTCGGACCATAATATTATAGCTTCCAACACCATTTCTAAATCACACGTACTCCTCAATATGCCTTTTCTCAGTTCTGCATATAAGCTACGCAATACCGGAATTATGTTGTATGGTTCTCAAAATAACACCATAATCAATAACTCCATTTCTTCCATTACAGGTGCCGGTATCAGGGCATTTGGTCAATCAATAAATAACATGATACAGGCCAACAGAATAACAGATGTTGGTCATGCGGGAATTGGACTTTACTATGAAGCAGGCCAAAATAAGATTATTAATAACCAGATATCTCAGTGTTCTTATGGTGCATATCTCGAAGGAGTCAAGGGTAATCTTCTTTATAATAATCTTTTTCTTAATAAAAGCTGTAATGCTTATGATAACGGCAGCAACATTTGGAGCCATCAGGGGGCTGGAAACTATTGGGAAAATTATAATGATGAAGGGGTACCCTATTTTATAGCTCCCAACGGAAAAGATGATGCACCCCTCTTAAAACGGCCTGCGGTAAACCCTGAAGAATTACCGCTACTTGAGGGACTGCCAGATAGTGATAGCGATTCCATTGAGCCCATAAAACCAAAAGACTTTTACTATATCGACAAACCAGTAACCTGGGACAGTGATAGTGACGTGCTCCCGGATCAGCCCATTCTTATTGCAAATGGAGGTATATTGACGATCAGCGATGTATCACTTGAAATAAAAAATGCAAAGGATGGTTTAGGTTTTCTTATCAGAGAAGGCGGGAGACTGGTTCTGAATAGCGTAGATATGAATGTTACCAGCCAGGACATAGAGAAAATAATAACCGTTGATGATGGAGGAAGTTTAGAGATTCTGAACAGCAGTCTTAAGTGTAGAGCACAAGAAATAGAAGTTCGTAAAGGAGCTGAACTTCGTGTAGAAAACAGTAAATTATATGGAATGGGTGCTTGGGACGCTGGAGGTGCTCTATACATTTCTTGTGATGGTGCAGTAATAAAAAACAATATTTTTCATGGGTGTTATGTTGGTATTCGCCTTGACCAATCTACAGACCACCAGGTAACCGGTAACAATTTTTCTTACAGTATGGATGGAATTCATGTAGAGGGCCCGTCACAAGGAACTATAATTGAGGATAACCGTTTTTCTAATATGATAGTCAGTGGTATCTATGTCATGGGTTTCGGGCATACTGATGAAAATAACTTCTTTGAAAACATTGGTGGAAAAGATATCGTTGGAATAAATGTTGGTACTTTGGTTGGTTGTGTTGTTATAACTACAGTAATAGTGATCGGTTTGACAATTTCTTATTTCAAAAGGAAGAAGAAAAGCAAAAATGAAGGTGTTAGCAATTAAAATTTTTATTCGCTTACTTGCAGTTCCGCACCTTCGGCTTCCTTTGCCGGATAACACAAAAAAACGGCTTTATCCAGCCGTCTTTACTGTGTTAACGATTTACAACTGTCCGGTTTACTCAACCAAGTCAATAACTACAATGAAAGGGTAGCGATTCTAAATTTAAGCGATTCCTAAATACTGAAGATTATTTCTTTTATGATTCCCACTTTTCTTTTATTATCGCTATTCCAATATCCTTATTTAATTTCTCATTAAATTTAACGGAAAACGTGCTCCCTTTACTGCTAGTTTCTATAGATATTGCTGCCCCATGTCTTTCGGCAATTCGATAGCATGTCACCAATCCCAGCCCCACACCCCTTTCTTTTGTCGTAAAAAAAGGCTTGCCCAGCTTATCGAGAATGTCTTCACTTATTCCCCTGCCTTGATCCTGTACGGACAGTATGACCCACTCTCCTTCTTTTCTCGTAATAACCGTCAAATTTTTTCCGGGCTCCATAGCTTCTATTCCATTGCGTACTAAGTTTAATAAAAGCTGGCGGATTTCATTTTCATCAAGCATTAGATCGGGTATATCGTCCAGTTCTGTATTTACATTAATGTTTGAAATCATCCCGCAGGCAGTCAACAGCGGTAATATTCTCTTAATAACAACATTAAGATTCTGTTTTTTGAAATTAACAGGCTTACTCTGAGACATGTTTAAAAACTCAGAGGCCATGTTGTTAACTCTGTCGAGCTCACTGATTATTAGTTCAACCAGTTCGTTATGCTTTTTAATTTCAGGTTTATCTTTAAGAACCTGCAGCAGCCCCCTAATAGTGGTTATCGGGTTTTTAATCTCATGGGAAATAACTGCTGCCAGCTGGCCGGTTAAATTCAGACTGTTTAACTTTTCCATTTCTGCTTGCATCCGCTTTTGTTCGGTAATATCCCTTCCCTCGGCAATTAGTAAAATAACCTCACCCTGCCCACCAAATAAAGGTTTTAAAGAAAAATCCACGATGGCTGTCTCTTCTTGCCGGCCCAGCACTTCCACCTCAAAGCGGATAAACTCCCCTTTGGCAGCCCTGGTTACTGCATTTTTAAGCTGCTGCTGCGTTCCGGGCGAAATTTTCCACCAATGTGTTTCCCAGAAATATCGGTTGATAACATCATTGCGATCTACTCCCCCGAATTCCAGGGCAGTACGGTTCACTTCTATTAACATTCCATCAGGCTTCAAAAGACCCAAGAACTGGTACATGGAATCAAATACCGCACGGAATCGCCTTTCGCTTTCCATTAAAGCTCTTTCCGCTTTCCTTTGCTCCGTAATATCATAGAAAAACTCCAGTTTAAAAATTTGACCGTTAATGTTCAGTGGGATATCAAACAAGGAAAAATACTTATCTTTCTTACCCGAATACCATCTCCAGCTGACTGACCTGCCGGAAAAGACTTCGTCATTTTTACACCAGGGGCAGGCTTCCTTCCTGTCATGAAAATATTGATAACATTTCTTCCCCGAAACGGCGCCAAACTCTTTATAAATTACAGGATTAATATAATTAATATCATGTTGTTGATCAACAATATACACCCCTATATTAAGTTTATCGAGAACATCCGTAAGCTTAGTCCGGTCTATTATTATTTTTGTTTCGCAACCGGCATAATAACTACCGGTATCGGAACTTTCAGTTTCTTTATCCAGGGGCTTGTCTTTTCTTTTCAAATACACCCACTCCCACCTATTGTCAAAAGGAATTTTCTTTTAAAATATATTTTGGAATACCTTTAAATTAGCCCGTCCGGTGAATTTAACTATCAGCGGTTATATGGAGGATATGAAGGAATATTTATACATTGTGAAGAAATAGAATAAGGTAGCCAATTATTCCTTAAAATACGGAGAGCTTATGAAAAATTTCTTATTTGCCGCAGGATCGGTTCTTCAGTTGGGTACCCCGGCAGCAGGCCTTCTCGCCACATTAATTTTATGGGTATTATCCCGGAGCAACTATCTTTTATATCATGTTATTATAGAAGAAATTTCCATTATCATCGCCGTATTAATTTTTACACTAGCCACCAGAACGCATAAGTATTCTACCAATTATTTTTTATTATTTGTAGGAAATGCTTACCTTTTCGTGGCGTTTTTAGATTTTTTTCACCTTCCCACCTATAAAGGTATTGGGCATCCTTCCATTTTACTCGGCTGACGTACCCACCCAATTGTGGGTTGCCGCCCGATTTGTGGAAGCGGTTTCCTTATTCACAGCTTCCTTTTTTATCAGACGGAAAATTTCACCGGCTTTACTTACCAGCATCTATACAACAACCATCGGCTGCATAATAATCTCAATCATGTGGCTACGCTTCTTCCCATCTTGCTATATTGAAGGAGCAGGACTTACTGTTTTTAAAATAGCGTCCGAGTATCTTATTTGCCTTATTCTGCTGGGCGCCGCATGGAGATTTTTTATACTTCGCAAGCATCTTCCCCCTTTCCTGTATGTCAACCTGATATTTTCCCTTGCTTTCACTATTTTTTCTGAACTAAGTTTTACTCTTTACTCCGATGTCTACGGGAAGATGAACTTCCTGGGACATATTTTTAAGTTATTGTCCTTCTACTTTATTTTCCGGGGTGTAATTCCCATGTTTGAAAGGCCTTATGATATTATCTCCAACGAACTAAAAAAGTGCGTACTACTAGATTACCTTACCGGACTTTATAACCGCCGGGGTTTTATAGAGTTTACCGAAAAAGAGCTGGCCCGTGCCTCCCGAGAAGGTAATGACCTCGGCATTATACTTCTAGACCTGGATAAATTTAAAAATGTAAACGATATGTTTGGTCATATTGCAAGAGACAAAACATTAAAATCCTGCACCCGAAAAAATGATATAGCATGCCGTCTGGGCGGAGACGAGTTTGTTGTACTCGTAACCAACGGAAAGGACATACCGGCTCTGATGCAACGTATTCGAAGAGAGATAGAACGCTGGATTATATCCAACAAGATTGCACGCAAATCAGGAATAAGCGTTAGCATTGGAAGCTCAATATGGAATCCCGGCAAACCCAAGGATATTGATCTCTTGATTAAGGAAGCGGACCAGAAGATGTATCAAGAAAAAAAGAGCAAGACACCTGAAAGAAACACTAACGATTTATAAATCAGCATCTACTTTATCTTTCCTTTGAATGGGCCACCAAAAGATAAAAAGCAGCAGGCATAGGAGTCTGTAAAATATTTTGT
>DDHO01000017.1:0-525 GCA_002352935.1 Firmicutes bacterium UBA1874
ATCAAACAGCCCTATTTGCATTGGGGCATCCCGCAGCCGCTCCGCGGTGTCGTAGTTGGAAATGAGCACCTCCGGGTATTCACAGCCTCCCTCATATCGCTGGGCGAGGTTATTAATGCGGGTAACGGCTTCGATGTAGTAGCCCTTATATAGCTCTCGGATATATTCGCAGTCGTTATATGATACCAGCCATTTGCCCTTACATTGTTTCAGCGTATCCCGCAGTCGCACATGATCCTCCTTTTTAAATTCCACCTCGTAATGTCCCTCGGTCTGGTAGTACGGCGGGTCGCAATAAAAAAAGGCGTTGTCCCTGTCGTATTGAAGGATCAACGCCTCAAAGTCTTTATTCTCGATGACCGTATCCTTAAGCCTGCGGCTTCCCGACCATATAAGGTGGAAGGTTTTCCGGATATCAAAGGGCTGGCAGCTATATGAGGTGCAGCCGCTGCCGTAGCTGTAGCGGATCAGCTTGAAGAAGGCGGCGGCGCGTTTTACGTCCGACATGGTCGCGTTTTCAATGAG
>DDHO01000017.1:823-1150 GCA_002352935.1 Firmicutes bacterium UBA1874
TGGTGAATTCCTCCTTTTCAAGATATTTTTTGAGGACGTTGAATTCGTCCCTGCCGTTTAGGGGCAGGAAATTCAACTCCTTGAGCAGGGCAAGAGGACGCTCCTTGACGCAGCGGAACAGGTTGGCAAGGTCGGCGTTGTAGTCATTATAGACCTCCATGCTTGCATCCGGTTTCCTGCCGAAGAGTACCCAACCGCCGCCACCAAAGACCTCAATGTATCTTCCATAATCTTTGGGCATCCGCTGGTAAATAAGTTCACGCAGGGCCTTTTTGCCGCCGACCCAGCTGATAATGCTGTTCAATCAGTCATCACCTCCTTGGCCTG
>DDHO01000017.1:1391-2223 GCA_002352935.1 Firmicutes bacterium UBA1874
TGATCCTATCCATATCGGTCCGCATACAGCTCCCGTCTGTACTCCAGCAGATAAAGCCGACACCAGGATAGGGACAGCCTTTGCAGCGCTCGGTGTCTTTTGGCAAGGGTACGGTGTGAATTTTTCTTGGTGGCGCAGGATCGCTGCCGGTTTTTTTCTCCTGTGTTTTCGTGTCTGTGTTCATAGTTCAGCTCCTTTCCGGCAACAAAAAAAGACGCTGCCTCGTAAGGTAGCGCCTCATGCTCGTTTGCCTTTCATAAAAAAATAGCGGCATGCATTTCTACACACCGCCAATCTTAGGAATTTCATCCGGCTCATCTTCCGTATATTCATATTCGCCGGTGCTTTCATTGTAGATATATCCTGCTTCGGCAAGATCTATATCAAGTATGCTTGCCGCCATTTCGAGGGCTTCGGCAGAACCACCCGCCGGTATATAATAGCTTAAGGTTTTGCCGTTTTTATACTCTGCCTTGCCGGTGTTATGCCCAAAGTCCTCGTCCGCCCATTTGTAGTCGAAACAGATATCCGGAAACATAGTGGAAAGCTTTTTTATTAGTCCGTTGATACTGCTCCATGCGGTTAAAAATTTTACCGTGCTGCCGTCAAAATTTTCTGCGGTATGCTCGTCATAGCCATAGCTGTTCCATTTCGTTCCCCAGTTTTTTATGCTCCAGTCATACCAGCAGTTTTCAGCGCCGTACTTTTCTATTTCCTCTCTGCCCAGATCCCCCCTGTAGATGTGTTCCGGCATCGGTGTAATTTTATTGAAGTCAATGCTTCCCGTTCCAATCTCATCATTTTTAATGGCTTCAAACATTGCCCTGACTTT
>DDHO01000017.1:2472-10237 GCA_002352935.1 Firmicutes bacterium UBA1874
ACATTCCTCCCATCGTCTGTTCGCAAATGTTTTGTTCGTTTTCCTGTTTCAGCTCCCGCTCCGGCTTGATGAAGAAATGATCACTATTCCAGAAGCTGACGAAGATTTCACCGTCACATGTTTTAATGGGACGCTGCTCGAACCCCTCGCCCCATCCGTCAGATAGTTGACCAGTGATAAAATCAAGCAGTTTGGCTGTTTCCGCTTCGGTCAGCTCACCATAAACCTCTGCTATCATCACGCCCCATAACTTGCCGTTCCATTCTTCAACTGTCGGATGGAGGCTGTAGATTTTTTGGGATAGCTCCTGGTCATCGTAGAAGTATACCATCAGGCCACGGTCACCTTCGCCTGGCAGCTTTTCTTTTTCGATGGCGGCAAGGATTTCATCCATATACTGTACCGCCTCTGATGGCGACAGTTCTTCAGGCAGATCGTCCGCGCCGCATCCGCCGTATTCATGAGAAGAGTACGCTATAATCGACAGGGGACTGAAAAACTTAAGGGTTTGCTTGATGTTTGACATTTGATTTCCTCCAATCGTTTGTGATTTTTCGCCCTAAAAAGGGCATAAAAAAAGCGGCAGCATCTTATTTCTAAAATGCCACCGCTAATTTGCTAATAGGAGATTCCTTATTTGGTTTAAGCTGTATATATATAATGAAGCTACGCTATCAGACAGCCTTTTAATACCAAAAAGCCAACCAACTTTCTGGATAGCTTGCCAGTTGATAAGCGATTATTCAAAATGCAATAATTTTCAACACTATCTAAGTTGATGATCAGGTCAATTTTTATTCGCTTTTTAACACTAACCACTATAAATGAAGTCGATGAACAAACTTTAATAAACAACTTCCTTGACATATATTATTATAGTGGAAAACTCCACAGCATAATTCTTAATATCAAGATGAAAATTAAAGTTATCATAAACCGATCTGAACACTTCTTGTTATGACAGACAGTTACACCTCGTTAGGAAATAGTTACACTTCCTCTTTAATTAGAAAATCCTCAAGCCTCTTTACCCTCACCGTAATTAGGATAGCAAAGCAAGGGTATTATTAAATATTATCCTCTTTCTGCCATTCATCACTAATGCTTTTCCAGTCAATATCCCTTTCTTCTTTTCCAGTCCACACATCCCAGAACTCAGGGTCTTTTGATCTTGGGCAGCACTTATCCTCTAAAGTATTCATTTCAACAATTACTGGTATCGGGGCTGCCCATCCAAGCAAAATTGCTTTTTTTGTTGGAAGTATTGGGAGTTCATTTAAAATGCTTCCTAGATTGTCTGGCACTAACTTTTTTACCATCTCCTGATCTTTATCATTGACTATCCGGTGCAAAAGAAAAGTATTGCATTGGGATAAAACAGTCTGAGATAATTCTGAAGGCCTCTGAGAAGAAATCAGTAATCCAAGACCAAACTTACGACCTTCTTTAGCTATTTTTTCGAATGATTGACTACAAAGCCGATTAGCTGTAATCTCATCGGCATCCCCATCATAGCGCTTAATAAAATTGTGAGCTTCTTCAATAACAAGTGTTGTAGGCAGTATTTTTCCGGTTTTTCTTCTGTAACGCTGGTGGGCTTCAAAAATGACTCTTGATAAAACAGATACAATTACAAAAAGAATTTCAGAAGGCAGCAACGAGAGGTCGATAATATTAATAGTTCCATCATCTTCATTACTACCGATATATTGATTTAACCATCCTTCCAGAGTTATTTCTTCTTTTGTTTTTGTTTCAATCACTGAAGCAATGCGAGAATCAGTCAAAATGCTTCTGACTCGCATCATGAAAAAGTCCATGAGTTGCTGCGCATTGTTTTCCTGAGATAGTCTTTCAATATGACTGAGAAAATCTTCATTTGTAAAGAAAACAGGGCTATCTTCATCTGGCCCTTGATAGCTTTTCAACTCCCCGAAAATACTCTGCGATGCTTCAATTGCAGAGACAACTTCTTGTATATCCTTTAAATTAAAGGCTGGATAATTGTTACCATTCTTTTGTCTTCTTGACAAAACACTTTCGATAGAGTCTATTATTGCATTAATTTTATTTTTTGGTTCACCATCGATTTTATCTAAAAATGTAGTAAGGGAATCTTTTGATGATTGAAGAGTTTCTCCTAAATTATTTTTTCCCGGCCAATTGGCTATGGCATTTATTCCCTGTCTCTCAAAATTTCTAAGAGTTAGCAAAATACTTGTAATTAAACGTCTAGGAGCAATCAGACTATCATTTTCATCCAATCTTCCGCCATAACGAATCTCCCGCAGGGTTTTTCTTAATAGTGGTCTTTGTGTTTTACCACTAGCCTGTGCAATTGAACTCCATTCGTAACTATTCCACATCCAACTCGGAACCTTTAATTGGGAGATAACAGAATTTGAATTGCTCTTATCATTGAATATTACCTGAAAACAACGGATATTAGCTAATCCCTCAAATGCATCGCAATATTCACCATTTGGGTCGAGTACAATAAAACGGGAATTAAGCTTTTTATCTTTTGGCAATTCATTTCTTGCTTCTTCAAGAGTCCATCGTATTAATCCAGCTACTGAACAAGATTTTCCACTTCCAGTATTCCCTAAAACCGCTATATGCCTGCCAAAAACTCTATCGGGGTTTATAAAAACAGGCGCATTTGCAGCCATCGGAGAAACACCGATTTTAACTTTTGCTTTATTGTCCTTGTTTTGAACGATTGCCCGTAACTGTTCTTGATTAGGAACTACAACAATATCCCCTACTGACGGATAACTATAAACTCCACGCTCAATTTGAAATTGTCCATCCTTTTCTTTAAGAATACCTAAAGGAGTTATAGAAAGCTTACGAAGTGGAAAGGGTAAGTCAATTAGGTCAAAGTCTTTATACCCCTTTCTCTTAGGATACGGTGAATATTCAATTCCAATCCATGAAATAATTCCTACAAGAGCGCCAGATTCATTAGGAATAAGAACGAATCCGTTTACTTTTGGGAAAAGTTGTGGTACTCCGGTATTAATAGCAGTGTTTTGTGGAGCATTGATTTCAAGCTGTACTTTTATTTCACGTGGAGAAACATACTCTACCGTACCAATAGTTTGGTTTCTGATATGTTCAAATTCTTTATTCATCTTCGCTCTCACTTTCTTTTTGAGTGATTTTCCTTTTCTCTTCAATTCTATGCCGTCTATCTGAAATTCGATCAATTGCTGATTTTGGAAGATAGTTTTCAGTTAATATTCGGATATTCCCATAATGATTACCTAATAAAAGAGTAAGTTGAGAAGGATTACATTTTTCAACAAAGCTACAAATTCGTCCATCCGCCAAATCATAAGAAATAATTACCAGATGAGTCGATGGTATAGTCATCATATCTAAAATAATATTGTTTATATGTGAGTCTCCAAAACCGTAGCCATAAGTAACAAGAACAGAATTGGGTCGACATATCGCTGCAGAAAAGTCTCTAAATAATTCAGAATAAGGGAAATATACCGTATCAATCCCTTTTGCTGAGTTAGGATAAATCACTTTTGTTTCGTAAGGCTTTTGAATTGCATCTTCATTTATTTCACACCCAAAAGGCAAGGGTTCTTTATGAATATCTCCATTGTTGAAACGCCAGTCAAGCGAGCCGTGCAGCTTCGTGTAACGAACAACCCCCTCAACATATCGTGGTTCGCCGCGTATCCCAGGTGGATTATAATGGTAATCCAACTCCATTTTATGCATTCTCAAGGTTGGGTTTAACTTCCCAATAAAACGGTCTAAGGTATAAATACCTGCATTATCTAGGGCATATTCAATAAATCGGTCATAATTGGTTGTAAAAATATGCAATCTGTCACGGGTGGCAGTTCGGCTGCTAAAACTAATGAGAAATCTTTTTAAAAGCGCTAAAGAGTCCGAGCCTTTATCTGAAGAAAGTACATTGTATTCATTTTTTAACAGATTCAATATGAGGGATTTCATCTTCTCATTTATTTCATCTTCGAGTGTTTTAGCATTTGCATCATTCAATATTTTTAAGCCTTTTACTAATTCGATGGCAGTCCTTAAATCATCTTCAAAATTTGCTGAGCCACGGGACATCTTTTTTGCTTCTTCATTAGCAAAGAATTCTATTTTTTCACCTTCAATTGTAAATTTTATTCGCTGCATAGCCTGTGGAGTGACGCCTGAGTCATAACAGATTCCTGTAGTAAGACCTGAACCCAACAGTAATGAGAGATGCTCACTTTGAAAAACAGCAGTCAGCCATGGCTCTATCACAGATCGAAGTTCTTTTTCGTCCGGAATGTCTGAACCTTTAGGAACTTCATTTGCAATATAGAGAATATGCCCTTTTGACCAGTCTATCGAATTCATCAATCTTTCTCCTTCAACCATACCAAA
The DNA here is from genome assembly GCA_002352935.1 of Firmicutes bacterium UBA1874. GTDB lineage: Bacteria > Bacillota > UBA1874 > UBA1874 > UBA1874 > UBA1874. The sequence goes on from DDHO01000017.1 coordinate 6,877, forward strand.
ACTTCTTTGAATTTTCTAATTTCTCTAACAGACATAATTATATCATAAATTCTGGAAAACTTGTTGAAAGACTTTTATTTGACTAATTTTTCAGAATATCAATTGCGCTTTCCCTGGCGAGTTATACCCCCATATTTATCAAAGAAAATCCAGTCAGGCAATTAATGCTTTTCTGGTCGTTTATCTTATAAAAGTAAAAACCCGATTATTTTAAAAATAACCGAGTTTTTATTATTAATTATCATCGTTTTTACCGCTCAAAAAGTGCTCTTCAAAATTGCCGGAAAGCCTTATTTCATGCGGCTTTCGGCACGTTTTATCAGAACTATGCACTCAACGTGTGTCGTCGTTAATTACTGCGGGTCAGGTTACCCCAGTGCTAGTGCACAAAGGAACCGTCCCCTTGTGTCGTCCCTAAAGAACTTCGTCCCGGGCTGTTAAAAAAAATCTTGAAAAGTGCTAGTCTGTCTGTAGAAGATTTCCGTAACCTATGCAAGTAAAATGTTGGTATTATGAATCCCCCTCCTTTTTATTACCAGTAATTTGGTTATGTAAGTAAGGAAAAACGACACAAAAGAACCGTCCCCCTGTGTCGCTGTGTCTTATTGTGTCGCGCAAAGTGCCGTCCCCTTGTGTCGTGTTAATGAAATTTTATTTCGAGACTTTTATTAAATGCCTTGGCTATTTTGCTCAATAACTCTACACTTGGGTTATAATTTTCGTTTTCTAACCTGGAAATAGCTGATTGTTTAGTTCCGATGATTTCGGCTAACTGTTTCTGACTTAATCCTTTCTCCTGTCGCAATTTAATAACCTGTCTTTTGATATTGTAAAGGACATCTAAATCATCATACTCCTTTTTAACTTCCGGATTTTTTAACAATATTTCTTTTACGTCTTTATGAAGCATCCCTCTCACCTCTATATATTTTTCAATCTTTTTAAAGCAATATTTATTTCTCTTTTTGAAATTTTATCTGTCTTTTTGGGAAATCCATGAATTAATATAAACTTATTGTCTTTAACCGTGAATAGAATTCGAAATATATTTGAACTGTATTTTATTCTAAGTTCCCATAAACCATAATTTATAATTTTTCGTATATGTGGTAGTCCTAATGAAAGTCCAAATTCTTCAAGCAAATCGATTTCTCTTAAAATTTTTGCCTGATGTTTAGGGTTCTGTCTCTTTAAAAATTCAACAACAAGAGATTTATTATTTTCTTCATAGTAAATAATTTCATGCACAATTACGTCACTCCAGCGTGCGCTAATCATATCACATATATGTTATTTTTTCAAGGAATACGATAATCCTATTCTTTTTTATAAAGGAAGTATAACGACATATAGTTGGTTTTTTTATTTCTGGTAATTTGCGTTATGTAAGCAAGAAAAAACGACACAAAAGAACCGTCCCCCTGTGTCGCACAAAAGAACCGTCTCCCTGTGTCGTCCATATTTTTGCCCTTTGGGCGGGTTTTTCGTGTCAGTTAACAAAAAGAAAGTAACATCGAGAACCGTCCCCGTTGTTATTCGTTGTTACTGCAAACTAACATTCAGAACCGTCCCCGATGTTACTCACTGTGTCGTCTGTGCCTGTGCGGCCCCTGTCGCCGATCCCTTTTTATGCTTTGCACTTCCTATCTGCATTCTTATATATTATAATGTTGGTAAATGTATGATATGAAATATCTAATTAGGAGGTTACTACATGGCTACCAAACATATTACTGCTGCTATTACAAAAGAAGGTAAATGGTTTGTCGCCAGAAGTCTTGAAGTCGAAATAGCCTCCCAGGGGCAAACCATGGAAGAAGCTCTTGATAATTTAAAAGAAGCTCTGGAGTTATACTTTGAGGACGAAGAACTTCCTTCTAACTTACAAGCCCCTCTAATCACCTCTCTGGAGGTTAATGTATCTAATGGTTAAATTACCTGTAATATCGGGACAATTATTAATAAAAAAATTAGAAGATTACGGTTTTACAAAAGTAGGACAAAAAGGTAGCCACGTTAAATTAAGGGGGATTTTTAACGGCACAAAGAGAACAGTTATTGTTCCTTTGCATAATGAAATTGCTCCAGGTACTCTTTCTTCAATTTTGAGACAAGCAGGTCTTAGTGCAGAAGAAATATTTGATAAAAATTAGATACGTTTAATTCTCCGTGGATAATTTTTATGCAATGTCATATAAAAAGGCTCAATTGTCTGCTTCGACCCGACATTTAGCCTATTTTGTGCCTCTTTTTCGTCTCTGTAATGTAATATTATATAATATCTATACATTTTCCTAAAAGCATGGGCCAAATTCTCTGCAAAAATACCAGAAGATGCTAAACCAATCGCTTTCACCTCTTTTTTTATTTCCGGTAATTTGCGTTATTCAAGCAAGGAAAAACGACATAAAATAACCGTCTCCCTGTGTCGTCCATATTTTTGCCCTTTGGGCGGGTTTTTCAGCAACAAAAAGAAAGTAACATCAAGCACCGTCCCTGATGTTACCCCTCATAACCCCATTAAAATTCTAAGTCGATCTTCAATCAATTGTAATTTCTCCAAAGATACTATGCCCCACCTTTCTATCAGCCTATCTATGGAAAGAGCCCTTACATCTTCACACTTAATATAACTTGTTTTTTTCAAACCTCCTTCCGGAGGAACAATTTCGACATGAAAAGGGATTTTTTTATTCTTAGTAGTAATAGGTAGGGCAACAACAAGACCTGCTGGACCATGATTGAATAAATCAACTGAAATAATGAGACACGGTCTTTTTCCTGCCTGTTCATGACCGATAACAGGATTTAGCTTCACAAGCCAAATTTCTCCCCTTGAAGGTTTCATTAGTCATCACTCAAACCGTCTTCCATAGTTACATCCCATTCTTTCCTTTCTTTTAATTCTTCCTGCCATTCTTTAGGATCCCTTTTTAAAGCAGCATAAGCTTCATTAGCTTCCTTAAGAAACTGATTTCTACGATAATCTTCAATTGCCTTATCCAGTATTTCCTGCTTGGACTTACCAGTACTTTTTACAATCTCGTTAAGTATTTTAAAAGTTTTAGCATTGATTCTTATAGTTGAACTATTCATTATAATCACCTCTAATATTTTGTTACATATTAGTATACAATTATGTGACATTAGTTTCAATAATATATATATATTTCTTCTAATTTAAAAGAAAGAACAAAACGACACAAAAGAACCGTCCCTTTTTGTCGCCCTTATATTTTTGCCCTTTAGGCGGGTTTTTCGTGTCAGTTAACAAAAAGAAAGTAACATCGAGAACCGTCCCCGATGTTACCGTATTCTCCCTTTGGGCGGGTTTTTCGGCAACAAAAAGAAAGTAACATCA
>DDHO01000017.1:10422-10792 GCA_002352935.1 Firmicutes bacterium UBA1874
CGAGAACCGTCCCCGATGTTACCTTAGGAAGAGAACAACCCGAAGCTGGATTAATATTTCATTCTGACAGAGGTTCCCAATATGCAGCTTATGACTATCAAGATGCATTACGAAATAATGGAATAAGGCAAAGCATGAGTAGAAAAGGAGATTGTTACGATAATGCCTGTATGGAATCCTTTTTCTCAACCCTGAAAAAGGATGTGATATATGGTAGAAAATTTAAAACACGTAAAGAAGCTAAGCTATTTATTATTGAATATATAGAAACTTTTTACAACTGTAAAAGGCTACATTCTACACTTGGAGATATGTCGCCGATGGAATACGAACGTGAGAATAGTAAGGTAAAAGCTGCGTAAGAACTAAT
>DDHO01000064.1 GCA_002352935.1 Firmicutes bacterium UBA1874
ACATGTATTGTAATCCTACATATAGATAAAAATGATTATTATTTGTATCTTGCTCCGTTTTAGAAAGTTGGTTATCATAGACAGGAAAGGTAAGAATAGAAAAGGGAGGACAAATTTTGGCTGCTGATTATAATATTGAAGCAACTTTGGCGTTTACATTACAAAAGTTTCAAATGATTGATCCCGTACAAGCTGCTTATAATAGCGGTTCGAGTTGGCAGGAAGGCCACAATTATTTTATGCTTCCCTTTTTAGGTAAACGTTATACGATTACTTATCCCCAAGGGAGAATTAAGGGACCTGATGATAAGGAACCGGAACTTCAATTAAGAATTATTATGCTGCATTATTTAAGTCACGCACAGGATGTCTCCCTGGTACACGAATGGATATCATTTAGGGATTTACCCGGGGGAAACATTTATATGGAACCATTTACAAAGAGAGCAATAAAACCGATGGTAGAATATTTTGGTAATCAACCACAGACGTTGGTTAAAGCAAGCTCTTCTTTAGGGGGAAGGTCTTCAGACATTGGAGATTTTTCTGTTGTTTTAAAAGTATTTCCGCGGGTTCTTCTTGCTCTGGTATTATGGGAAGGAGATGAAGAATTTCCACCTAGCGGTAATATTCTTTTTGACGGAAGTGCTGCTTATTTCTTGCCTACTGAGGATTATGCTATTATTTGCGAATACCTTGTACGTTTACTGAAAAATATAAAAACCAGGTAGGAATTATATGCTATTATTTTCTTATAAAGAGGTGATAATTGATGATACTGAAAGAGGAACTTATTATTAAAACTCAGAAAAAAGAAGAACTTGTGGATATAACAACGCGGGTCAAGGAATTAGTTGCGGCAAAAGAAATTTCGGATGGCATCTGTCAGCTTTTTGTACCGCATACAACAGCGGGTATAGTTATCAACGAAAATGCTGATCCAGATGTAGCTGCTGATATTTTATCTGCTCTTAATATGATGCTTCCTTCTAATTATACTTACCGCCACCTTGAAGGAAATGCTGAAGCTCATGTAAAATCATGTTTGATAGGTTCTTCCGCTAATATTTTTATAAGCAACAAACAACTTGTGTTAGGCACATGGCAGGGGATATTTTTTTGTGAGTTTGACGGTCCTAGAAAGCGTCAAGTTTATGTAAAGATAGTAAAGGGCTGAATACTGCAGAATGAGGCGTGTAATAAGTATTAGCCTTTGTTCATCGCAAAGGGATTTTAGAGCAAAAATTCACTTTCCGGGCGAAGAAATATTTATAGAACGAATTGGAACTAATGGTAGTCTAAGAAAAGCCCGGGATTTAATTAAAAGTTTAGATGGGCAGGTAGATGGTATCGGCCTGGGAGGAATAAACATTTATTTAAGTGTGGAGGAAAAGCTTTTTATTTTTCGTGAAGGTAAAGCTTTGTCTCGTTTTGCAAAAGTTACTCCGGTTTTGGATGGATTTTTTTTAAAGCAGGCTTGGGAAGAAGAAGCAATTAATTATCTGGTACATAGGGAAGGTTTAAAATTAAAAAATAAGTCAGTTATTTTTAGTTCGGTACTGGACAGGTTTGTTTTGGCTACTGCTTTAAAACAAGCAGGAGCAAAGATTTTAATCGGGGATGCACTGTTTGGTCTCAAGCTTCCAGTACTTTTTAATTCATTAGGGAAATTCAAGATAGCAGCAAATGTAACCATGCCTCTTTTAAGGCATTTGCCGATTTCGTTACTGTACCCGCTGGGGAAAAGGCAGAATTCCAGCTTAAAATTTTCTAAAAAGTTAATTCAAAAGGCGGATATTTTGGCAGGGGACTTTCATTTTTTTAGAAGCTGCCTTCCGAAAAATTTAATGAACAAGATTTTTATTACGAGCACCTTGACTTCGGAAGATATTGTTTTTTTAAAAAATAAAGGGGTCCGTGTACTTATAAGTACAATGCCCGAGATAAACGGGAGGGTTCCCGGAGCCAATGTTTGGGAAGCTGTTTTGTTTGCTTATGCCGGATGGCCTCTTGATTATAGACCCGGCAAAGAAGAAATGCTTGCCCTCCTTCAAAAAATATCATTTCGTCCCTATATCCGTTTTTTTTATTAAGTATTAAATTAAATTATTAAAAAAATAAAAAATTTCAGGAGAGAATTTTAATGTATATTTCAGAGATCGGTGAGTTTGGCCTCATTGAAAAGATAAAAGAGACATCGATTTTATTTAATTCTTCTTTAGTTATTAAAGGAAACGGCGACGATGCTGCTGTTCTGAAACAGGAAGAAAAATACTGGCTTTTATTTACAACTGATATGCTTGTGGAAAACGTACACTTTGATCTTAATTTTATTACGCCCCGACAACTGGGGTATCGTGCCTTGGCCGTCAATATCAGTGATGTTGCTGCTATGGGAGGAATACCTACCAACGCCCTGGTTTCCTTAGGGATAAATGGAAAAATGACTGTAGAAACTGTTTCTCAGTTTTACCGGGGTTTAAAAGATTGTGCGAAAGAATTTAATATAAATATCGTGGGAGGAGATACCGTATTTTCTAAAGAGTTTATTATAAATATTTCTCTCTTAGGAAAAGTAGAACCTGAATTCTGTTGTTTCCGCTCCGGAGCACGCCCCGGAGATCTTCTGGCCGTAACGGGCAACATTGGCACCTCGGCTGCAGGTCTTAAAATGTTAAAGTTTCCTAAAAAATGCCCCGCTGCTGTTAGAAAAATAGTTGAGAAGAAACATTTATTTCCGGAACCGAGGGTTAGAGAGAGCAGAGTTTTGGTAAAAAGTTGCCATGTAACCGCTCTAAATGATATCAGTGATGGCTTGGCGAGTGAAGTTCATGAAATAGCTTCGGCTAGTAACGTAGGAGTTGTAGTTGAGGCTGATAAAATACCCATTTCAACGGCTGCCCGCAAGGTTGCAGAAATTTACGGAGAAAACCCTTTGGATTTTGCCCTTTTCGGAGGAGAAGATTTTGAACTAGTTTTCTGTATTTCTGGCGGAGAGGAATGGGCTTTGACGGAGGCTGCAGAGAGAACGGGTGTCGACATTACTGTGTGCGGCAGAGTTGTCGAGAGGAGTAAAGGAGTTAAGCTGCTTAAAGGCGATCAGCTGGTTCCTCTTTATCCCCTCGGATGGGACCATTTTTCAAAAAATACGAATGATATATTATAAATGGTATAAAACGGTGATGATAACTATGGAGAAACTTGAGAAATAAAAGGGGTGAAAGTGTGACCATCACAGAAAAATTTAACAAGTTGGGAACATATAAAGAAAAGATTGAAAGGGGAGGGGGAGAGGAAAAAGTTAAGAAACAGCATGTTTCCTGTAAGCTTACGGCGCGTGAACGAATTAATTTCCTTTTGGATCACGGCAGTTTTGTCGAGATCAATGAGTTTGTGAGCCACCGTGCAACTGAATTGGGAATGGATAAAATAGAGACTCCTGCGGAAGGTGTAATAACAGGGTACGGTAAAATCGCAGGAAGGCTAATATATATTTTTGCTCAAGACTTTACTGTTATGGGCGGTACCTTAGGTGAAATGCATGCATTTAAGATCTGTAAAATACTCGAGCTTGCTTTAAAATCAGGAGCACCTGTAATCGGCATAAACGATTCAGGCGGTGCACGTATTCAGGAAGGAGTAGATGCTCTTAATGGCTATGGGGAAATTTTTAAACGCAATGTCATGGCTTCAGGGGTAATACCGCAGATTTCTGTAATATTGGGTCCTTGCGCGGGGGGAGCGGTTTATTCTCCTGCGCTTACGGACTTTGTATTTATGATAGAGAAGACGAGCAAGATGTTTATAACGGGGCCGAAAGTGGTTCGGGCAGTTACTTTTGAAGATGTTACGGCGGAGGAACTTGGAGGAACTAATATACATATGAATCGGAGCGGGGTAGCCCATATCGCATCCAGTACCGAAGAAGAATGTTTCCAGAAGGTAAGGGAGTTATTGGGGTATCTCCCTTCAAACTGCCGGAATAAACCGCCAAGAAGAGAGTGCGTAAACCCATCGACTAAAGATGCCGATAACCTTAAAAAGGTAGTACCTGAAGACCCCAAGATGACTTATGACGTTAGGGATGTTCTTTCTGGTGTATTAGATAAGGAAAGCTTCTTTGAAATTCAAGAAGATTATGCATGCAATGTTATTACAGGCTTTGCAAGATTAGGCGGTTGGTCTGTTGGAGTCATAGCAAACCAGCCGCAGTTTCTTGCTGGATGCCTAGATATTAACTCTTCGGACAAGGCTGCCAGGTTTATACGATTTTGTGATGCCTTTCAAATACCTTTACTCACTTTTGTTGATACGCCGGGATACCTCCCCGGGACAAAGCAGGAACATAACGGTATAATACGGCATGGAGCAAAAGTGCTGTATGCTTATTCTGAAGCTACTGTTCCTAAACTAACTGTTATCTTACGTAAAGCATATGGCGGCGCTTATATAGCAATGTGTGCCCGTTCCCTGGGAGCAGATCTGGTCCTTTCCTGGCCTACTGCTGAAATAGCAGTAATGGGACCTGAAGGAGCGGCAGATATTATTTTTAAAAAGGAAATTTTGCGTGCTGAAAACCCATCTGAATTTTTAGAACAAAAGGTAAAAGAATACCGGGACCATTTTGCGAGCCCATATGTAGCGGCCCGCAGAGGCTATGTAGATAAAGTTATATCTCCGCATGAGACCAGGCATTTTCTTCAAAAAAGCCTGGAAGCCTTAGTAGATAAGCATGAGAAATCAATTCCTAAACGACACGGAAACATTCCTCTCTAGAATTTTAATTGGTGCTTTCATGCTTCCGGAAGGATGTGTTTAATTGCGAAGGGTAGATTGCGTACAAATAGTGGAGGCAGTTGCAAAATTATGCTCAGAAATTAACATCAAACTCAATCCAGGCGTTAGAAATTTGATCGAAGAAGCGCTTAAAAAAGAAACCTCTTCCGTTGGTAGAGAAATTTTATATCAATTACTGGAAAATGCAGAAATTGCATACAAGAAGAAATTACCTCTCTGTCAGGATACGGGTATGGCTGTAGCATTCTTAGAATTAGGGCAGGAGGTTAAGATTACGGGAGGGAATTTGTATGATGCTATTAACGAGGGAGTTCGTATTGGCTATAAAAGAGAATACTTAAGGAACTCCGTAGTAAGGCATCCTTTTTATAGGGTTAATACCGGAGATAACACCCCGGTTATAATTCACACGCGTGTGGTTGAGGGTGATGTATTCAATATTTACTTGATGGCTAAAGGCGGAGGGAGTGAAAATACGAGCGCTTTAAAAATGTTAACACCTGCCGAGGGCAGGCAAGGGGTAGAGGACTTTGTTGTTCAAACAGTTAGTAATGCAGGAGCCAACCCATGCCCGCCTTTAATAATTGGGGTAGGGATTGGGGGCAACTTTGAATTGGCTCCACTTTTGGCCAAAGAAGCAATACTTAAGTCCGGAGAACAGAAAGATAAAAGAGATGAAGACCGTGAGTTAGAACGCACGTTACTAAACAAGATAAATCGCCTGGGAATCGGTCCGCAGGGACTGGGAGGAAGAACGACAGCGCTTGCTGTATACGTTAACACATTTCCCTGTCATATAGCAAGCCTTCCGGTAGCTGTTAATATTAACTGCCACTCTTCCCGGCACGGTAAAATTAATTTATAACTTATTCAATATCCATTTAAAATATTTTTAATAATTATGAGGAGGAAAAATGGCAAAGTACAGTTTAAGTGCTCCGCTTACAGGGGAAGTCGTAGAAAAACTTAAAATAGGTGACAGGGTTCTTTTAAGCGGAATCGTATATACGGCTCGTGACGCGGCTCACAAAAGATTTATAGAATTAATTAAAGCAGGGGAAGAGTTTCCTGTTGACTTACATGGTCAAATTATTTATTATGTTGGACCTACCCCGGCAAGACCCGGCTGCCCTACCGGGGCTGCGGGTCCTACTACGAGCAGCAGAATGGACCCGTATACTCCTATGCTTATTTCGAGCAAGGGCTTAAAAGCTATGATAGGGAAGGGTTCACGTTCCCTTGAGGTTCGAAAGGCTTTACAAAAATATAAAGCGGTATATTTTGCGGCCATCGGGGGGGCAGGTGCACTTATATCCTGTCGCATTAAAAAAGCGGAAGTTGTGGCTTACCGGGACCTCGGGCCGGAAGCAGTATATAAGCTAACAGTGGAAAAGTTACCTGTAATAGTGGTAAACGACTGTCACGGTGGGGATCTGTACGAGGAAGGCAGGAAGAAATATGTTATTTCGTAATTTAAATATTATATAGTTTGACGAAGGGAGGAACTATTATTTGCATTACAGAGATGAAGCCTTAGAAATGCACCGTAAGCATGTTGGTAAGATAGAAATTCGCTCTAAGGTACCTGTGGACAGTCCTTATAATTTGAGCCTTGCCTATACTCCCGGTGTGGCGGAACCATGCCGAGAAATTAAAAACAGGCCTGAAGATGTTTTTACTTATACTGCAAAAGGAAATATGGTAGCGGTAGTAACTGATGGGACCGCAGTTTTAGGGTTGGGAAATATCGGACCAGAGGCCGCTTTGCCTGTAATGGAAGGTAAGGCAGTGCTTTTTAAAGCATTTGCAGGCATAGATGCTTTCCCTATTTGCCTTTCTACTACCGATGTAGATGAAATAGTAAATACGGTGGCATTTCTCGAGCCGAGCTTTGGCGGAATTAACCTTGAAGATATATCGGCGCCCCGATGTTTTGAAATAGAAGACCGCTTAAAAAAAAGAACGAATATACCGGTGTTTCATGATGACCAGCACGGAACAGCTATTGTGGCTACAGCAGGGCTGATCAATTCTTTAAAAATTGTTAACAAAAAAATGCAGAATATTAAAGTTGTGGTCAGCGGTGCTGGAGCAGCCGGCATAGCTATAGTTAAGCTGCTTTTGGCTTTAGGGGTAGAAGATATTGTTTTGTGCGACCGTTATGGTGCTTTATACGAGCAGCGGAAGGAAGGGATGAACCCTGCTAAAAGAGAAGTAGCCAGATTGATTAACAGCAAAGGTGCCAGAGGGGGGTTAGAAGAAGTATTTCCGGGAAGCGATGTTTTCATAGGGGTTTCGGGACCGGGGATCGTAACTCCAGCAATGATTAAGTCGATGAACTTTCCTTCTATCGTTATGGCTATGGCCAACCCTACCCCCGAAATAATGCCGGATCTGGCACTTGCTGCAGGTGCTCGGGTAGTATGTACGGGTCGTTCGGACTTTCCGAATCAAGTTAATAATGTTCTTGCTTTTCCCGGGGTATTTAGGGGTGCTCTTGATGTAAGAGCCACAAATATTACGGAAAAAATGAAAATAGCTGCAGTATATGCCCTGGCAGATCTTATCAGCGACAAAGAGTTAGCTGAAGATTACGTAATTCCTAAGCCTTTTGACGACAGAGTAGCTCCGGCGGTAGCAAGTGCTGTAGCACTGGCTGCGTGTGAGGAGGGAGTGGCACGTATTCAAAAAAACCCGGAAGAAGTTTCTAAACATACCCGCATTCTAGTAAGCTCCTCCCGCGAGAATTAGCTCAGTTGTGTTAATGTTTTTATTTCTGGGCCTGATTTTATAGTAATTTTTAAGTTGATTAGATGATTTTAAATGTCACCTTTATGAGCAGTTTAAAATAGTATGTAATAGAATTAATAAGGCTCTCAAAAAGGGGTGACAACCATTGAAGGTCTATTTTATTCGCTTGCCTGGTTTTTTAAAAGAATTGTTAAGAAAAGTGCTTAAACAATGAAGGAAAATTTCATAGTAAATGTTTAAAAAATAAATACTCCTTGCAAAAAGGAGTATTTTTTCTGAAGATCTTTATTATTAGCTTTGAGTAACTCCGAACACACCTCCAAGGCCTCCTGCCAGCAGGCAAATAATTGATTTTTTGAGAACTATTGTTGAAACTAATGGATTCCCAAATAATAGGGAAAGAATAATGTTGATTAAGATAAAAGCAAATCCGATACTTAGGCCTAAAAGCAGTCCTTTCGTGCCGGAAATTTTTGCTGCTGTGGCACTTCCTACAAAAAGGCTTAGGGTAACACCTATTAAGGAAAGCGTTGGCAAAAAAGTTTCGGAAAGATTGGTGAAGTAAAGAATGGTTCCAAATATTATAGAAAGAAAGAAAGCACATATTAATGAGATTACCAGCCCCAGCAAAAATAGATGTGCTTTTCCTGCTGCAGCTGCATTGCTGTTAACCAACTAAACCACCTCCCCCCAGGATTGTTAATAAAAAAATATGTCCGTGAAAATTAATTATGATTTACTTAAAAATTTTTCTTGTTGAGAAGCACGGACAGCTTAGGTTTATTCTTCAATTGTTAGAGTAAAGTTATTGTAG
>DDHO01000079.1 GCA_002352935.1 Firmicutes bacterium UBA1874
TCATGACTTTGTCAACAGGCTGCAATAACTAAGTTATTTAATATTTCGGCATCAATCAAATCTAAATTGGAAAAGCTAACTTTATTTAGAACAAAGGATGTGAAGTGTATGGAAATTAGAGAAAAAATCATCGTACCCCTAGGATACGGAAAGTTTGTAAGGTCAGATAAGATTATTGCCCTCGAGCCTATTGAAAATGACCGGGGGCCGGGGCGTCGCACCAGGGTTTATGTTGACCAAATACCTGCTCCGATGATTGCTTCGAGGACCGAACATGCAATTATATCAAACATTGTTGAAACCCCTCAGGAAATTTTAGAGGCTACAGCATCTCTGGAGCTTCTCCGTGATTTTCTTGATGATATTAGTAGGGTCGGCCCTATGCTGAGAAAAAGCATTAAGAAAGAAGCTGGTCTCGATTTGGGTGAGTTTGAACGGCGTATAAAAGAAATTCTGGAAAAAAATGATAATAATTAGGTTTTATAAAAAATGATCAATACGTATTAACATTCTATCCAAAAAAGCTCCCACCCCTTTCAAATGCAAAAGTAAAAGATAGAGTGGTAGTAGGGTTAATAAAAATCGTCAGCTTGGCCGCTGCAGCTGCTCTTCGTGTTCCCGGGGAAAAAGTCAGGTCATACGGTATACCGGCTTTGATTAATATAGACTGTGCTGTTAATATTTGTTTTAAAGTAATAAAATCCGAATTTATTATACTCTTTAAAGCTTTACTGGCAAGCAACTCCTCAACTTTTTTAAAAAGTTCAGACACACAATTCATACCTTTCCGGTACATATTTCCACCAAAGAAGCCGGGCTACCCGTTTTTTCAAGAGATTTAATTAATCTTTTTTTTATAATATTAACCTGAAAAAAAAGTGTGATAATAGAACAATTATATTAAGTAAGGAAGTACTTTGTCGTTACTTTGTATTTATGGGATTGAAATTTAACTTAAATTAATAAAACCTGCAATTTAAACTGTCAAAATATACATCAAAAATGCCTTTTTAGCTTTATCTGTTTTTTCCGGTATATCGGTTGTGATAAAATAAACAGCAATAAAACAAATTAAACCTCCCCTACTGAAGAATACACGAGATTTCTGAAACCAAAACACTAGCCCCGTCTTTTAAAGATGGGGCCTTTATTTACTAAATAATAAGATTTTTCCTTACAGCTCTGGTGGTTTTTACCTCTGCCTGAAATAAATCTACAAATATAATTCCCTGCCTATTCCCAGAGAAGGAAAGGCCTAACATTGCTGGCCTCTTGCGTGTCATTCTTCCCCACACGAAAAAAACAACCCTTTGCCAACTCCAGTTCGTTCGGGCTGTTTACTCCATTCAGCTTCGTCAGGCTAACCTCTGCCCTCTCGTAAAACATGAATAAATTTAACTTATTTTGTAAACTAATAAATTTAAAAGGGGGGGATAAATAATGGGCGTAGTAACGAACAATACTGATAAATACCAAGCTTGTATTGATGCATGTACAAAATGTGCACAAGCCTGTTTTGAATGTCTTAAGGCTTGTTTAAACGAACCTGATGCTGCAGCAAGAAAAACTTGTATGAGCTTACTGGTGCAATGCGCGATGATCTGCCAGCAGGCAGCTGCCTATATGTCAATGGATGCTGATTATGCTAAAGACCTCTGTAAATTGTGCGCTGAGATTTGCGATAAATGTGCAGTGGAATGCGAAATGTTTAAAGATGATCACTGCCAGAAGTGCGCTCAGATTTGCCGCCAGTGCGCTGAAGAGTGCCGAAAAATGTCAGGATCCTAATTGCTGTAAAGAGACGAAATTTAAAAATTAAAACCCATCCAAATATTTTTACCCCTCAAAATTTTGAGGGTTTCTTTAAAATCAAGGGATTTTTTATCATTGAATTTTAATTAATCCTAATCTTTATATTAAATAATTATTGAATTAACGTTACATAATAATAATAAATAATAATAGAAAATGTTTTTCGAAAGGAAAATTAGATGCCTGTTTTTTTTATATACCCAATCTATACCTTAGCCCTCGTTTTTCTTGTTTTTTTTATAGTGCCCAGAAAAGAAATCCGAATTCTAGCATCTTATTCAATTTTTTTAGGAGGTATAATAGACATTTGTCTAATAATAATTGTAACCCACCTTTTAGGCATTGGCGGCTATATTAATTATGGGCCTTTTGGTTCTTTTGGAATGCCGTTTTTTCCTCCTATATCATGGGTAGCTTACTTTACGCTTTTCTTTTATTTTCTACCCCGGTAAAACCGTTGATTTTTATCTACATCATATTTGCAGCCTTTTACAGCACTCTGTTTTCCAACGTTTTAAAAAAATTAGGCATATTTGAATGGAACTACGGTGATTTTATTGTTCCTTATATTATCTATTTTTCTTGGTTTGCTTTTGTTACCTGGGCCTACTATAAATTCAATCTATTTGAAGAACAGAAGCAACACAATTCAATATAAAACATTTATTTTCAAATTCCGCTTCCACAACAATCAAATAAAATGGGTATAGCCAGCTAAGGCTTTCGTTAGAGTAAAGTTATTGTA
>DDHO01000054.1:0-658 GCA_002352935.1 Firmicutes bacterium UBA1874
ATCCTACAATATTGACACTATGTTCAATCTTATCTTATTTCGTATTTTATGAATAAAGTGTTATAATATATAGAGAAAATTTTCTTAAAATAATAATTTTTGCGTTCGGGAGGTTTGTTTTTGGGGAAAATTTGTGAAGTGAAAATTAATGTAGGTTCAAACGGTGAGGCTGCAAATGTTTTCGGTAGTAACGACCAAAATTTACGTTACATTGAAAGCAATTGTGCTGCTAAAATCGTTGCTCGGGGGAATGAATTAATTATTTCGGGCGAGGAGGAGGCAGTTGGCCATGCCCAGCAATTATTTTCAAATTTAGTTGCCCTTGCTGAAAAAGGCACAATAATCAGTATTAACACTATTGATCATACATTAAAAGTCTTGAAACGGAAAAACGGGGAAGAACAGAAGCTTGCCAAGGCTCTTACTCAGGAAATTTATATTACGCCCAGGGGGAAGCCTATCAGGCCTAAAACACTCGGACAGCGTCGTTATGTTGAGGCCATGAGAGAATATGATCTTGTTTTTGCCATCGGTCCTGCCGGTACGGGTAAGACGTACCTAGCTGTAGCCATGGCTGTACTTGCCCTGCGAAATAAGGACGTAAACCGTATTTTGCTTACACGTCCTGCTGTAGAGGCGGGCGAAAAACTGGGTTTTC
>DDHO01000054.1:872-14414 GCA_002352935.1 Firmicutes bacterium UBA1874
GAAAAACTGGGTTTTTTACCTGGGGACTTACAAGAAAAAGTAAACCCTTACTTGCGCCCCTTATATGATGCCCTGTACGATATGCTGGGGATGGAAACGGCGCTGAAATATATGGAAAGGAACCTTATAGAAATTGCTCCTCTTGCGTATATGCGGGGAAGGACATTGGATGAATCTTTTATAATTCTTGACGAGGCGCAGAATACTACTCCGGAACAGATGAAAATGTTTCTTACCAGGACCGGCTTCGGTTCTAAAGTCGTGGTTACGGGAGATGTAACTCAAATAGATTTGCCTCCCGGGCATACTTCTGGACTAATGGATGCCAGGAAGGTATTAGAGGAAGTAAAAGGAATATCGTTTCAGTTTCTAACGGAAGCAGATGTAGTACGCCACCCCCTGGTTTGGAGGATTATTCAGGCTTATGAGCAGCGGGGCTGACCTTGGAGGTGCCGGATGGTGAAAAGGCTTCACAAGAAGCGCGTGCAGTTATTTTTTGTAAAAATGTGGCGAAACCTCACGGCACGTCGCATGCTGTGGGGTCTTGTTTTTTTTCTTCTGACATTAATCATTGCGTCTGTGAACTTTTTGCCAAAAGAAGCAAATGTCGTTGTTGGACAACCCAGCCCTAAAGATTTTAAAGCAAGCCACAGCACAGCTTTTGAAAGTGAAGTTTTGACCCGTAAAGCTCGCGAGGAAGCTGCCCAGCAGGTAAGCCCTGCTTATAAAATAGATCCTTCGGTAATAAAAGAGCTCAGCCGGGAGGTTGAAGATTTTTTTAATTTTTTGCAGGAAAACATATCAAGCACCGGCTTGAGTAAGGAGGAAAAAATTGAAAAAATACAAGAAAAGCTCGGTTCTCGCGATGGTGCAATTTTCATTTTAGAAAATCCGGAGCAGCTAGAAGCACTTAAGTCGAGTATTATGTTCCATCTCCGTAGTGCCTATGAAGAGGGCATTAAAAAAGATGAGACCGAAGAAGTAAAAAATGAAATAACCCAGAAAATTATGGGGAGTGTACTGCAGTCTGAAATTCAGCCCGTGGCTAAAGCAGTATTGAAAAAACTGAATTTTAAGCCGAATATGGAATATGATCCTATTGTTACGTCTCAAATGGTAGAGGAAGCAAAAAAAGCAGTAGAACCTGTGCAAGTTACTATTTACCAAGGGGAAAAAATAGTCTATGAGGGAGAGATCGTTACCGAAGCCCATATCGAAGCACTGCGGAAACTTGGTATGCTGCGAAGCGAAGCTCCTTATCTCCCCCTGCTGGGGCTTGCAATCTTTATTTTGATGGTTTACATGTCCGTTCTGTTTTACTTGTATCGTTTTAAAAAAGAAATTTATAAAAGAGATCCTTATTTTATTCTTTTAGGGCTGATCATAATTGTAGTATTAATTTTGGCAAGGGTGGTAACAGCTGTAGATTTCGGTACCGGTTTACCATTGGGAGGTTACTTGATCCCCCTTGCGGCGGGTTCCATGCTTATTGCCATACTTCTTGACGCGCACCTGGCCATTTTTATAACGGTTGTGATTGGAATTTTAGCGGGAGTGATGACAGGTAATAACCTTCAGTTTTCTGCGGTTGCTGTAGCGGGAGGACTGGCCGGAGTTTTTAGCGTGTCCCATTTAAGCCAGCGCGGCGATTTTGTAAAGGCAAGTCTTTTTATTATGCTTGCTAATACCGTAGTAATTCTTGCGCTGGGTCTTATTTTACGGTTTTCTCTTGAT
This sequence comes from Firmicutes bacterium UBA1874, assembly GCA_002352935.1. Classification (GTDB taxonomy): domain Bacteria; phylum Bacillota; class UBA1874; order UBA1874; family UBA1874; genus UBA1874. The sequence goes on from DDHO01000054.1 coordinate 2,607, forward strand.
CTCTTATTCCTGGCTATTATATTGGGTATTGTAAACGGGATGTTTTCTTCAGTTCTTACTATAGGTTCACTGCCTTTTTTGGAAACCACTTTCGGCATCACGAGTTCTGTCAAATTGCTGGAAATTTCCAACCCCAACCAGCCTGTTTTAAAAAGGCTGCTTTTGAATGCTCCGGGTACCTATCACCACAGTATAATGGTTGCAAACCTGGCAGAAGCAGCTGCGGATGCGGTAGGAGCTGACTCTTTGCTTGTCCGTGTGGGAGCTTATTACCATGATCTGGGGAAACTAAAAAGGCCTTATTTCTTCGTTGAAAACCAGCTGGCAGGGGAAAATCCTCATGACAGATTGTCTCCCACTTTAAGCACGTTGATAATAACATCTCATATCAAGGATGGCCTGGAAATCGCAAGGGAAGAAAAATTGCCTGAAGTTGTCACTGACATTATAGAACAGCACCATGGCACCGGTCTTTTATCTTATTTCTACCATAAGGCTGTAGAAAGCGGCTTTGGCTCCAATATTACAGAAAAAGATTTTAGATATGATTCTCCGAAACCGCGGACTAAGGAGGCGGCCATTGTGATGCTGGCTGACAGCGTGGAAGCGGGAGTAAGATCACTTCAAAATGCCAACCCCGGACGTATGGAGGGGTTTGTCCGAAAAGTAATAAGGGAAAAACTGGAGGATGGTCAGCTTGACCACAGCGATCTAACATTTAAAGAGTTAAATACGATTGCCAGTGCTTTTGTCCGCATTTTGAGCGGAGCATTTCATTCCCGTATTGAATATCCCGAACTCGCGCTGGAAGAAGTTGAAAGGAGAAAAAAATCCGATGGAGTTGCACGTTCAAAATCTGCAGGATAAAATAGTCGTTACTAAAAAACTATTGGGCCTCCTGAAAAAGGTTGCTATGCATGTATTGCAATCAGAAAGGTGCCCTGCTAATTCGGAGTTAGGAATTATTCTGGTAGACGATAATAAAATCCGTGAACTAAATACCTGCTACCGGGGCCGTGAAGAAACGACGGATGTTCTTTCTTTTGCTTTTTTGGAGTCCGCCAATGAAGGACCAATTGTAGAAGAAGCTACCGGAGAGGTCTTACTGGGTGACGTAGTTATTTCCGTTGAAACAGCACAGCGACAGGCAAGGCAGTACGGGCATTCCCTGGAAAAAGAAATCAGTTTCTTAACTATTCACGGTATTCTTCATATTCTCGGCTATGATGACGAAGAAGAAGAAAAACAAAAACGCATGTGCAAGAAGGAAAAAGAGTTGCTGGTAGAACTGGAAAAAGGAAATTTATAACAGAAAATAGAATTAAAAGGTTGATTAATTATGTTAAAAAAATTAAGAAATTATTTTATGGCCGGAATAATAGTACTTTTGCCTGCGGCGGTCACTCTTTATTTTTTGTGGCTGTTATTTAATTTTCTTGACGGCTATACAGGTAAAATATTTATAAAATTAATCGGCTGGGACATTCCCGGGCTGGGGCTGCTGCTTACTATTGCTACCGTACTGATTGTGGGGCTTCTTGCGAGCAGTTTGGTGGGCAGGACATTAATCAATTTTTTTGAAAATATAATGACCCGTATTCCTTTAATCAGGTCTATTTATCTTACTGTAAAAAAGGTCGTCGAGGCCTTTAATATGCGTAACCGCGAGGCTTTTCGCCACGTTGTCATGATTGAGTATCCCAGGAGAGGAATTTATGCTCTGGCTTTTACTACCGGAGAAACAAAAGGGGAAGTTCAGGAAAAAACGGGACATACCGTTATAAATGTATTTTTGCCAACAACTCCTAACCCTACTTCCGGCTTTTTCCTTTTAGTACCTCAAGAAGATATTATTTATTTGGATATGACGGTGGAAGAAGGTTTGAAAATGATTATTTCCGGAGGTATTGTTACACCCCCTTTTTCTAAATCTAATAAAGAAGGGGATCTTGAGGAAGGAGCATCAAAAGAAAATTTGCGCTGTGTGCCCGAAAATTTAAAATAACTTTTGTTTTTTCAAAAGCGAGTTTAGGGAGATAGATATGCTGTGGAAAAGGAGTTAGTTAAGAAGGCTATCGAGGCGAGAAAAAATGCTTATGCACCATATTCTGGTTTTTACGTTGGTGCAGCTTTGCTTACATTAACCGGAAAAGTCTATACAGGGTGCAATGTAGAAAATGCTTCTTACGGCTTGACGATATGCGCCGAGCAGGCTGCGGTTGCAAAGGCAGTCTCAGAAGGAGAACGGGGATTTTCCAAAATAGCAGTTGTAGGGGAATGCGATGATTACTGTATTCCCTGCGGTGGATGCCTTCAGGTATTGGCGGAATTCAGCCCGCGAATGAAGGTTATTGCGGCAAATACTCACGCCAAGTTTAAGGTGATGGAACTTAATAAACTGATACCGATCGTGTTTAAATATAAGCAAAAATTTGGAGAAGCTTAAAAGGAAGTGAATTTTTTGTCTAATAACAAAGTTCACCGTTCCGGATTTGTTGCAATTGTCGGAAGACCAAATGCGGGGAAATCTACCCTTTTAAATAACCTTCTCGGGAAAAAGGTCGCCATTGTTTCAGATAAGCCTCAAACAACCAGAAACAAAATATCCGGGGTCCTTACGAGGGAAAATTTTCAGTCAGTATTTTTGGATACTCCCGGAATTCACAAGCCAAAACACAAGTTGAGTGAATACATGCTTGAAGTAACAGAAAGCACCCTGAAAGAAGTGGATTTAATTTTTTACGTTGTGGATGCTTCTGTTGAATTCGGTAGAGGGGAGAGATATATCTTAGAAAAACTCAGCGGAATATCAACACCCTGTTTTTTGGTTTTAAATAAAACCGACCTTGTCTCGGAAGAAAAACTATTTTCTTTAACAGATAAATTAAGGGAGCTCCATACCTTTTCTGAAATAGTTCCTGTCAGCGCACTTACGGGCTATAACCTAACGCTTCTAACCGAACTTTTAAAAGAACACCTTCCCGAAGGTCCACGTTATTTTCCTCCGGAAATGATTACAGACCGCCCGGAACAATTCCTTATCTCCGAGCTTATCAGGGAAAAAGCTCTGCTTCTTACCAGAGAGGAAGTTCCTCATTCTCTGGCCGTGAAAATAGATGCTTTTGAAGAGCGACGTGAAGGTAATGTTTATATTGCAGCGAGCATTTATGTCGAAAGGGACTCCCAGAAAGGCATACTTATTGGGAAACGAGGTTCAATGCTGAAAAATATAGGCAGTTTGGCTAGGGCAGATATAGAAAATTTATTAAACTGCAAGGTATTTTTGGATTTACGCGTAAAGGTCAGGAAAAATTGGCGTAAAAAACAATATGATGTAACCATAATGGGTTACGATCGGTCTTGCGAAACTTAAATGTGGGGTTTATAATATTCCTTAACTACTTTATTTGAAAGATTACTGAATCTTTTTAATATAAGCAAAAAATGGCTGCAAAGAATATTAAAAAGTACCAGAATAAAACTAGTATAGATCGTAATTGGAGGGTAAGCCTAATTAGGGAAGTACTCCCTTTGTGAAAGGATGGTACCTAATGAAAAAAAGCGAACTTATGTGGGATATTTTTACGTCCACCGGGTATATCGGTGCTTATTTATTTTATAAAGAACTCAAAAGGGTGGAGTCGGGCCTAGAAAGTGCTTCGTACGAAGTAGAGCAGAGGGCGGATTTATAGAAATCCTGAGGAAGTGGGAATTTGGGTTCCTACCGTAAAATTGAAGCAGTTGTGCTCAACGCCCGGGATTACGGAGAAGCTCACAAGATAGTTACTTTATTATCTAGAGAGATGGGGAAAATTGACGCTGTTGCTAAGGGCGTCCGCAAACCAAAAAGCCGCTCCAGGGGAGCGGTACAATGGCTGAGCCTTTCGAGGTTTGAACTTTACGAAGGCCGTGGGCTTTATACTATAATCCAGGGAGAAAACCTTCAGAGATTTACTGATATTCAGGAAGATTTAAGAAAACTGGCTTATGCGTCCTATCTGGTCGAGTTTTTGAATGAGATTTTGCCGCAGGGTGAGGCTAGTGAAAGGGTATTTTTTCTACTTGTGGCCACCCTTCATCTATTAAATTCCGGAAATTCTGAAGCTATGGTAAGCCGCATGTTTGAGGTTAAGCTGTTGAAAATTTTAGGGTATAACCCCGAGCTGGATAATTGCGTTAGTTGCAACGCACCTTTAAAAGAAAATGAGGTGCTTTTCAGCGTTGCTTTGGGTGGAGTGCTTTGTCCGCAGTGTAATAACGAAGATCCTTCTGCTTCCAGGGTAAATGCGGGTATTATTGCATTATGGAAAAAACTGGCCACCACGGATCTTAAAGTTTTTACCCGTCTTAAAGCATCTAGCTCTCATAATAACGATTTACAAAGACTTGTTCAAGAATATGTTTTATATCATCTGGAAAAGAGATTAAAATCACTTAAATTTTTACAAGAGGTTGAAAACCTGTATATGGTTTGATGCTTTTGAAAAAACATTGCAACACATTAATCGCATTTAAGCCGGTTTTGAAATTTTCTACTTGACAACCGTAATTACCTCTGATAAATTGCATGATAGTTTAGTTGTACTGGCAGTGATGGAGAGTAGTACCTGTCAAAAACCGAACAGAGAGTCCCGGGGTGGTGGAAACGGGGTCGGCTGGGGGCAGGGAAGGCGTTCCGGAGCCGCAGGAAGAAAGCTTTTTGCTGGTTTTTAATATGCCAGTAAAGCCAGTAAAGCCTGCAGACAATTTTATCGAAAGTGGGCCTCTTCATAAATAAATGAAAGGCCAATCAGGGTGGAACCGCGGGAAACTCTCGTCCCTGTAGTTATTTACAGGCGGGGGTTTTTTTTGATGAGGAGGATAAATAATAAACATGAATTTTCAGACCTTGATTTTAAAATTAAACGAATATTGGGGTAAGCAGCAGTGTATTATACAGCAGCCGTACGATATCGAGAAAGGAGCGGGAACCATGCACCCGGCAACATTTTTAAGAGTTCTTGGCCCCGAGCCGTGGAAAGTTGCCTATGTGGAACCATCCCGCCGGCCCACTGATGGGCGTTACGGTGAGAACCCCAACAGACTGCAGCATTATTACCAGTACCAAGTTGTTCAGAAACCTTCTCCACATAATATTCAAGAGATCTATCTGAACAGCTTGCGATTTTTGGGGCTGGATTTGCTGCAGCATGATGTTCGTTTTGTGGAAGACAATTGGGAATCTCCTACGTTGGGTGCCTGGGGCTTAGGATGGGAGGTATGGTTAGATGGCATGGAAATTACGCAATTTACTTATTTCCAGCAGTGCGGGGGACAGGATTGCAATCCGGTAGCTGTGGAAATTACATACGGTTTAGAACGTTTAGCCATGTTCATACAAAAAAAAGAAAGCGTGTTTGAAATCGAATGGGTGGAAGGGATTAGTTATGGTGACGTGCACCATGTAAGCGAAGTTGATTACTCTCATTACAATTTTCAAGTTGCGGACATAAAAATGCTTTTTAAGGCTTTTGAAATGTATGAAGGAGAGTGCCGCCGGGTTGTTGCAAAGAGTCTGGTACAGCCAGCATACGATTATGTACTTAAATGTTCTCATATCTTTAACCTTCTTGACGCCAGGGGAGCTTTAAGTGTTACTGAACGAACCGGCTATATAGCCCGCGTAAGGCACTTGGCTAATTTATGTGCAGAAAGTTATCTGAAACAACGCGAGAAATTGGGTTACCCCTTAATAAAGGATGCGGAAAAAAGGGATAAGCTTTTAAAGCAGCAAAATGCTAAGAAGTTGAGAAGCTTGGAGAAAGGGGGGGCTTAGAATGGCTAAAGATCTTCTACTGGAGATAGGTACCGAAGAAATACCAGCCCGGTTTCTCTCCGGAGCGCTAAAGGAATTAGCGGAAAAGTGTATGGAAAAGTTTTCTGAAAACCGTATAGAGTTTCAAAAAGTACGAACATACGGTACGCCTCGCCGGCTGGCCTTCCTCGCATACCATGTTAAGGAGAAGCAGAAGGATACCGTGGAAAAAGTAAGGGGGCCTGCAGCTTCAGTTGGTTTTACGAGTGACGGGAAGCCTACTAAAGCCGCCCTTGGTTTTGCCCGGAGTCAGGGAGTGGCTGTAGAAGATTTATTAATTAAAAATACGGACTCCGGGGACTATGTTTTTGCTCTGAAAAAAAATGCTGGTCAGCAGACGGCGGTTCTGCTCCTTGACCTTTTACCTAGTATTATCCGGGAGCTTTCTTTCCCCAAAACTATGCGTTGGGGAGAAGGAAACTTTCGTTTTGTCCGACCCATACGGTGGTTGCTTGCAGTTTTCGGACAGAAAGTTATCCCTTTTGAGCTTTCAGGGTTGCGAGCAGGGGGGACAACAAGAGGGCATCGTTTTTTGGCTCCCTGTCCTGTTGAAATAAAAACAGCGAGTGAATATGAAGAACGGCTGGAAAGGTGCAGCGTGATAGCCGATACTGAAAAACGCAATTCGTTAGTTTACAGACAAATAAGCGACCTTGCGCGGAAGGAAGGTGGACGGATAGAAGAGGACCAAACTCTCCTGGAGGAAGTATCCAACCTGCTGGAATACCCGACAGCACTTTGCGGTACTTTTGATCCGAGATATTTGGAACTGCCCGACGAGGTGCTTGTTACATCCATGAAGAAACACCAGAGGTATTTTCCGGTGCGCGGGGATGAAGGGGAACTGCTACCTAAATTTATTGCAGTGCGTGACGGTAATAGTGACTACCTCGATATTGTGAGACAAGGAAACGAGAAAGTATTAAAAGCGCGCCTAGCTGATGCTTCTTTTTTCTATAATGAGGATCTAAAAGAAAAGATAACGGTCAAGGTTAAAAAATTGGATAATGTAGTATTCCACGAAAAGCTGGGTACAATGGGGGACAAGACAAGCCGCCTCATGGAGCTGTCGGCGTATATTGGGAATAAATTAGAGCTTCCGGGGCCGGTTGTCAGGGATGCGGTACGAGCCGCCTTCCTGTCCAAGGCGGATCTTGTAAGCGAAATGGTGGAGGAGTTTCCAGAACTCCAGGGAATTATGGGCTTTTATTACGCCGCGCATGCTGGCGAAAGAGAGGCAGTATGCGCGGGTATCCGCGAGCATTACCTGCCGCGGTTTACAGGAGACGAGTTGCCATCTACCCCGGTTGGGATGGTCTTAGCTGTGGCAGATAAAATTGATACAATTGTGGGATGCTTCAGTGTCGGCATTCAACCCACAGGATCTCAGGATCCCTATGCCCTGCGTCGCCAGGCTTTAGGCGTTTGCCATATACTTATTCAGCAGGACCGCCATCTCAGCCTTAAGGAAACCGTCGAGGCTTCTTACGGTCTTTATAGAAGAAAATTAAAGCTTTTGCTGGAAAGCGAAGCGGTTGTGGAACTGGCTGGAGACTTTTTCCGGCAGCGTTTGCAGAATATCTTAATAGAAAAAGGCATACGTTACGACATAGTAAACGCCATATTGAAGCCTGCTGGAGATGATCCTGCTGATGCCCTTCGCCGTGCTCGGGCTCTTGCTGAATTTTGCCGTAGGCCAGAAATGGAAGAACTGCTTACGGGATATAACCGAATAAAAAAAATTGCATACAATGCTCGGAGCTCTGAGATCGACCCCGTACTTTTTAAGCAACAGGAAGAAAAAATGCTGTGGGATTCTTTTCAACGTTTGCGTAAAGAAGCCAACAAAAAAATTATTCAAGAAGATTATTATGGAGCACTGGAAATGTTAATACCCCTACGCAAGTATGCTGATATCTTTTTTGACAATGTCATGGTTATGGTTGATGAGGAGCAAATAAAACATAACCGGCTGGCCATGCTGAAGCATATTTCGGACTATATAGATGGCATAGCCTGCCTTTCGGAGTTAGCAATTTAAGTATGTCCGATAAAAAGTAAGCCATCATGAAGGAAATATTCCGTCAATATTGTATATAACATATTTAGAAAGCTTGCCATATTAGTATAACACTATTTAAATATAAGCTACAAAAATGAAAAGAGGCTTTTGCGGGAAGAGGAAGGTGGTGGGCCTATCCAATTTTCCGAGAGACAAGAAAAAATAATTGAAATAGTCAGGCAGTCGGGTCCCATAACGAGCAAAAAGATAGCCGAGAAACTTAAGGTTCGGCGTGGCACCCTGCGTCCTGATTTGGCAATTCTTACAATGGCGGGCATTTTGGAAGCGCGTCCCCGCATAGGTTATTTTTTTACAGGGAAAACAGTAAACAATTTGGTTGCTGATGAGATCAGGAGACTGCAGGTAAAAGATATAAAACCCGTTCCTATTGTAGTCAACGAGACAACTTCGGTTTACGATGCTGTAGTTATTATGTTTGTAGAAGATGTGGGGACGCTCTTTGTAGTAAGTGAAGGAGGGGTGTTGGAAGGCGTTGTTTCTAGAAAGGATATACTTAAGGTAGCTCTGGGCCAGACAAATATTCATAAAATACCGGTTACGGTAATAATGACACGTATGCCCAACATTATTACTATTACCGCCGAACAAACCGTTTACGAAGCAGCCAAAAGAATGGTTGAACATGAAGTAGATGCTCTTCCCGTAGTACGCAAACTCGCGAATAACGGCGGAGAAGATAAGCTGGAGGTTATCGGAAGGATAACCAAGACGAATATCACCAAATTGTTTGTTGAACTGGGAGAGGTGAACTAGGAAGGAGGAGCGAACATAGGTAACAACTGTGAGGAGATAAAACCGGTAGTATACGTTATTTCAGACTCATTGGGTGAAACAGCAGAATTTGTAGCTAGGGCGGCTGTAAGTCAGTTTAATTCCGGGAGTTTCGAAGTGAGACGTGTTCCTTATATGAACGATCCGGAGTATTTAAAGGAGAAAATTAAAGAAGCTGCACAGTACCCGAGCGTAATAGCGTATACGCTGGTGCTGGAGGATCTAAAAAAGAAACTTATAGAGCTGGCTGAGGAATATAAAATTCCTACTGTTGATATTTTGGGACCCATGATAGAAGCGTTGAAAAAGGTCAGCCCGACTCCCCCCAGAATGGAGCCGGGACTGCTGCGTAAATTGGATGAAGAATATTTTCGCAAGGTAGAGGCCCTGGAATTTGCGGTAAAATATGATGACGGTAAGGACCCGCGGGGCATGCTCCATGCGGACATCGTTCTTATCGGAGTTTCCCGTACTTCCAAAACGCCGGTTAGCATGTATTTGGCGCATAATCGCTTGAAAGTAGCTAATCTCCCTTTAGTCCCGGAAGTTGCTCCACCGGAGGAACTATTTCAGCTCCCGGCTTGGCGGGTGATAGGATTAACGATCAGCCCCGATTTGCTGTACGATATTCGACAGGCACGGCTAAAATCTTTAGGCCTTACTGCCGGTGCAGACTATGCTAAGTTGGATAGAATTTTAAAAGAATTAAATTATGCTGATGAAATAATGAAGCGCATCGGATGCCCTGTAGTGGATGTTACAAACAGGGCACTTGAAGAAACGGCCGGAAAGATATTGGAATTATACTATAAGGGGGAGCGAAATGAACGCTAAAAAATATATTTACCTGTTCAGTGAAGGAAATGCAGATATGAAAACTCTTTTGGGGGGAAAAGGAGCAAACCTGGCCGAAATGACCAAGATCGGTTTGCCTGTACCTCCCGGTTTTACCATTTCTTGCGAAGCATGTAAAGAATATCTAGCACTCGGCCAGGAATTTCCTCCAGGTATGGAGGCCCAATTGGACGAGAAATTAGCAGAGATTGAACGTATTGTAGGAAAAAAATTCGGCGATGGGGATAACCCTCTGCTTCTTTCTGTAAGGTCTGGTTCCCCTGTTTCCATGCCCGGTATGATGGATACTATCTTGAACCTGGGACTTAACGATAAAACCGTGAAAAGCTTGGCCCTGGCAACAGGCGATGAACGCTTTGCTCTTGATTGTTATAGGCGGTTCATCCAAATGTTTGGCGGCGTTGTTCTGGGCATAGAAAATACTCAATTTGAAAATCAACTGGAAAAGGTTAAGGATAAAAGGGGTATTTTACAGGACTGCGAGCTTAATGCGGAGGAACTAGAAGAGGTTATAAAAGAATATAAGAAAATTGTTAGGTTAAATTCTGGGAGGGAATTCCCCCAGGATCCTAAAGAGCAATTGAAGATGGCTATCAGTGCGGTATTTAATTCATGGAACAACCATAGGGCAATAGTATACAGGAGAATTCATAAAATTCCGGACGATCTGGGAACTGCAGTAAATATTCAAGTTATGGTTTTTGGTAATATGGGGGAAGATTGCGGAACAGGGGTAATGTTTACCCGTAATCCTTCAACAGGCGAGAATAAAATTTACGGCGAATATTTAATTAATGCACAGGGAGAAGACGTGGTTGCCGGTATCCGAACTCCTCAACCGATTATTACTCTAAAAGAGAAAATGCCCGAAGTTTTTGAAGAACTTCAAAATGTCTGTTCTAACCTTGAATGTCACTACCGCAATATGCAGGATATAGAATTTACTATTGAAAAAGGAAAATTATACATTCTTCAAACCCGTAACGGTAAGCGAACTGCAGCTGCGTCAATTAAGATTGCTGTTGATATGGTTAAAGAAGGGTTAATAAGCAAAGAAGAAGCTTTGCTTAGGGTAGATCCATGCCAGCTAGACCAACTGTTACACCGTCGAATTGATCCTTGTGCCAAAAAAAACGTTGTTGCGAAGGGCCTGCCCGCTTCGCCGGGAGCAGCCAGCGGGATAGTTGTTTTCAATGCAGATGAGGCTGAAAGAAAGGCCAGTAAAGGAGAAGACGTTATTTTAGTGCGTACAGAAACGACACCGGATGATATCCACGGTATTGTTGCTGCTCGGGGAGTTCTTACTTCGCGCGGTGGGATGACCAGCCACGCTGCGGTAGTTGCCCGGGGAATGGGGAAACCGTGTGTTTCAGGGTGCGATGCCATAAAAATAGATTTGGCGGCAGGAAAATTCTATGTTAATGGTTATGAAGTCAGGGAGGGCGACCCTATTTCTATAGACGGGGTTACCGGAGAAGTTATACTCGGTGAAGTGTCCATGATAGACCCGGAGTTGAGCAGGGAGTTTGAGATATTGCTCTCCTGGGCGGATGAAATCCGCAGCTTAGATGTCAGGGCAAATGCGGATAATCTTAAGGATGCAGACAAAGCAAGAGAATTCGGTGCTACCGGAATCGGCTTATGCCGCACGGAGCATATGTTTATGGGGCAGGAGAGGTTGCCGCTGGTACAACAAATGATCCTCTCCCGGAGCAGGGAAGAGCGTCTTAAAGCCTTATCTAAGCTTGAACCACTGCAGGAAGGGGACTTTTATGATATCCTTAAGGCCATGCAAGGTTATCCTGTCTGCATTCGTCTGTTAGATCCGCCCCTGCATGAATTTTTACCTAATAAGGAAGAAATACTGGAGGAAATTGCTGAATTGCGTCTGGCAGGGGCCTCTGCGGACAAAATAAAAGAAAAAAAGGAATTGCTTCGGCAGGTGAGGGAACTTTCGGAGTTCAATCCCATGCTTGGCCACAGGGGCTGTCGTCTGGGTATTACCTTCCCGGAAATTTATGCTATGCAGGTGCGTGCAATTTTCCATGCTGCTGTGAAGCTTGTGCAGGAAGGTTGTGATGTGAAGCCGGAAGTAGAAATTCCTCTGGTTATGGACCGTAGCGAACTGGAACTATTAAGGAAAGTTATTGATGAAAATGCCCGGCAGATAAAGGAGGAAACGGGTTCGGAATTTAAGTATTCTGTAGGAACCATGATTGAAGTACCGCGTGCCTGTGCAGTAGCC
>DDHO01000054.1:14599-22159 GCA_002352935.1 Firmicutes bacterium UBA1874
AACCATGATTGAAGTCCCGCGTGCCTCTGCAGTAGCCGATAAAATAGCGGCTTCTGCGGATTTTTTCTCCTTTGGGACCAACGATCTAACCCAGACAACGCTTGGATTTTCTCGTGATGACGCGGAGGGGAAATTTCTGCAACAATACATAGAAGAAAAGATCCTCACAGACAACCCCTTTATAGTATTGGACTTTAAAGGAGTGGGTAAGTTTATGAAAATGGCTGTGGAAGCAGGTCGGGGTGCGAAACCGGATTTAACAGTTGGTATTTGCGGTGAACACGGGGGGGAGCCTCAATCTATTGAATTTTGCCACCAAATTGGGCTTGATTTTGTAAGCTGTTCTCCCTACAGGGTTCCTATTGCGCGGTTGGCCGCAGCTCAGGCTGCCTTAAAAAATAAATAAGGGTAATATGGTATTTTTGAGATAATAACCGCAGACAAGGTAGCAGAAAAGGTATTTAATTAAGAAAAAGACCTTTATTGAAAAAATTAAAAGGTTTCTTTAATATGAGGAGGATTACATTTATGCTTGTTGTTGCCCTGAACGGAAGCCCACAAAAAAAAGGAAATACGTCTACTTTACTGGAAGCTGCTTTGGAAGGGGCACGCCGGCAAAAAGCGCGGACAGAACTGGTGCATATCAGTGAAATCTTAAAGGACCTCAAGGTTCCGTTTTGCAATCAATGCAGTACTCCCTGTGAAGGCGCATGTTCGAAAGACAACCGGTTAGGGGAAGTTTTTGATCTGCTGAGAAAGGCCGACGGGCTACTTATTGGAAGTCCCGTTTATTTTGGAACTGTTTCCGGACAACTTAAAGCTTTTTGGGACAAAACACGAATACTGCGCAAGGAAAAAGCTCTGCTTAATGTTCCTGGCGGTGCACTTTCCGTAGGTGCAGCTCGATTCGGCGGGCAGGAGAACACGCTAAATGCTATTTTCCAGATGATGCTTGTTCAAGGAATGACGGTTGTAGGAGATGGATTTTATCTAGAAGACTGCGGGCATTTTGGCAGTTGTGCTCAAAAGCCTGCTGAAGAGGATACAAAGGGTTTGGAGAGAGCGCGCATACTCGGTCAGCGGGTAGCAGAATCTGCTGTAACCCTTTCCGATTTGCGCCACCGCTCCTGACATCGGGGAGGGCTTTAACATAAACTTTAGAGAAGAACTGGAACGCAGGGAAAAAGAATTTCTTTCCCCGTATGCTGCGCTTAGTGTTAATAGCAGCAGAAAATATGAAGAAAAGAAATGCGAAGTGCGTACTGAATTTCAACGTGACCGTGACCGTATAATTCATTCTAAGTCGTTCAGGCGTTTGAAGCATAAGACGCAGGTTTTTATTTCGCCCGAAGGTGACCACTTTCGTACCAGGTTAACTCATACTCTTGAAGTATCTCAAATTGCCCGAACAATAGCTAGAGCGTTGAAATTAAATGAAGACCTTACAGAGGCCATAGTACTAGGTCATGACTTGGGACATACTCCTTTCGGGCATTCGGGGGAAGAAGCATTAAATGAAATTTATAGTGAAGGGTTTAAACATAATTTTCAAAGTTTGAGAGTGGTGGACCTTTTAGAGGGCAACCGCGGCCTTAATCTTTCAAATCAGGTTCGTGATGGTATTGTAAACCATACAGGAGAGGTGTCCCCTTCTACCCTGGAAGGCCAGGTTGTTAAAATAGCAGACAGGATAGCTTATATAAACCATGACATAGATGATGCCCTGCGGGCAGGTATAATATCCGGAGAGCAGCTGCCACGGGAATGTATAAAAATTTTAGGTGAAGAAAGCAGGACCAGGATCAGCACGATGGTTATTGATCTAATTAAGTACAGTTACAATAAGACAGAAATAGGTATGAGTCCCGAGGTGCAGCATGCAACAGATAACTTACGAAAATTTTTGTTTGAAAGGGTCTATACAGGGTCAAAAGCTAAAACAGAAGAAAACAAAGCAAAGCGCTTAATTAAACAGCTGTATCTATTTTTTATAGAAAACCCCGAACAGCTTCCGGAAGGCTTTGATAAAGGGGACCTCGCCCGTGGCGTATGTGATTATATTGCGGGGATGACTGACCGTTTTGCCATTGCTAGTTATCAAAAGCTCTTTGTTCCGGTAGGGTTTTCTCTTGGAGATCTGTTATCGTAAATAAAAAGGGAAGAAAATGTTCTCTTCGTCGGTCAGACTATTTAGGTAGTGACCAGATACCTAACAGGAACATTTTCTTCCCTTTTTATATAGTAACCAAGTCTAAATAAATTATTCATGTCCATTATTAAAAAAAGGAGAGTGCACTTACTTGGTTGCACTCTCCTTTATAAAAGGAGATTTAAAAAATGAGGATATTGTTTATATAAAGTATATCACAAGATATATACTTAATAGATAGATATTATTTCTATATTTTCCTGTTGCTGTTTTTAATAAACGGTTGAATAAGCGGTATGAGCAGACTCCTGTAAAGAACATATAAGGTGGCACTGCCGATAAATAGCAGGAGCAACAATGCTAGTATTTTAATAGTTTCCTCACCTCCTGAGTCGGACTGTTTACCATCCCCTGAAATGGATAAAATTATTCGGCTTCTTTTGTCCCCGTAAATCTTTTATAAAACTTCATATCATTTAAGGAGAGAATATATTAAAATTTAGAATTCCCGGTTAAGAAAATTTATATTATTATTTGTTGTCAGGTCCGTTATTATTAAAGTTTGTCTGTTTGCTATTAAAGAAGAAGGAATTCGGAATAAAGTGACGAAGATTTAGTGTAAGTTTAGAAATTCCATTTGTTGCTTCCCGCCAACCGCAGGTGGTAAAGGGTGCCAAAGCATATTCCCGAAGAAGTAATTAATGAAATAAGAAGCCGTATAGATATAGTTGAAATAGTGGCCGAGCATGTTATGCTTACAAAAAGTGGAAGCAATTATACGGGTCTTTGCCCCTTCCATTCGGAGAAGTCACCTTCTTTTACGGTATCTCCCGATAAGCAGTTATTTTACTGTTTTGGCTGCGGAACTGGAGGTAATGTTTTTAATTTCCTTATGCTTTGGGAAAACTATTCCTTTCCTGAAGCGGTAGAGTATCTGGCAAAGAGAACAGGTGTACTGCTACCGGACGGTCAAGAAAGAAAAGTTTTAAATAAGGATGAAGAATATAGAAAGAGACTCTGTACTATTAATAGTTTAGCTGCCAGGTTTTATAATTATTTGCTTACAGAGCATGAGCTGGGTGAGAAGGCTAGGGAATATCTTTTAAATCGTGGAGTTTCAAAAGAAATGATAGAAGAATTTCAACTGGGCTATGCACCGGACAGTTGGAATGCAGTTCTTTCATTCGGGGAAAAAAGAGGCTTTACTCCCGGAGAGTTGGTAGCTTCCGGCCTTGCTTCGGAAAGTAAAAATAAAAAGAGCCCGGTTTATTTTGATCGGTTCCGCAACAGGGTTATGTTTCCCATTTATGACGAACGTGGGAGGGTTCTGGGTTTCGGGGGGCGAGAACTGGATGGCGGCAGGCCCAAGTATCTTAACACACCGGAGACCGTTCTCTTTCATAAGGGAAGCGTATTATACGGACTGCATAAAGCAGCACGCTGTGCGAGAAAAAAGGGTAGGGCAGTAATTGTTGAAGGGTATATGGACGTAATTACTGCTCACCAGTTCGGGTTCGAAGAGACTGTTGCCAGCTTGGGGACAGCTTTTACCCGTGAACAGGCAAGGCTTATTGTTAGAAATGCGCGGGAGGCGGTGTTGGTTTTTGATGGTGACGCAGCGGGAGAAACTGCAGCTCTTAAAAGCGTTGAAATTCTGGAAGAACAGGGTTGTAAGGTAAGGATCGCATCTCTTAACGCTTCTCAGGACCCCGATGATTTTTTAAAAGAAAACGGAGCAAAGGCTTTTGATGAAATCTTGGAAAGGGCTGTTCCGGTATTGGACTATAAATTATCTCTTTGTCTACAGCGTTATCCTGTAAAAACTATAAAAGGAAAAGTGGAAGCTGTGAATTTTATTTTAAAAGATTTAATCAGAATTGAAAGTGCTGTAGAAAGAGAAGAGTATATAGAATTAATTTCTAAGAAGTTGGCTTTATCTAGAGAAGCTCTGTACGCAGAGCTTAAGAGAACCCGGAATGTTTTACAAAAATATGGAACTCAGCAGGATAAAAAAGTAAAATTTAGGCATACTAGAGATGGCAGTAATTTGGAAAAAATTCCATCTTGCTGTCAAGTAGAAAGGGAGCTGTTGGAATATTTATTTAATGACCCTTCCGTATGGCATTGCGTTCAATATGAGCTGGACATAGAAGCGTTTGAAGATGATGCTGTTCGTGAGGTTATTGAAGCGCTGATTGAATATAAGAAATTAGAGCGTGAAAAAGAAAGTTCTGGGTTACCGCCTGCTGATGAGCTGGTAAATTTAATAAAAAATGAATCAGCTCGGAGCCTTCTAGCTAAAGTGCAGGTTGAACAACGGGAGGCATCATCTCCTACTGATAGAATAAATGATATCATATATTATCTTAAAATAAGAAATTTGCAGAAAATGCACAGTGATAAAGAAGAAGAATTAAGAAAAAGAGAAAAAAACGGGCAGGACACACTTAAATTATTGAAGGAATTAAATGATATTCAAAGAACTATAGAAAAAATAAAAAGAGAACGAAGCAGTTAGCAGTTAAGGAAGCAATTAATTTTTTATGCATTAAGTTCCACTCCACTTCAGGGTACAAGGAAAGGAGGGGAAAAGAGTGGAAGAAGAACGGAGGACAGAAGTCAAAGAACTTATCGAAAAAGGAAAACAAAAAGGTTCGCTTAGTTATCGGGAGATTATGGATGCCCTTCAGGGAATTGATTTGAGCGCGGATCAAATAGACGAAATCTATGATCAACTGGGCAATATGGGTATTGAAGTTATTCCTGACTCAACTGACGGTAAAAAAAGCGAGCCTGATGAATTGGAACTCGATCTATCCATTCCCGAGGGAGTAGGTATTGATGACCCTGTGCGAATGTACCTTAAAGAAATAGGCCGTGTTCCGTTGTTAACTGCTGAAGAGGAAGTAGAACTTGCCAAGCGTATGGAAGAGGGGGAGGAAGAAGCAAAGCGGCTTCTTGCAGAAGCTAACTTGCGGTTGGTGGTAAGTATAGCTAAAAGATATGTAGGGCGCGGTATGCTCTTTTTGGATCTCATACAAGAAGGGAATTTGGGCCTCATAAAGGCTGTGGAAAAATTTGACTACCGGAAAGGTTACAAGTTTAGTACCTATGCTACCTGGTGGATTCGACAGGCGATAACCAGGGCAATAGCTGATCAAGCACGTACTATACGTATTCCGGTACACATGGTGGAAACGATAAACAAATTGATACGCGTTTCACGACAGCTGCTTCAGGAACTTGGCAGGGAGCCCACAGCACAGGAAATTGCGGAAGAAATGGACATACCGGTGGAAAGGGTACGTGAAATAATGAAAATTGCTCAGGAACCCGTGTCACTGGAAACTCCTATAGGGGAAGAAGAAGACAGTCACCTGGGAGATTTTATTGAAGATGAGGATGCGCCGGCTCCTGCTGAAGCGGCTTCCTTTATGCTGTTGAAGGAACAACTAGAAGATGTTTTGGACACACTGACACCCAGAGAAGAAAAAGTTTTGCGCCTGCGCTTTGGACTTGACGATGGACGTTCCCGAACTTTGGAAGAAGTCGGGCAAGAGTTTGGTGTTACGAGAGAGAGGATACGGCAAATTGAAGCCAAAGCCTTACGGAAGCTGCGCCATCCCAGCAGGAGTAAAAAATTGAAGGACTATCTGGAATAAAGTCAAAATATAATATAAATGTTTGTGGACACTCCTGAAAAAATGAGGGAGTGTTTTATTTTTGGTTTTCATCGCAGTATCAATTTTGATTATAATGTTTAGATAATAGAAAATGATAATGGACGCTCAGCGCTGGCGTCGAAATTTCTGCGGCATTGGAGAGGTTAGGAAGTACAAAAATATTTAAAAAAATAGTGAACAGTTTTCTCAGCTACTACCCTGAACAGCCGGGGAAAAAATCGATGAGGCTACTCGGGGAGATGCTTGCCAGCTAGCAGAGCTAGCATATAGTTTTAAAGGGGCAATAAGTAATTTCGGAGTTCAGCATGCTTATGAGCTGGCGTCAGCATTAGGAGATTTAAAAATAATGTGGAAGGGGCTCCGGAATTGTTACGTGAGCAAAAAAGAGAGATGAAGAAATTAAAGTTTATTTTTCAAAAATGGACTGGAATAAACTATAGTTTTAACCGAAATAAATTTAAGAATATAAATATTTGTCTAAAAGGAATATTAGTAAAATTGAGTAAAAGCACTAATGCTTCGAGTAAGTTGGAAAAAGAGAATTTTAAATTTTAGTAGTGGATGACGATCCTTATTTTAGGGAATTAATCAGTACGTACTTAACCTTTGAGGGTTATTCATTTTCAGATTCTAACTTTACATAAGGTCCTTGAGATTGCGGAAGCAATTTATAAGAGCAATTGCAATTAAGGGGCATTTTTTGGGCCGAATAAAAAAGGAAGGGCTGATCAATTTGAAAAATTCTATATTAACGAAATTTATGGTAAGTTTTTTAATTTTAATCGTACTAATTGCTGCACAGGGGGCAGTTGCCTACATTACATTTGAAAAAAATGACGAGCTAGAGGAAATGATCGGTAAATCTCATGCTCTGCGGACTTTTTTAACGGAAAGAGAAGTTGATCATCACCTTTGGATGATTTCACTTTACGATATGTTTGCGGGAGGACCAATACCGGAAAAAATTAGCTCATACCAAGAATGCAACCTGGGAAAATGGTATTACTCTACGGAACCTGATGACTATTACCGGCAATATTACGAGGAGTTAGAAGGACCTCACAGAGAACTGCATGAAAGTTCACGCGAAGTCGTGGAACTGTATAGGCAGGGCAATCTTGAGGAAGCAAAAGCATTGTTTAGGGCGGAGACGATTCCTGCGGTTAACGGAGTGCGGGAATATTTACATAAAATAGAGGAAGCGGAAAACATGAGGCTGGAAAAATTGGAAAACGAAATGGAAATTTTAGATGCCCGGATAACGACCACGATTATTGGAGCTTTAATAATAATTTTTGTTATTGCAATTGCCCTGGCTGTGATTCTTACAAGGCTTATTGCCAGGCCAATTTCTCAAATCGCGGCTGTTTCCGGAGAAATAGCTGCGGGGGATTTAACCCGCAAAGTGTTTGTAAATAACCGGGATGAAATCGGGAGCCTAGCAGATTCGTTTAACAAGATGATAGACAAATTAAAATCTTTGGTAGGCAGCATTAAAGAAAAACATTAGCAAATTCTGGAGACGAGCTCGCAGCTGCGTTCAACTTCTGAAGAGACGGGGAAAAGTTCCGAGGAAATTGCCAACAGTATAAACCAGGTTGCGGAAGGCAACGAAAATATTTCTGGACAAATCAATACCCTAGAGATGGTCGCAAGAGAAATAGATGACGAATAGATGACGGCAGTAAAAAGGCTCTGGAAAGCGCATCCGCAACACTTGAGGATGCA
>DDHO01000054.1:22357-22593 GCA_002352935.1 Firmicutes bacterium UBA1874
CCCGCACCACTTGAGGATGCAAAGCGTCCCGAAGGTACTGCTGCCAGTGGAAAACAAGCCGTTGAGAAAGCAATAAAACAGATGGATGCTGTTACAGAATCGGTAAACTTTGCTTCGGAGGCCATACAAAAGCTCGGAAAGCGTTCGGCCCAGATAGGAAGCACAATAGCGCTTATACAGGGGATAGCCTCTCAAACTAATTTGCTTGCCCTGAATGCTGCTATTGAAGCGGCAAG
>DDHO01000054.1:22820-24781 GCA_002352935.1 Firmicutes bacterium UBA1874
AATGCTGCTATTGAAGCGGCAAGAGCGGGAGATCAGGGGAAGGGTTTTGCGGTAGTTGCGGAAGAAGTTCGCAAACTTGCCGAAGAATCTGCGGAAGCTGCAGGGAAAATTACAAGCCTCATTGAAGATATTGAAAGCGAAACAAAGGTAACCGTTGAGGCTATGGATGTAAATGTGGGTCAAATAAAAGAACAGGTTAAGGTAATAAATGAAGCAAAAACTTCCCTGGAAAAAATTGTAGATATGGCACGGGACACCAGGATTAAGGCCGAGGAAATACATAAATTTGAAATGCAGTTAAATGAACAGGCCAGTAAAATGACAGAGGCAGTTCAATCGATCGCTGCCGTAGTCGAACAAACGGCAGCAAGCTCGGAACAGGTATCCGCTTCTGCCCAGGAACAAAATGCCGGTGTGGAAGAAGTATGGGCCCTGGCAGACGAGCTGCAAAGTATGGCGTCAGAACTAGAGCCGCTTATTAATAGCTTTAAAATCGGGGAGGAACATACTTGATGATAACAGAGAAAGCGAGGCCAGAGAAAGTAAAGGGAATAAACATTCTTAAGCTGGAAGGTAGCAAATGCGGTGGAATGTGGTAACGGAAATTATTGTTGAATTAAAATTATATAATAAAGTGGGACAAGTATAAGTACGTGGTTTTGAAAAAGGATTAAACGGGAAATCTTATTTTTATGAATTGTTGAGGGAAAAGTTAAAGCAAAACATTTTTTCGATGATATCTGTTTTGTTTTTTAAAGTAGATTGGTTATTTAGTAAAAACAGGAAATTTTTATAAACGGCTTTTTCCGGGGGGAAAGAGATGCCCGAAAAATGGTTTATAATTTCGGCTGCTTTTGCAACTATTGGATTAATTTTTGCCTACTTTGGTTTTCTTCGAAAAAGTTATCGTTTGAGTAAGATCGCACTTATGTGGATGGCTGCCGCCGGTATCTTTTTATTAATAGCTGTGGTCAGCTTCGTTACCTGAACTTACAACATTTAAGCATTTAAGAAAATACGCATGCCGTCCCGTGCGGCGATTACCTCAATGCCCGTTTCCCTGCTTAATTTTTCGGCGATTGTTTCAGGACCAGCACGCCATATTTCCATGCCGAAATGCGTAATGATTGCTTTCTGGGGTTTTAGCTTTATTAACAGCCTTTTAACATCAGGAACGGATAGATGCAAAACTTTACGCGGCTTATACAGAACGGTATTTATGATAATAATATCGCCTTCTATATAAGAAGGAAGTTCTTCAAAATAAGCGGTGTCGGGGAGATAAGATAAAATAAAGTGGTTCAGAAAAAAGTTAAAACCAAAGGTAGTTGAGGGGCCGTGTTTTAAAGGTCCAAAAGTACGGAAAGTGACGTTGCCGACTTTATATTCCTGCCCTGCTTGGAGTGCTGTTAAATTTTGAACATATTTCCGCAAATAGTATAGAACGACGGGGTCGTTATCCAACGCATCCGCAGGTGCAAAAACGGTACCTTTCTTGCGGTATCCTCCCTGAGTCATTGCTTCGATCATGGCGTTGATGTCTCCGCAGTGATCTAAATGGCGGTGTGAAATAATTATACCGTCCAAATCGGCAGGTTTAAGCTTATGCCGAAGGGAATGGACCAGTGCGCCGGGACCAGGGTCAACGGATATTTCAGTAACGGATATTTCAGTGCCGTTTAATATTAACCACATTCCCCCTGTGCCCAGAAGCTGCCTGGACATCATCACTCTGGCACCTCCGGTTCCTAAAAAGATAAGTTGGCTCTCGGTATTTTCTACCATAGCAAATTCTCCCCTTTTTAAGAGAATAGGTAAGCGGCCGGTAATATGAAATATAATTATAATAATATGAAATATTAAATGTTACAATGTTAGAGTAAAGTTATTGTAGGAAAAAAAATAAAAGAGAATAACTCCTTTATGTTATTATGATAGTTAGCCATAACAAAACAAAATAA
>DDHO01000029.1 GCA_002352935.1 Firmicutes bacterium UBA1874
TTATTTTGTTTTGTTATGGCTAACTATCATAATAACATAAAGGAGTTATTCTCTTTTATTTTTTTTCCTACAATAACTTTACTCTAACAACCTGAGGACTGACTTTCTAAATAAAAGTTAGCAGGGCCTCGCGAAGTATTTTTGCCGCTAGGAGTGCAGTGCAGTCAGAGACGTCCAGCGGGGGTGAAACCTCAACAAGGTCAAAACCTACTACATCCACAGCACCAAGCATATAAACGGCTTTAATTATTTCATGAGGACTGCATCCCGCAGGCTCAGCAGTGCCGGTCCCAGGAGCATACGACGGGTCAATGCAATCAATATCCAGGGTAATATAAACCGGACGGTCTTTTATTTTTTCTATAACACCTTTCAGCGGTTCCACTACCAGATCTGAAAACAAATTGGTATTACTTCGTGCGTACTCTAACTCTTCTTTTATAGCCGAGCGAATACCGAACTGGTAAAGATTTTTCCCCCCGACGGCTTCTGCAGCCCTTCGCATGGCCGTCGCATGGGAGTATTTTTCACCTTCATAATCGTAACGAAGGTCCGCGTGAGCGTCAAACTGCACCACTACCAGGTCAGGGTAATATCTGCTGTAAGCTTCAATTATCCCCGCAGAAAGCAAGTGCTCGCCTCCCAGTGAAAATATTTTCTTCTTCTTTTCAAGAAAGATATTTATAACATTTTTTATTATTTCCACACTTTTCGGGGCATTGCCCATTGGCAAACAGACATCTCCGGCATCCCAAAAGCTCCTCTCGCTTAAATCAGCGTCCAGGGCCATACTGTATTCTTCCAGACCCTGCATCATCTCCCTTATCCGCCTGGGAGCCTCTCTTGTTCCGGGTCGAAAACTGGTTGTAACGTCCAGAGGAATACCCAAAATAACTGCTTTTGCTTCTTCCAAAGAACTGCTGAACCCGCTGGCTGTGTATTTTACAATGTATTCATCCAAGCCCATCTTTTAATCACCCTTTTATTTATAGTTGGAAACTTTAAAAACACTAAAACATTATAGCAAATATTATTATTTTTTACATCCCCCGTAAGCTCTAATTAACATTATTTGCCTGTTCAAAAATTTATATAAACTAAAATTTGTAACATAATAAAAGTGTAAAAGTTTAATGAGGGAGGTGAGCACAATTTTTTACCAAGGCCAACAGTATCAACCCCAACAATTTACCCAGCAAAACCAACAAGCTCAACAACTGCAGCAGCAGGTTCAACGCTTTCAAAATGATTTAAACAATATCAAGCGCATGGTTGACCAGCTTCAAAGATCGGAGCAGCAGAACCAGTCCCAGCTGCAGCAATTACAGCAGAGCGAGGGGGTAAATTCCCAGCAGCTGCAAAGGCTCCAACAGGCAGAAAGAAATGCTACGCAACAGTTACAACAGTTGCAACAAATGATCAATTCTATCAACCAGCAGCTTAACCAGTTCAATAACCTTGCCCAATCCATGGCTAACCAATTATCTCAAAATAGACAGTACGGACAGTATGGACAATACGGGCAGTACGGTCAGACCCAACAGTAGGCTTACACAAAAAACTACGGAACAGTTCTGAGGGCCTTGAAACAAGGCCCTTTTTTAAAACAACCAGAGAATAGGAGCGCACACCCCGATGAAAGAAAAGTCCATCGAAATATTAAAAACCCTGACTGAGACACCCGGTGTTTCCGGTTTCGAAAAAACTTTTAGAAAGGTAATGGAAAATTACCTTGCTGACCTGTCCTCAGAAATCAAAACAGACAGGTTGGGAAGTCTGGTGGCAATTAAAGAAGGCAGCACCCTGCACCCTAAAATCATGCTGGCTTCACATATGGATGAAGTAGGCTTTATGGTAACCCAGATTACTGATAAAGGATTTATTAAATTTCAAAGTTTGGGCGGATGGTGGGACCAGGTACTTCTCGGTCAAAGGGTGGAAATCCTAACTTCCCGGGGCAGGGTTACGGGAGTAATCGGAGCTAAGTCCCCCCATATCCTGACCAGAGAAGAGCTACAGCAGCCTGTTAAAATTAAATCAATGTTTATTGATGTAGGTTCCACCAGCAGAGAAGAAACCGAAAAAATGGGGATCAGCCCGGGAGACCCGGTTATTCCTTACAGCCCATTCACAGTATGCGGAAATTCCAAAACTGTTATGGCCAAAGCGCTCGACGACCGCGCAGGGTGCTCTTTGGTAGTAGAAACTTTTCAGCAAATAAAAAGTTACGACCACTCCAACACCGTCTACGGAGTAATGACCGTCCAGGAAGAAGTTGGACTTAGGGGGGCAACCACCAGTGTTGAAGTTGTAAAGCCCGATCTTGCCATTGTAGTAGACGTAACCGTAGCCACCGACACCCCTGGTATAGGAGATAATGACGTCGCGACAAAAACCTATCTCGGAAAAGGACCGGTTATAGGGCTTTATGATGCAAGCATGATACCCCACATCCCCTTTCGGGACTTCGTATTAAAAACGGCAACGGAAAATAATATACCTTACCAGGTAGAGGTTATGTCCAGAGGAGGGACAGATGCCGGTAAAATTCATATTTTCCGACAGGGCGTACCTTCAATAGTAATAGGGATTCCCGTGAGGTACATTCATAGCCATGTGGGCTTGGCTCATCTTGATGATTACCATGGTGCCCTGGAACTCATTTTAAATTTAATAAAAACTATAAACGAAGATACTTTAAAGCAACTTCAAACGCAGTTGTAATTACCTGATCACAGAACCTAAAGAATTCTCTGTCCGAGTGCGGAGGTTATCAGTTCAACTCCCAGCGCAGCAGTGCGATTACCTTGATCTAAAATAGGATTCAACTCACATAGTTCCATGGAACAAAGGGCATTGCTCTCAGCAATAATTTCCATTGCAAGGTGTGCCTCCCGGTAACTGAGTCCCCCGCTGACAGGAGTCCCCAGGCCCGGAGCGAGGGTAGGGTCCATAACATCCAGATCAAGGCTCAAGTGCACGGGGATCCTCCTGCCCCCGGAAGCTATATCCAGAGCCCGCCGCACGATGTAATTAATTCCCCTCTCATCTATAATCTTTTATGGTAAAAACCGTTACCCCGGACTGTTTAAGTAAATCTCTTTCTTTACGGTCCAGGCTCCTGACGCCAATGAGGCAAGTCCTTTCTTCCTTGACCTTAGGCCAAATTCCCGCACAACGAACAAGCTCCGGTGACCCTTTTCCGACAATGCTTGCCAGGGACATACCGTGGATATTTCCAGTTGTTGAAGTTTCCAGATCGTTGAAATCGCCGTGAGCGTCAAACCACAGCAGGCCGGCTTCTTGATAAGAAAGAGCAATACCTGCAAGGGTGCCCATCGCCATACTGTGGTCCCCGCCTAAAACGAGAGGAAAGGCTCCATCGCTTATTATCTTTTTAACTTCTGAAGCCAGCAGGTTGCATACCTTTATTATCTCATCAAGGTATATAAGTTCGAGCCTGCCGATCTCACGACTTTCAGGCACGGGAACTGGTACGTTCCCTAGATCCCTTACTTCTATTCCCAGAGCACAAAGCTTTTTGGCCAGAAATGCGTAGCGCAAGGCACTGGGGCCCATGTCCGTCCCCCTCCGGTTAGCACCCATATCCAGGGGCACTCCAATTACAGACACTTTCAACTGTATCCCCTCATTTTGAACAATTTTTTAACAAACGGCGAAGCCATGGCAGTCATTAACGCTGCATAGTCAGGTAATAGATAAATCTGTTTACCAGGTGAATACTTTGCTTTGTCGGCATTTTTTATTTTCAGTACCAGATGATCGCTGCTTGCTCCCAAAATATCTATTTCCGGCCGTAAAGGCTTTAAGCCATCGATTATTACATCCTGCCTCCCTAAGGCAAGCAGCGCACGAAAAATTATTCCATTACTTTCAAAACAGGGCTCCTCACCGAAAGCATTTCGGTCAACCTTGCCGTAAGGAAGAGAAGGTTTCTTCTTCAATTCTATAATTTCCCCTGCCAGCACGAAAACATCCCGATGCATTCCGGGGAGAAGAGAAGAACCGTCCTGGACATTTCTGCCCAAAAGAATACTTTCCCCTATCCGCAATTGGTTAATACGGGAAGGAAGCTTGTTGCTTAATACTAAGGGCAGAATGTTGCTTCCTCCCCCTGAAACAATATCCATTTTACACTCCAGGGTTTCCTCTAACTTTTCTACTGTATTCATAAATAATTCCATATTTTTCTCAGTGGGAACTACTCCTCCAAAACACCCCACGTTAGTACCCGCCCCTACTACCTTTACACCGGGCATTTTTTTTATTTTTTGGGCAACTTTAAATATATTAGCAGGCAATATTCCTTCTCTCAGGTCCCCTATATCTATCATTAAAACAACTTTATGTACCGTCGATTTTCGCTGGGCGTGATCGGATATTGCCCGAATTATTTCAGGTTCAGTATTAAAACTTAAATCAGCCCATTCTACAACGCCGGAAATTTCTGATTTTAGGGGACCTCTTATCAGCATCAGCGGAACTTTCAAGCCGGCCCTTTTTAGACGTTTTATGTTTTTTAACCTGGTATCAGCTAGAACCGATACCCCGCCTTTTATCATTTCTCTTGCCAAAACAGGATTTCCACAAACACTCTTTGTTACCCCGGCCACTTCCAGCCCGTTTTGTTTACAAAGGTTCGTTATTTTTTGTGTGTTCTCCAATAGCTTATCCAGTTTTGCTTCCAGGCGGGGAGAAATCATCACTGCAGTTTCAACTCCATAGCAATGCGGTCTTCTCCGGGTCCGTATTCATCGGGCAAAACTTCACGCTCCTCGAAACAAAATTCAGAGTAAAGCCGTTGTACGTAACTCTCCGGTCTTACCGTCAATTCTACTTTTTCCCATCCTTCTTCCCTTATTTTTTCTAGAATTATTCTCAAAAAAGCTTTGCCCAACCCTTTACCGCGAAATTTGCTCGCCATGCTAATCCCGAATAAATATACTTTCCGGGAATCCTCCCAGTCCCGCATGAACTCTGCAACCCCTGCCGGCTCTTTATCAATATAAAGCACATAAATCCTGCCATGCCGAATAAAAGGCACAAGCAGCCAGGGGTTATGCAGCCCGCCCTTTCCAAATGCCTCTTCTTCTAAAGCAGTTAGCAGGGAAACCAATTTTGCTTCAGGTTTTGTAGTTTTTTTAACTTCGACTTCCATTTGTCAAACACCATAGCCCCACATGCTTTTATCTAATATTTCCCACAAATATAAAAACTATGTTTGAAAATATTTTTCAGTAAAATTTATTTAAGAATAATATTTTCCCTCTTGAGAATTATAAATAACAAATAATAGGGGAGGAAAAAACATGCCTCGAGACCCGGTTATTGTCGGAGTTTCTGCCGGACTTACTGCAAATCTAATTAAAGTTTTAATTTCTCAGCCCCTTTATCTTTCCGGGCGGCTTGACCATAGTTTTTCCCATATGGCTGCAGGATTTTTCTTTGAAAAAAGAACGTTCCACGCTTTTACCGGTCTGGCGTACGGGCACTTTGTTGATTTCGCAATCGGCTCATTTTTGGGAATAATTCTTTTATATCTGCTCGCCTTAACGGGGGAAAAACATGCTATCTTCAAAGGACTGATGTACGGAATTTACATACATGTCGCCTTTTTCGGCCTGGCCATGTGTAAAAATTTTACCAGCGCCAAACACGTTACCCTGCTTTCAGATTTGCTGTTACTTATCTCCCATATCGCCTTCGGAGTTACATGTGCCTGGATCATCCAGCGATATTACTTTTCCGGAAAAAAACCTTTGGAAAAATAAAAAAACCTGCTTCAAAAGCAGGATATTTTTAATATGGTGCAGGGGATGGGATTCGAACCCACACGACCCGGCGGTCACAAGTCCCTCAAACTTGCGTGTCTGCCTGTTCCACCACCCCTGCTGATCTCGTTAACCTTTGTTCTTGCAGGGGCTATTATAGCAAAAACAAAACTTTAAAGCAAGCACCTAGTCCTGACAATTTACTGTAAAAGTGTAGGATTACAATACAT
>DDHO01000076.1 GCA_002352935.1 Firmicutes bacterium UBA1874
ACAATAACTTTACTCTAACAAGAGTGATTCCAAAATTCATAGTGTCAATATACTGCAGGGTAAATTTTAAACACATACCTTCTAAATTATTACGAGTTGTTCGGCATTAAACACTTACCAAACCAATGTCATGCTTTCTCGTACGTTCCTGATAAGAATCTGCTCTATAATTTAAAGGAATCAAAATCACCATATCAACTTAATTTGAATAATATAGAAGAACAATCATTTATTTCCATGTTCCAGAAATTTAGGTAGTTTAATCTGTTTTTTTTAAAATTTAATTAGGAGGTTAATAATATTGTCCAAAATTCCACCCTCTTCAATTAATAATAAGCATAACGATATTCGCGGCAACCAATTCGACACCAGAAAACTAACAGTAAAAGTGTTTAGTCGTGTAGAATCATCATTAATCCCGGTAGATAATTTTGAATTTATAGTCAATGAAAATAATGTTGGAGACCCGCAAGTCAATGTGCCCCCGGGTCAATTAGATGAAAGCCGGATTCCTTCTTTGAAACCGCCAGCGAGCCACAGCCCAGTTGTAACTGCCGGAGATTCCAGTAACCCCACTGTAAATGTGCCCGATGGGGACTATCTTGTTTCTGTCAAAGCTCCGGGACATAAAATTGGTGGTAACTGGGTTACTGTTGCCGGTGGCGATACGACCGTCAATGTAGAATTACTGCCCCATCCCTTACCTTTGAGTAAAATACAGGTCTTTGTTTTTCATGACAACCAACCCGTAAACGGTGAGCCGGATATTCCTTCGGAAAGCGGTTTGCAGGATTTTCAGATAATTATAGAAGATGCGGTTGGAGAGTTGACGGTTGATTATTTCGGAAACCCGCTGGGAACCGAATATTACAAGGACAGTAACGGGAAAATACAGTTTGATGGTGACGGAAACCCCGTGCCCGTACCTAATACCGGCGGAACAATCTTAAGCGACGTCAACGGCTATGCAACAGTTGAAAACATTCCACCCGGCAAATATGGCGTCCAGGTAATTCCCCCGGATGGTACTGATTGGGTTCAAACTACTACTATTGAAGGCACTCACGTTATAGATGCCTGGGTAGAAGAAGGAAACGATGGTACCAGCAGCGAGTTTTTAGATAACTTTCCTATTGTTTGGTTCGGATTTGTGCGCCCCATGGAATTTTCCGAACCTCAACCCGGAGAATTAAGAGGTACGATAACAGGACAGGTCCGGACATGGATCGAGTTTGAGACTCCGGGCGCACCACAGCAAATTGGGCCACCGGTGGAACGTCCCTGGATAGCCCTAACCGACATCGGAGGTAACGACCAGCAGGTTTATTTAGGACGTCACCAGGAGGACGGGTCATTTACTATTAAAAACGTACCCCCGGGAATATACCAGATGGCAATATGGGACAACAACCTGGACTACATCATATCTTTCCGCACTGTCCAAATGCCTGACTTAAACGGATCATGGGAAGTGGTAGTAGAGGATTTTCCCGGAACCTACCCGGGCCAGATTGCGATCCCCCGTTGGTACGGGTGGATAAAAGGCAGGGTATTTATAGACACAAATAAAAATGCTATTTGTGATTCCGTTGAGAAAGGAATGCCGCAGGTAGAAGTTTTAACGCATTTTAAGGACGGCACCATCCAATATACAACCGTAACGGACAACAAAGGCAACTATTCATTTGACGAAGTTTTTGAACTGGAACATTTTACGGTTGCAGAGGTCGGTTTCTCCCGCTTGGGACGGACGGGAATCTCCGTTAACCCCAGCAGCCGTTATCCCGTTCCGGAAGTATTTCCTAATGAATTAACTGCAGCAGTAATTACCTGGGCGGGAAAAACAAATTACCTCGACTTCGGAAAAATTCCTTACCTTATAGGCGAAAACGGCGGAATCTCAGGTATGGTTCGCTATGCTACTGTGCGAAATGAATACGATCCCAGGTTTGCTGCCGCCGAGGGCTTTGAACCGGGAATACCCGGAGTTACAGTAAATTTGTATCAAAAAATTGATGGAGCCTTAATTTTAATTAATTCCGTAACAACTGATGATTGGGAACATCCCATTAACTGCGTACCCCCTCATGAAACGGCGGACCCGAACTGCATAGAAAGACCCAGCCTGGATAACCAGATTAGACCCGGTACTTTTGACGGGGGTTACGCTTTTGAAGAAAAATGGATTTTAGACAGCAATAAACAACCCGTTCAAGACCCCGAGACCGGGGAATTAATGACAGAACCGCTCGTAGCCGGAACCTACTACGTAGAAGTAGTGCCACCATCCGATCCGCTCAACCCGCTGCCCGATGGTAGCCCCAGGCCTTTATATAAAATACTTACCGAAGAATCTATTAATACTGACCAGGGCGACCAGTATGTTATTAATAAACCTTCTGCAGCAGAGCCATTTCATTCACCTTGCCCGGGGCAATTTCCCGATACAGAAGACGATTCCTGGATACCTGCCCCTCCCTGTGCAGGAGATCTATATCTCGTGCAGGATCCCAGGAGCCCTTTTAACGGGGAATATCGGCCCCTCTGTAATATGAAAAAAGTAGTATTGGAGGAAATGGAAAACGCGGTCTGTGATTTTTACCTTTATACTGAAGTGCCTATCCCCGGCAGGATGAAAGGTTGGATATTTGATGACGTGAACATTGAAACGGACCCCAACTTTCTATACTACGGAGGTAAAAGAGGGGTACCTTATACCCCCGTAGGGATCAGAAATTATCTTGGTAAACTGCTGACTACCGTTTTCACCGATAAAAACGGGGTTTTTGAAGTGCTTTTGCCTTCAACACAGACTACCAACATTCCCACCCCCTCAGGGATCGCACCCCATATGTACCGCGTAATCGGGAACGATGCAGGAGACCCCAAAAACCCGAATATTGATTATAATCCCAACTACAGGGCTCTACACCTGGTCTTTGATATTTGGCCAGGCAAGACCACATATGCCGATGTCGCGTTATTTCCCATCACCGCGTTTGTCGAAGCAAGCGGATCGCTCTTTTCCTTACCACCCCAGTGTAACGTCCCGGAAGGAACGCCGCAGATATTCAACGTCAACAGGGTTGTGATAACGGATTCGGAAAGAAACATTACGATCAACGGCTCGGGCTTTGGGTCACAGCAAGGTTCAGGGAAGGCCATGCTCAACAACGATGACACCAATGTTCAGGTTTTGTCCTGGAACGATACTTCAATAACAGTGGAAGTTTTACCTGCTTATAATTCCGGTCAAGGGGGAACAGCTCAACTGCTAATAACAAATAACGAAGGCAGGGTCACACCAACAGGAATAACCGTTCATATACTTGGAACAGGGTATCAGCCCCAGGTTCTTAATGTCAAAAAAGATGGTTCAGGAGATTATGCCTCAATACAGGAAGCAATAAATGCAGCTTTAGGAGAGACCTTAATCGTTGTCCATCCCGGAATCTATTATGAGAACCCGATTATCTATACACTGCGAAACGGCACTTCGTACAGAAAAATCCGGCTGCAGGGAATGGGCCCCGGAAGCAATATTTCAAACGGAGGCAATCCGGCTGCATCCCAGGGTTCCGTAATTGACGGCAGGTTTTTTGCGGCAAATACAGTTAATTGGCGAAGTCTGCTGGACAGCTTGGACTTCGACAGGGTTGAGGCCCTCGATTTTTACGAAGGTCAGACCATTACTCTTGTCGCCAGGGACAGCGATAGCGCATCAGAATTTAGCCCTTTGATTGACGGGTTTAAAATTACAGGCGCCAACGGTGGCAGCGCAGGTGGTATTTATATCAACGCTTACTGCCGTAATGTAGAAATCAGCAACAATATTATTCAAAGTAACGGTGGTATGTACGGTGGGGGAATCACCATCGGAAGGCCTTATGTCGGAAACAACCATAATGATAATTTATATATTCATCACAACCGCATTTTAAATAACGGGGGCATCAACCTGGCAGGAGCGATAGCCATATTTAACGGTGCCGATGAGTACGAAATCAGCCATAACCAAATTTGCGGTAATTATTCCGCTGAATACGGCGGTGGAATTTCGCATTTCGGCTTGAGCGATAATGGAAGTATTCACCACAATTGCATTACCTTTAATGCCTCCTTTGATGAAGGAGCGGGGATCTTTATCGGCGGAGAACTCCCTACCCCTCCCGCGGAATTGTCTGCAGGTTCCGGCAGAGTAGCTATATTCAGCAATAAAATACAGGGCAACCTGGCAAACGATGACGGGGGCGGGATCAGGCTCCTTCAACCCACCACTTATGAAATAAAGATCTTTAACAACATGATAGTTAACAATATATCTACAGACCTGGGAGGGGGCATTGCCCTGGATGACGCGTCCCAGGTGGTAATCTTTAATAATACTATTGCTAAAAACATTTCTACGGCTACGGCCGAGGACAGCGACCGGCTGCCGCACGGGGCAGGCCTCATAAGCGAAATACACAGTGCTGCTTTTCAAGCCTTACTGCCTCCCGGCTCCGCAACTTACAGCAACCCGGTCTTATTTAATAATATTTTCTGGGATAATAGGGCTTACTATTTCAATCCCAATACTAATCAATTAGAAACCGGCGGTTCAATAGACTTAGAAGTTTTCGGAACTTCTGAAACTCTTGAACCCAACTATTGCAGTTTGACAACAGATTATAGCGGAGGCAGCAGTAATTATGTTATTAATCCGGATTTTATAGCTGAATATGATACCCAGCTCAGGGTTACAGCTCTCTTTGCCAATCCTGACTTTAAGACTGCTCAGATAATAACTGCCGTTCCGGAATTAGAAGGAGACTATCATATTAACAGTACGTCTCAGGTAATCGGTAAGGGCACAGGAAGTTTTCAGGGTTATGATGCTCCCCCCAATGA
Organism: Firmicutes bacterium UBA1874; assembly: GCA_002352935.1. GTDB lineage: Bacteria > Bacillota > UBA1874 > UBA1874 > UBA1874 > UBA1874. Next base: position 4,891 of record DDHO01000076.1, read on the forward strand.
TATTGACGGTGATTTGCGAGGAAGCTCTGTAGATATCGGAGCGGACCAGCACCAATAAAAATCTCATTGGTCGTCTGGTTAAATACTTTTTGCCCCGTCCAAAGTTCGCCAACCTTTTGGTGCGGGCAGATTATTAATAAATTTCTAACACAAGGAGGATAAGCATGAAAGTAGATATAAGAATCGCAGTCACTGACGGCTGGATCGATACTCCTGACGGTATAAAACACTATATTTTTGGATTTGTTGATATAACCGGAGTGCCGGAAGCAGAAATTTTCAACTACTGCGGCAAAGCAGAACTTATGGCCCCTCCTCTTGTATTTATTGTGGGAGATGAAGTTTATCTTACTCTAACTAATATTGGTACTCCTACCAGACCTGACCTGGATGACCCCCACACCATCCATTACCATGGTTTTCCTAACCAGATTGCTTTTTATGACGGGGTACCGGAACCTTCAATTGCGGTTCCTGTTGGCAGGAATTTTACCTACTATTACAAACCTTTAAACCCCGGCACTTACATGTACCACTGCCATCAAGAGCCGGTGGAACACATCCAAATGGGAATGACGGGCCCTTTAATCGTTCGCCCGGCAGATTACGACCCAGATTACCCGGAATATAAAACAGCCTACGGACATGGAACGGGTACCGAATTCGATCGCGAGTTTTATATTTTTTTAAGCGAACTGGACTGTCATATTCACGATCTAATCGCCAAAGTACAGGACCCGGATTGGACGGAATATAAGCCAACGTACTGGTTGATTAACGGCCGGTCTTATCCTGATACGATCACTAATCCAACACCGTGTTGTCTGCAGCAGCAGCCGTGGTCTGCCCTGATCAGGGCAAATGCGGGAGAAAAAGTCTTGTTAAGATTTGTAAATTTAGGGTTTCAGCAGCACGCATTACAACTGCCGGGTACGGTATTTAAAATAATCGGTATGGACGCAATGCGTCCCTTGGGCCGCAACGGCGAAGACCTATCTTTTTTTAAAAATGTTGTATATATATCACCCGGGCAATCAACTGATGCTATATTCACTGTCCCTGATCCCTTTCAAGGCCAAGCAGGGTTCCCTGTCGTTCTTTCGCTTTACAATCGGAATTTAAATAAAAATTACACGGCCGGAATGGTTCCGGGGGGTATGATTTCTCAGGTGCATATTTATCCACCGGGAACTCTTCCGCCTCAGACAGCACCCAATCAATAATAAGAATCAAGGAGGAAAGAAATTATGCCTACTATAAATTTATGGGCAACAGATGGTTACATTAGCACACCAGGTGGAAAAAGTATTTATATTTGGGGCTTTACCGATCAAGAAGGAGGTTCGGCACAGCTTCCCGGACCTACCATTATCATAAAAGAAGAACAGCCTCCTGCCGAGACGGTTTTCGATATTAATCTCACTAATAATTTAAACGAGCCGGTGTCTTTAACCTTCCCCGGCCAGAAAAATGTAAAGGTTAACGGCCAGAGGGTTCAGCCGCAGTATAATAATGGGGAACTCGTTTCCCTCACCAACTACGCCTTACCTGGAGAAACCATAACTTACTCGGTGACAACCTCTTCTCCCGGCACTTTCCTGTACGAAAGCGGAACGAACCCCTTTAAACAGGTTCAAATGGGGCTTTACGGTGCGATTATTGTACGCCCCTGCGACTATGAGCCTCATGAAACAGGACTCTGCACTGCGTACGGTACTGGAACAGGTACCGAATTTGACAGAGAATACCTTTTAGTGCTCAGTGAGGTGGATCCCGCCTTTCACCAGGCAGTGAAGCAGGGCCGGGATTATGATACCAGGCAGTTTAAACCCAGATACTGGATGATCAACGGGCGATGTGCTCCTGACACGATGCTTCCCGATTATACCCCCCAGCTGCCAAACCAACCCTACGGAGCAATGATCTTGATGGAACCCGGAGAAAAAGTCCTTCTTCGCTATGCCGGAGCGGGAATCCAGAACCATCCGCTTCATCCTCACGGCCACCATACGCGTTTGGTTGGTTTGGACGGAAGGCTATTACAAAACATTAACAATGGAGAAGTTAACGACCTGTCCTACGAAAGATTTACGGTACTGGCAGCAGCAGGCCAAACTTGCGATCAAATTTATACATGGGCCGGGCTTGGTTTTGATCCCGCAACCAACCCCATTCCCACTACCATACCCAATTTAAGAAACATGTCCATCGGCCACCTCGGATGGACGCTATGGAGCGGATCCCCTTATTTAGGACACAAGGGAGAGCTGCCCTCCGGGATGGTATCTTATAATAACGCAGGAGAAGAATATTTTATGCTCCACTCCCATGCTGAACTTGAAATAACCAACTGGGGAGCCTATCCCGGCGGGTTAATGACTATGATTGCAGTCTACCCTCCCGGAACTTTGGGTTTTAATCAGGGGATGCTCCCCACAAGCCTATAATAAAACTTTAAATAGAAAGGAGTTTATTTTATGCCCACTGTCAATGTAAGGTTATGGGCTAAACAAGGAACTTTAAGTTTTCCAGCCGGCTTAAGCCTCCCCTTTTGGGGGTTCTCTCTCAGCAAGCACGGAGAACCACAGCTTCCCGGCCCCGAAATAAGAGCGAGAGTCGGCGATACTATAAATATTACCTTGCATAATTATCTTAACGAATACGTTTCCCTGGCTTTTCCCGGGCAGGAATACGATCCCAAAAGTAATAAAGGGGGAGTTTCTGACATAACTGCCCCGTTTGGTTGGAATTTTTACTCTCTGACTGCCACTCGCCCGGGCATCTTTTTATATGAAAGCAGTATTAATTCGGGAATACAGGTACCTATGGGCCTATACGGAACAATACTGGTTCACCCGAAAGAGGTAAGTAAACCAAACAGCCGTGATTATTTAACTGCATACGGTTATAATACGGGCACCTATTTTGACTGGCAGAAAGTCCTGGTCTTCGGTGAAATAGACAGCCGTTTAAACACGGAAATTGCAGCGGGAAATTCATTTAACATGCTGGATTACAACCCCGACTACTGGATCATAAACGGTAGGGCTTACCCCCACACACTGCTCCCCTCTGATGCAGACAATTTCGTCAGCCAACCAGTCAGCTCAAAAATTGAAGTCGCTTCCGGCCAACAAGTTCTCATAAGGTGTATAAATGCCGGTCTGGAAAATCATACTTTTAGACTTGCAAATATTACAGCGAGGGTGGTTGCAGTTGATAGCTGGCCTTTAAAACGTCCGGACGGGTCCCTTGACGCAACTTTTCTTAAAAATACGATTACCATTGCATCAGGGGAAAGTTATGACTTATCCTTCGTTGCTCAAGAACCGGGGGAATATTATCTTCACGACAGGGATTTAAACCATATCACCGGGACAAATCACTCCTTTACAGGAATGATGACCAGACTAGACATAGCTCCCTCAAACATTTAGATTTTTTTAGGTAGTTACAGCATGCAATTTTTTTCTAGTTGTTCAAAGTCAGTTAACTATTAAATCTAAGTCTTAATATAAAAGCTTCCAAAATGTATTTAATTATGCACAAGGCTCCAGGCAGCTGATAACTGCCCGCGGAGCCGTTTATTTTTCAAAAGACTATTTAAGCTTACATACTGTGCTTAATCTTACCCTGTACATCGATCACTTCTTTGATCAAAAAAGTAGGCTCCTTGTTATTATTACTGCTGACAGTAAATTTTAAATCATTCAGTTTTTTTCTGGGCAACGTCGCTTTTACCACATACCGTTTCTTACCGTTAAAGCCGTAAGCAATCAATGTATTCGCCGAATACCCCTTGCCTCTCAATTCATCAGCGGTATTAACCATTTTCGCCTTGTTATTGAAGAAAATATCAACTTCTAATACACCAAAAGCTAATTTATTTTCTACTATACTTCCCAAAAAGACCCCTATAGTTTTTCCAAGGGCAAAGGCCAGTATATAATACGTACCGTCTCCTGTGGTTACGACTTTTGAAATTACCGCTGCGAAAATAAGTGCATCTATAAAAACAATTAAATAGACCGGCCGCAAGAATTTCTTGGAAACAAATATTGTTTTCAGAGTACCAAGACTGTTGCTTACAGCCATGACGACTACTATTAAAATAAGTTCTAATATCATTTCATTAAATCACCTCTCTTGCTAAACTTATGTGAAATAAAAAAGCAAGCCCAAAAGCACAGCTTGCTGTATATCTCGTTTTGTTATCCGTAACAAAATATTGTCCCGAAATATTAAACAGATACTACAAGTAGGCCCTTCATTATTTATACCGGTATGAGTTCAGACCGATTTTCAGGTTATAATAACAAAAATACCCACTGAAGTCAAATTAAATTTCTGTTTGGTCGTGTCAACTATTGTAGGATTACAATACATGCATGTCTAACAAACAGTAAAAAATGCAGGAAACATAATCCTCCCGGTGTTGTTTGAGTTGCGAAACAAAAACAGTTCTTTATTTTATGATTTGATCATCACCAGCATCATCTTAAACCTTTCGACCGCTTTTAAGGCGTGGGGCTCATTTGCAGGCATAACTATCAATTCACCGCTTTCCACAACACGAGTCTCACCGGAAATGGTTATCTCGGACTTACCTTCAAATATGTAAACCAGGGCATCATAAGGTGCCGTATGCTCGCTCAACCCCTGTCCCGCATCAAAAGCAAACAAGGTAACCGTTCCCGTATCCTTTTTTATGACTTCCTTACTGACGATTGCATCTCTTTGGTAAGTTACGAATTCTGCCAGTTTTACAGGATCCCTTAAATTGCTCATAAATAGGCCTCCTTATTTTAAATTAGTTTATCGTCAGGTAATCCTTTATAGTGTTATTTGTACCATTTCAGGTTTATGTTTATTCAGAGCCAATTTTCTACCTCTTTATGAGAGTATAATCGTAATTTGCGGGCGGATGTGGGTAATCAAAAAGCAGGGGCATTTCTTTAAGCTCCTTCTTCTTTAATACCCGTGTTTCGTTTTCATCTATATACCATCCTTCTTGGCCCTGCTCCCAGGTGGTACGGCCAGAACTTTCATCCCTTTTGACGGTCGTTCCCTTTTCTGGTTTAACAACGAATTCCGTATCTTCGTACCAGTGGCGCTTAAATTTTAATTCTTCATTGCCTCCAGAAATTCCGCCTTCCGGAAGTTCCTGTTCGTACAGCCTGATAACGTGGGGCAAATGGCCATCTTCTGCTTGTAATTCGCTAAAATAGAGGCGCGTTACAACTTTGTAAGCAGTTCTTTCGCTATACCACATACCGCCATCGGTCCTACCTGCACTAAGCAGTTCATATCGCACCAATACTGCCTGCTGGGTGTCATCTTTTTGTGGATAAATAGAGTCTATTTGTTTCTCAGCAAGATAGTGGTTAAGAGTAATAATTACAGGAAGGATAAACTTTGTTTCACGTCCCAAATAACCCAGGCTAAGTTCTCCGGCTCCCGGCAGGGGGTATTCCCATTCCTCTTGAAGCTCAGGGGGAAGAGAAAAATCAATCCCAACAAGCCTTTCTTTCTCATGCCAGTAAACCGTGGCCCCCAGCATCTCGGCTACCCACCTAACAGGTACCATTGTTCTTCCATTAATTATTTGCGGGGGTACATCAGTCTCAATTTCCCGTCCGTTTACAATTAACTTGATAGGACTATCAGCAAAGGCTACCGAAGCAAAGATACTGACGGCTAAAATAACGCCGATAACAACCAACCAGTTCTTCTTCACTGGTAAAACCCCCTATAAAATTTTTCTCTATAAAGCATAGACGCTAGGAACCATTATTTGGTTCCCTTGTCAGCGTATATTGGTATTTTTAAGGTATCTCGCGCTTGGAAAAAGTTAGGATCGGTAATGTTGTTAAGCTTCAAAACCTGTTTGGCACACCGTACATAATACATTCTGCAATGCTTTGGAATACTAATACCATCAGGTATGCCTATTTCTTTATGGTCAAAGTATTGTTCGGGTGGTATGTTATAGCCGTTATCAACTACGTACCAAATACCTGTGGTCTCGTTAATGCACCGTCCCTTCTGTTCATCTTATATGTATCCTTAAGCAGTTGAGCTCTACCTTCAGATACGACTCTCCCACAGCCAGCAAATATAATCAGTAGTATTCCTATTATCATAAGTAGGGTTATTTTCCTCACGGTTAATCCTCACCTTTTAACTTCAACTGTTATTCGCAGTGCGTTCCACATTTCGTTTGTCAGTAAACCTAACCTCCAAAGCGCTATACCGTTAAGTTGGTATCGCTTGGCAATTCCAATCTTGGTAATAATACTCTCAGTATTTTCACTCGATACGGAAATCCCTAACACCAGCTTCTCTTTAGGTACACTTTGGAGAGCCTGTTCAACTGCCTGAACAACAAGAGAGTTAGGTTCCGGAATCGTACCGTAATCGTATGCCATAATGATAATCCTGTCAGCAGTTTCGCCCAACGATTTGTAATCATAGCCTCTATAGGCACTGTTAGGTGCGTGCAGGGTAAGGGTCAGCTCAAGTCCAATATCCTTTACCGGTTCTGCTAAAAGCCTCACGAACTTATTAAAAGCATCCTGTACTGCCTGCAGCTGCTTGCCGTCATCTCGGTAACCCAAACCCTCAAAGTCAAGGTTTACTCCCTGGTATAATACCGCCTCTTTCACTATTGCATTAACTGCCCTGTTCATAACAGCTTCATCCTTTAACAGGGTAGAAATAGTGCCGTCTCCGTCGGTAACGTGAATTACCATTTCCGTTCTCAGTTTGTAGTCTTGGGCTGCTTCCAGCACTTTTTCCCAACCTTCCGGCCTTTGCCAGCCAGTCCTGCTCCTCGTCAGCAGGTTACCATCACTATCAAGGCTGTACCAGCCTAAAGCCAGTTCTCCTACTATATCTGTATTTCCTCTGGCAGTTTCAGGGTAGGGTTTCCCAAAAAGGTTAGTCCAACTGCTGGTTTTGCTATCGCCTAAAGCATAGAACCCTACTACAGCCATCTCCCTTGGCGGAGAAGTAATCCTAACAGAGTTGGTGGGCCCATTCCATAATACTTCGCAGTCATATGCCTCGCTGAAAAAGCGCAAAGGAATCAAAGTCCTCCCGTCCCGAATGGCCGGAAGAACATCTAGAAAAATAGGGTTATCATTGAGATAGGCAGTTTTATTACCTATTTGCAGCTTTACGGAAGTTTCGCCGTTGGTAGCACTGACCGTTTGTACATTACTTTCCCAGCTAACCTCCACTTTTAACGCTTCCGCAATAGCGCGGAAAGGCACCAAAACCCGCCCGTTTTCAATTACCGGCTGCACGTCAAAAGCTACCGGCAACCCGTCAATTAGTACGGAAATTTCCTTTTGTTCATTTTTTTGTCCTTGTGCAAAGGCCGGTAGCACAAGGCCACCGACCAGAGTAACTATCAAGATAAATATTAAAAATAACCGCCTCATCGATACCCTCCCCCCAGTATATCAATGCCGTTTGTCTTATAAACTATTTAGAAGAAACTTGTAATTTCTTCTTTAGCAATGATGTAAAATCCTGCTAGAGGACTACATATAGTTTTCTAAAATAGAAATACTTCTAGAAATTGCCAAAAACTCCGCTCTTCCCACCATGAGAGAATAGCTGCAGTCGCCAGCTTTAAACCAAAGTACACAAAATCATTGCTCCTCTGCTAATTAATTAGGATACTACCCAGGTCTGAATTTCCCGGCCTTTAATAGAAATTTTAAATAGGGTTAGAACAAAGGCACCGGTTGCAATGATACCGGCCACAAGACAACTTCCACCACAGTTCGCTTCTTCTTCTGTTTGACCACCCTTACCTTTCATTTTTGTTATATCTATTCTTTCAATCATAAACGAAAGGAACCATTATTTGGTTCCTTTCTTAAATCCCTTCGTTTTGTTATTACCCTGTAACTGCCAGTTCAATAACTCCAGAATAAACTTTTAAAATTAGTATTTATCAAATTTCAGGTCGATTTACCTTATAATTTAATTTTCAACAACCCTATAAATTTATTGTCGTCTTCCTGACAACAAAACGTTTAATGATATACTTAAACGCCAAATATTTAATCTTGCTTATAAAACCTGAATCTTACGTGTTCAAATACTCTATTAGTAATAATTTCTTCATTATTATAAATCTCTACTATTTTTCTCTTAGTAGTTGCATATATAGGTCTGCAATTTTGAGAAAATGCCCATTGTACCATTTGGTATGTTGCACCAAAATCTCCCTGTATTAAGACATAGTCCCCTTCATTTAATCTTCTTGTGAGCCACTCCTTAACAGGTTGAACATATTCTGTAATTTCTGGAATTTCCGGGGGGATTTGGGACCATAACTTCTTTAAATCATCAGGCAAATAATAAATCTGTTTAACTCCCAAATCCCTACGGGCCTCTTTTTTTTGCCTATCAGTTAATTCATGAGAAAAAAGAAGATAAAGATTTGGCAAATAAAACCACCTACTATCAAAGCTATAATTGATTGAATAAAAATTCTTCCGGTAATTTTTCCAAGGTTTTATTGTTAAATACATATTTTTCTACTTTATTTAAACGAGTATAAGCTTTATCTATATCTTCCTTGAAGTTACTTTTATTGGAAAAACCTGCGTGAGCTAATTGATTTCGTATTTTAGAAATATCTTTATATTTTTCAAACAGCTTTCTAAACTCAGGCTTATATTCCAATTTATATAATAGAGATTTAATTTTTTCTCGATTTTTATGACTCCAACTAATTTTTGCATTTCTTTCACGGTAAATTTCTAGTATTCTCGTGATAATAGCTTCCGCTAAGCAAATATAACCATGTGCAAAGCGTTTGTTATCAAAATACCATTTAGCCAGGGCAAGCTGTAGTTCTCCACTTGAGCTAATTCCTTTAAATCTATTAATAAAGGATTTTAAATAGGGTTGCATATAATTTATTACAAGCTCAGTTGATTTATTATTTTCCAATAAATAATTGAGCTTATCGATTTCTTTCTTGAATTCATCAATATAATTTATATTGACTATATCAGAAATATTCTTTATCCTCTCAGAAATACTATCATCGTTGATTAAATCAGCCAGTAAATAACCGTTTCCAAAATTTATAAAATTATAAGCTCCACGGGACCATAAAGTAATATTATATAAAGGGCTTAAATCCACAATTGGGGCATAACCACTCTCAGAAATGGCTTCTAGCATACCATAAAACAAGCCGCCTAACTTAAAATCGTGTTTAAACTTTAAAATACCAATTAAATCTAACATTAAATAATTAAAAAGAGGAATTGAGCGAAAAGCATGGGTAATATCCAGGAAAACTTCATCATTTTCTTCTATTTTCTCCCCAATGCGCATAAAAACATTAAAATTACTCCAAAGTTCGGTTTCGTTTAGCCCATAATCAATTATATAACAATGGGAACCACCAGTTGCAGACATTCTTAAATGTTTTAGATAACTATCAATAGCTTTATTCACTTTTTCAAGGTCTTTCTCATTAATTTTAGGGTTTCCTAATTTAAAAGAAGCTACCTTCTCCCCCAATTCAGCCCAATAGTCATCATCTAAAATCTGGTTACTAGTAGTTGTAAAATAATTGTAAACCTCTTCCCACATTGATTTTGCTGTTCCCACCAAATAAAGTTTATCTACTTTCAAATACTCGCTTAATGCCGTAGCAACAAATGGTGTCCTATATTCTTTATCTGAATTCTGAAATCTGTAAACCGTTTTTGAATATTCCCTAGTTGC
>DDHO01000094.1:0-212 GCA_002352935.1 Firmicutes bacterium UBA1874
AGGCCGGCTACCCATCGTCGCCTAGGTAGGCCGTTACCCTACCTACTAGCTAATGGGACGCGGGCCCATCCTTCAGCGCTGAGTCACCCCGCTTTTCCTCCTCTAAGCATGCGCTTAGTTGAGCGTATCCGGTATTAGCCCCGGTTTCCCAGGGTTATCCCCGTCTGAAGGGTAGGTTGCCCACGCGTTACTCACCCGTCCGCCACTCCCGT
>DDHO01000094.1:527-23209 GCA_002352935.1 Firmicutes bacterium UBA1874
GGCGTTCGACTTGCATGTGTTAGGCACGCCGCCAGCGTTCGTCCTGAGCCAGGATCAAACTCTCCACTTTATCTCCAGCCGCTCGCGCGGCCAGCTTTACTGCTCATTCTCCACTGCTCGCACCCGCATTCCTGCTGTCCAGTTTTCAAAGACCGTTTAAAGCCCTCTTTTTGATAATGTTTTTTTTAAAGCGATGCCTTAATAAGCTAACATGGAAACTTGGAACTGTCAAGTAAAATTTTTTATCATCTGCAATTTTTGATAATATTTAACTTATTAGTAGAATAAATATACTATAATATAAAAAAATAATCAACTTGCATACTTCTGTGAAAATACGAGAAGAAGCAGATACTTTACAAGACTTCCTTGAATAGCTAAATTTTTCTTAACCTCATTATTTTTCTCTAGTTCTCATTGTCGGAAACAAAATTACATCTCTTATTGAAGGAGAATCCGTAAGAATCATAGCTAACCTGTCTATACCGATACCTAGCCCCCCTGCCGGAGGCATTCCGTACTCCAAAGCTTCAATAAAATCTTCATCCATCATATGTGCTTCATCGTCGCCGGATTTTCTCCTTAGTAATTGTTCAGCAAACCTTTCTTTTTGTTCTATAGGATCATTAAGTTCAGAAAAAGCATTAGCCAATTCCCTGCCCGCTATAAAGGCTTCAAAGCGATAGGTCAATTCCGGGTTTTCTTTTTTGCGTTTCGCCAAAGGAGATACTTCTATAGGATAGTCTCTGATAACTGTAGGCTTAATTAAACGAGGCTCTACTTCTCGTTCAAAAAGTTCGTTTAAAATTTTACCCTTAGTATCATGAACTTCAAAATCGATATCATACTCGGCCACAGCCTGACGGGCCTGCTGAACATTTTCAATGCTCTCAAAACATATACCAGTATACTTTTCAACTGCTTCCGTCATGCTCAAGCAGGGCCAGGGAGGTGTTAGATCGATTTGTTCACCCTGATAAGTAATTTTCTCTGTTCCCAGCGTTTCAACGGCAACTCGAGAGATCATTTCTTCGGTAAGCCGCATCATGTCTTCATAATCAGCATATGCCTCGTATAATTCAAGCATGGTGAACTCAGGATTGTGCCTGGTGGAGATCCCTTCATTACGAAAGATGCGTCCTATTTCATATACCTTTTCCAAACCTCCTACAAGTAACCGTTTGAGGTGGAGCTCCAACGCAATGCGTAAATAAAGGTCAATATCCAGTGTGTTGTGGTGGGTAATAAACGGCCGCGCAACAGCTCCTCCTGCAATTGTATGCATGGTCGGAGTTTCAACTTCTAAGAACCCGCGTTCATCTAAGAAATTTCGAATTGCTTTTACCATCTTACTTCTCAAAATAAATATTTGTCTTGTATCATCGTTAACAAGCAGATCTAAATACCGCTTGCGATACCTTAATTCAACATCTTTCAACCCGTGCCATTTTTCCGGCAGGGGTCTAAGAGACTTTGTCAAAAGCTCAAAATTCTGGGTTTGGACAGTTATTTCCCCTACCTTTGTTTTAAAAACTGTTCCTTTAACACCAATAATGTCTCCAATATCAGTTTTTTTAAACAACTCGTAACTTTTTTCTCCCACGTCGTCAAGGCGTATATAAACCTGAATAACCCCGGTCGAATCCTTGATATTAACAAAGCTAGCCTTGCCGTGTCCTCTTTTGGACACTATCCTGCCCGCTATTGTTACTTTTTTCCCTTCAATTTTATGAAAATTATCCTTAATTTCCTGAGCAAGGTGAGTCCTGGGAAAACGCTTTCCGAAAGGGTCATACCCGGCCTTGCAAAGCTCGTCCATCTTTTGTTTGCGAATTAAGATAAGTTCATTTACATCAACATCCATGATGAGCCTCCCTCGTTATTTAGCGTGAAAAATTTGTTATTTTGTTAGATTGAGCCAGACAAAGCGCTATTTATTTTTTAATTTCTAAGATACGATATCTTATTTTACCATCCGGTATTTGTACCTCTACTATATCGCCTAATTTTTTTCCAATAAGTGCTCTGCCTACAGGGGATTCGTTTGAAATTTTACTTTGCTCGGGATCAGCTTCCATGGAGCCAACTATAGTATACTCTAAAATTTCTCGATTATCGACTTCCTCAAGGACTACTTTACAGCCCAGTGATACTTCTTCGGTAGTTACTTCATCATCGTCAATAATTCGGGCGTTGCGTAATTTTTTTTGCAGTGTTAATATTCTGCCTTCCACAAAAGCTTGTTCATTCTTGGCATCTTCATACTCTGAGTTCTCACTAATATCTCCAAAATCAATTGCCTGCCGAATTCTTTCTGCTACCTCTCTCCTCTTTACTGTTTTTAGAAACTCCAATTCCTGCTCCAGTTTGCGAAGGCCTTCGTTGGTTAATAATACTTCTTTATTCTCCTGGTTTAAGCTGCTTTTTGAGGCCATTAATTTCTCTCCTTATTATTATTTATGTATATATAGAGAACCTTAACTTGCTTACCGTATCTGGCTTGTACAGATACCATCCTGTGTAAGTAAGCCAAGGAAAAACCTTTAATTCCGCTCTGTAGTTTTTAACCATTCTAAGCACCTTTATTATGAAGAATAAGCACCATTCGTTCGAGACGAATAGTGCTTTTAATATTTTTTCTGTTTTTCTTGATATGAATTATATAAAGGCCCTATACCCTTGTCAAGAACTTCCTTAATTTAAAACCTGATGCCATTTACTTCTTAAATAACTTTTATAATTTCTAATAATTTCAGGCATGAGCAGCTAGCTTTTTCTTTTGCTGAGCTTTCTTTCTTATATCTTCAATTTTGCTCTTAGATATTAGCTTTTCAAAGCTTCTTAAACCGGCAAGCTTAAAACCGTGTTTTTTTGCTAATCTTTCAATTTCTCCAACTTTATCTAATTCCAGCTCTCTTCCGAGTGTAAAATTTTCAAAGCGCCTTTCCAGGGCCAATATCATTGTTTCTGCCATGCACGCCAGAGCAATCCCCGGTGGGTACCCAAAATTTAAATTAAAGTTTACATCACCGGGAACCTCAACCACTCCCCCTTCTATGACCAAGACGTCATCCCTCATTTCGGCAACCCGCTTGGAAACATCGCGCGGTCTTGCTACATCACATACAACGGCCCCCGTCTTTAAATCTTCGGGTTCAATTATCGAATCAGCGCTTGATGTTACAGTTACAATAACATCAGCATTTTTAACAGCCCTCTTATAATCACTGGTAATTTCGCTTACCAGGCCTGTTTCATACCGAATTTTGGCAGCTAAAAGCTCCAGCTTTTCGACATTTCGGGCAACTAAGGTTAAATAATTTGCATCTCTGGCCAATATACGCGCACAAACACCACCTATTGATCCTGTCGCTCCTATAACAGCAACCCGTGCCTTTTGTATATCAATGTTCATAAGGGCTGCTGCCTGTCTGGTCGCTTCTAGAGCTGTTGCCACGGTATAACTATTACCCGTAGTAACGGCCAAATTAAGGTTTTTAGCAACCGTAACTCCTGCGTCCCCTACAACCGACGTCATTGCCCCCAGCCCCAGTATTTTTGCTCCCAGTTTTTCCGCTAACTTTCCAGTATGTATTATCTTTTTAAGTACATAATCTACAGGAAGGCTTAACATTTGCTCAGTTGTCAAAGGGCAACCTACAAACCAACCTTCCGCCTCCCCGTACGGCGAACGTATGCCGGTAATAGTTGAAGCCTTTACGGGCGGCAGCAAGCGTACCAGCCTTGCTACCATTCTCCGGGGCAAGTGTTTGGCGATACCGTACTTTCGTGCCACATCGCTCACATCTAAAGGATGAATCATAAAAGCAAACTTTTCCACCTTTACCTCCTCCATTTCAAGACCCGGCAAAAAAGTAAATTACAAACTAGTTCAATATCTCGACGCGGGGCTCTAACCTTAAACGTTCGATATAATCCTCATAATCCGTTTCTTTGATTTCTGTAAGAGGTTTTTCACACAAGCATACTAAAATAGCTTCTATAACGTTAGCCCCAAAAGAACGTCCGTTTAACTCGGGAGTAGTAGTTACCAGAGTTTTTACCCCGCGTTTTCTCAGTAAGGAAATATCATCAGCGGTTACAGTATTAGTAATAATTGTCTTCCCTTCCATAGTCTCCGGCATATAACGCCTGATAAAGTGAAAATCTCCCGCTATGATATCAGCCCAGTTATAAAAACGCATATATCTTCTGCTTATACTATCCTGCTTTTTACCGGTCGGATATATATATTTAAAAGGCAAACGGCAAACGATAGGTAAAATAATGGGAGCAAGAGCCGCAACCATTTGAGTACTTTTCACAGGAATGGGAATTCCCAAGCTAAAAATAAGGTCTCCAAAATAAACATTCCCCCCGGCAGCTTCCAGAGACTCGCTTAATCTAAAGCGGTCTACAGCACTTACAACTAATACGTTCTTATCTGCGAATACCATGCCCCGCTTTTTAATTAAATATTCAACTACCTTACTTTCAAGTGTGTTTTTTAGACCTCCCCCATCTACAATAGGAGTTAAACGAGCAGCAGAAGCAATACGGGCCACATCCCGAATTAGATATTTTCTGCCCCCGGCTTGTAAATATAGATCGGCACCACCTAACCCGAAGCAGTCCACTTTACCGTCGTTTTCTTTAATTATTTCTATTGCCTTGGCAGGGTTCCCGTCAGTTCCTACTCTTTCGATATGAAAATCAATCCCAAGCATTTTGGTTTCTACGATATGGTCCCTTTTAGAAGAACCGAGGCTTACACCAAGGACACGCTTCAACTTGGGTCCTCCTCATTATACGCACTACTTCTTGATATTGAAAATAGTCTACAGATAAATTCCAAGCTTTTAAACCTTGAGGCCATAGCTTAGTCTTGAAGAACGTCAAGCAGGGAGCTCAACTTTTTCAAATCAACAAACTTATCACCTTCTATAGGAGATTCCCCTATTTCCAGGCCGATTACTTCCCTGTTAAGCAAAGCTTCGCTTAACTTTATACGGTAATTTGATCCGATAACAATAACGACATCGTGTTCCTGGAGCCTCGCCACTATTTCCATGATTTCATTAAATAGCTCCAGTCCGCTTTTGTTGCTTACAAAACTCCACCTTTCCTCATCACTTAGTAAAATCCAGTACTCCACACCTTGCTGTTCCAAAACCTTCTCTAATTCCTTCTTATTTGCAACCGGAAAACCTACTACTGCGATCCTGTTTCCTCTTCTAATCTCTCCCAATTTTTCCAGACGGGATATAAAGGTACGGTCTATATCCAGACGCCGGGCTACTTCTTTTTGGGAAAGTCCTTTCACTCGTTCTTCAAGTATACGATTAATAATACTATCGAGTTTACTGCGGCTAATTAATTTTTCACCTATCCGCAGGACATCCATAATTCCACTCCCAGGGCAAAAAAATTGTGCACAAAACTGTGTACAATATATTCTAACAAATAAGCCAAACAATCTCAAACAAAAAAAAATAGGGTAACCCTATTTTTTTTAAAAAACATTACCTCTAAAGATTTCCCTAAGTGCTTAAGCTTTTTTAAGACGTTTATTTTTTAAAGTAAAAATTTTTCAAAGTCATAAAGTGCATTTTCAATCTCCTTATAACTCTTAATAGAATTGACTTTTTTCCTCATAAAGGAAGCGTGTTTTAATCCTTTAAAATACCATCCCAGATGTTTTCGAATTTCTTTAATCCCAACTTTCTCTCCTTTATGTGCGACCATTAAGGACAGGTGTGTCCTGGCCATTTCCAGTTTTTGTTTTGGGGAAGGAGGCGGTGTTCTTTTCCCGTCAAGAAGAGCCAAAATGCGCGAGAAGATCCAGGGGTTTCCTAAAGCCCCCCTGGCCACCATAACAGCTGCGCATCCGGTATCCAAAAACATTTTTTTGGCATCATCCGGTTCCCAGATATCACCGTTGCCTACAACCGGAATTTTAACCGCTTTCACTACTTGAAGAATCGCATTCCAGTCTGCACGTCCTGAATATTGTTGCTTGCATGTACGCCCATGTACAGTTACGGCCTTTATTCCCTCTTCCTCGGCATATTGAGCCAGCTTCTTTGCTGTATTTTGGTCTCCTTCCCAGCCCTTGCGTAATTTAACGGTAACGGGTACGTTAGATGCACTAACAACCGATCGCATGACAGCTTTTGCTTTTTCCGGTTGTAACATTAGGGCCGCGCCTTCCCCATTCTTTACTATTTTAGGAGTAGGGCAGCCCATATTGATGTCAATTATATCCGCGCCTCTTTCTATAACCATAGATGCGGCTTCTCCCATGATGACGGGGTCCTTTCCGAACAACTGCACAGCTACAGGATAATCTTCACCGTCAAGGTCAATAAGCTCCAAGGTACGCCGGTTGCCGTAAACAAGCCCCTTGGAGCTAACCATTTCCGTGAAAACCAGCCCCGCCCCCTCTTTTTTAGCAAGAAAACGAAAAGGTTTATCCGAAAATCCCGCCATGGGAGCCGCGAAAACTCTATTGGGAATTTCTACGTTTCCTATTTTTAAGCCTGAAATATCTCAAACCCCTTTCACCGAATTGCGGCAGTAAAGCAGCCTCAGCCCTTTTAGGGTAAGTAAAAGATCTACCTTATCAATAAGCGGAGTCCTTGTGCCGATAAATTTCGCTTCACCGCCGGTGGCTATAACGTAAGCTTTTCCTCCCAGTTCCTTTTTCATGCGGGACACTATACCTTCAACCTGTCCGATGTAACCGTAAACAATCCCGGCTTGCATTCCCGCTACGGTGCTCTTGCCAATTGCACCCGATGCTTCAGCAAGTTCTATACGGGGAAGTTTTGCCGCTTTTTGAAAAAGCGCTTCGGTAGCAATTCCGATCCCCGGAGTAATTGCACCGCCAAGATATTCTCCTCTGCCGGAAATAGCATCAAAAGTAATGGCAGTACCAAAGTCCACAACTATAGATGGCCCGCCATAAAGTTCATAAGCAGCTACTCCATTCACGATCCTGTCTGCGCCTATTTCTCCGGGATTATCAAATATAACGGGCATTCCCGTTTCAATCCCTTGCTCCACTAGTATAGGTTCTATGTTAAAAAAACGAAGCAACATTTCGTTAAGGATGGAGGTAAGAGGGGGAACCACCGAAGAAACGATTATCCCATCAATATAATTTAAAGATAAATTACTGCAGTCAAACAAATTACTAATTAAAAGTCCGTACTCGTCTGGTGTCTTCCTGAGGTCGGTAGAAATACGCCAGTTTACTTTTAAATTTTTACCTTGAAAAACTCCTATTAAGATATTTGTATTTCCCACATCTAAAGCTAAAAGCATCTCTTTGACCCCTCATTCAATTTATTAAATCCCCATTCTCGCAACAGCAAAAGACTTAGTATGTATATATATAATGTTTACCATAACCTTTAGAAATTTTTAAATACTCATTTTTATTATTAGTTTCGGTACACTGGTAAACGTTATTATTTTAGCAGAGGAAAAAGGAGAAAACAACATTTATCAATTTCAAAAGCCTGACAAAAATATTTTTAATCAACTCCTTTCTTCTCGTAATTACGAGCAGAAAAACGGTGCAGCAGTCCAGCCTTAATTAAACTCCTCCGAACAGAAAATGCTATACCTGAACCCAAAATTATCTTGAAAATATCAAGCGGAATGTAAGGTATTACCCCCAGCCAAAGCGCCCTGGTAAAGGTCAAATCCATAACCCAGGCCAACTGGACGGTACCTAAAGAATAAATTACAACCAAACAGGCAGACATTGCCAAGAGCATTCTTTTAAAACTGTCAACTTTACCTCTCTCAACAATCCACCCTGCCACAAAAGCCCCTAAAATAAAAGAAAAAATATAGCCTCCGGTAGGGCCAACAAGGATTCCCAACCCCCCTCCGAACTTAGAAAAAACGGGGAGGCCGGCCGCTCCTAATAAAACATAAACCAGCAGGGACAGCGCCCCCAACCGGCTGCCCAGAATAGCCCCAGCTAAAAATACACCGAATGTCTGGCCCGTAATGGGCACAGGGGAAAAGGGCAGGGGAATGGAAATTTGAGCTAAAATAGCTACAATTGCAGCAAATAGTGCCGATAAAACAAGGGACCTGGTTTCCAAACGCAAAGCCTCCTTTCGTTAACTATATTCTTTTTAAGGGTTAACTTTTTACCCAAAAAAATTCGATTTAACTTCTTAAATTTATATCGCCCGCATAAAATTTGCGTTGTTTACCGTCTGCGCAGTCAACAAGCAGAGCTCCGTCTTCTTCCAGTCTCAGGGCTTTTCCAGAATAACTTCTCCCCGACTCTTTTATATCGACTTCACAGCCCAGAGTTACATTCCATTTCATCCAAAGCCGGCGTATATAAGAAAAACCCTTATTAAGATAACTTTGATACAGGCGCTCCATCTCTTCCACACTACGCTGTAATAACTTAATACGCGAAACTTCTACTCCCAGCTCTTCCTTAAGGGAGGTAGCTTTGTGCCGGAGCTCCGGGGGAAAATCTTCACTGCTTAAATTTACATTAATTCCGATACCGACAACAATGTACTCCAGTAGGTCCTGCTCTGCTTTCATATCAGTAAGAATTCCGCATACTTTCTTTCCCCGCAGCAGGAGATCATTGGGCCATTTTATACCCGCACGCAGGCCAGTCACACGTTCAATAGCAAGAGCAACGGCTAAAGCTGCCACAATAGTTAAACGGGGAGCAGCAATAGGGCTGATCCCAGGACGTAAAATTATAGAAAACCACAAGCCCTTACCCGGGGGCCCAACCCAGGCCCTGCCTAACCGCCCCTTGCCTTTCTTTTGGTGCTCGGTTATAACGAGCGTGCCTTCGGCAGATCCATTGTCGGCCAGTTTTTGGGCCAAAGCTTGAGTTGAAGGCATTTCATTCTTATAATAAATTTTCTTTCCTAAAATAACGGTTTTTAGCCCGTTTTTAATTTCCTCGGGATAAAGAACGTCAGGAATTTTTAATAAGCAGTAACCTTTCCCATGCCTAGCCTCGATGAGATAACCGGCCTTTTTCAAATTTTGAACATGCTTCCAAACTGCGGTGCGTGAAATATTTAAACACGAGCTGATTTCCTCACCAGAAAGGCATTTTCCGTTATTGTTCCTTAATAAGCGCAGAACTTCCTCTTTCATTACATTCCTCCGAAAGCCGAAACATCTAAAATTTTTGTTTTTAAACTTTAACATCATGTTTAATACGGTTTTTTCGATCGACAAAAATAATTTTGGGAGTAAAGTTCTGTATTTCTCTTGCATCAATAAGAGCATAACTAATAATTATTATCTCATCTCCCGGCTGAACGAGACGGGCTGCAGCCCCGTTGATGCATATTGTACCGCTATTTTTTTCTCCCTCAATAACATACGTTTCAAATCTTGAGCCGTTATTATTGTTGGCTACTTGGACCTTTTCATTGGGAAGAAGATCTGCTGCTTCCATAAGCACACTGTCAATGGTAATACTACCAATGTAATTAATATCGGCACCAGTAACTGTGGCCCTATGAATTTTCGATTTCATCATTTCGCGCAGCATGCTTTACACCTCCAGTATTATGTTGTCTATCAAGCGGGTCCGGCCAAACCATACTGCCAGAGCAATGAGGACCTCCCCCTCGATCTTTTCCAGTGGAGTTAAGTCAGGTATTTTCCTTATTTCTATATATTCTACCCGCGCCAGGGGCTCCCGTGTTAATATATTTGCTATTTCTGAAAATATTTTTTTACTTGAGCGTTCTCCTCCAGAAATAAGCTCACTTGCCCTGTCCAGGGCCATAGGCAAAATCAATGCAGCTTTCCTTTCCTCGGGTTTTAAATAAATATTTCGAGAACTACAAGCGAGCCCATCGCTTTCACGGTAAATAGGTGCAATTGATATTTCAACCGGGAAATTCAAGTCTCTAACAAGCTTTTTAATTACTAATGCTTGCTGTATATCTTTCTGACCAAAAAATGCACGGTGTGGCTGAATGATGTTGAACAACTTTGATACTACCGTAACAACTCCTTTAAAATGCCCCGGACGTGATTTTCCGCATAGTATTTCAGTCAATTTTTCAACTTCAACGAAAGTACTGAAGCCTTGCGGATACATTTCCTCTACAGAGGGGCAAAACAAAACATCGATGCCGACAGAGGAAGCCTTATCAATATCTCTTTTAAGATCCCGTGGATAACGATCATAGTCTTCGCCCTGACCGAATTGAAGAGGGTTAACAAAAACGCTTACAATTAACCGATCGCACTGCTGACGTGCCAGTCTCATTAAATTTAAGTGCCCTTCATGAAAGAAACCCATCGTGGGGACCAGCCCCACAACGTCATTAATTCCTATCTCTTTACTTCTGTATTCGCGCAATGCAGAAACGGTGCTGATAACTTCTATCTTTTTTACACCTCCGGCAATACGGGTAGAACTATACTTGAAGAATATTTTTAAATTCTTCAGCCTGTCTTTCATTAATAGTGCCCTTTTTTAAAGCCAGATCTACCGTTTGCAAGCCCATCGTACAGTATGCTTTTAAAGACTCGGGAGACCTTTCCTTCATAACTTCTAACTGCATCCCAATTGTTTTCTTATCTCCCCGTGAGATAGGGCCCGTAAGAGCACCTGGTATTCCCAGGCTGGCAATATTGAACAAGGTGCCGTTTATTAACGGTAAAATTGCAAATTCATTGAATTCAGGAGGCAGACCAGCTTTTTTCATTAAATTTACCGACAGAGCAACTAATGAAACTAAATAGTTTGAAGCTACACAGGCAGCCGCATGGTAGAGAGGTTTTGCACTTTTTTCTATTAAAAAAAGCTCTCCTTGGAGATCTTCCACTATTTTTTCAGCAACCGGATACGCTTGTGCCGACCCTTCAACACTAAAAATTGAGCCTGGCAGGACTTCGATACCATCTTCCACACTGGCAATAGACTGTAAGGGGTGAAGCGAAAGGGTCGCGGCTCCCATTTTGGCAGCAGGGGCTAAAACATCCGAGGTCAGAAAACCGCTCATATGCACTACAGTTTGCCCCCGCTTGAAACCACCTTCTGCTGCTATACGCTCT
Organism: Firmicutes bacterium UBA1874; assembly: GCA_002352935.1. Lineage (GTDB taxonomy): Bacteria > Bacillota > UBA1874 > UBA1874 > UBA1874 > UBA1874. Next base: position 11,610 of record DDHO01000094.1, read on the forward strand.
GTTATGGAAGGAATGGCCTCGTCGGTAGTAGTAATTAGAACTAGTTCTGCTTTTAGCGAGGCCTGGCCGGGGGTTTCGCATACAATGCTGTTAAGAATTTTGGCGGCTTTTTCAGCAGAAGTAAGTGTCCTGCTGAATACACCCACAATCTTATAGCCTCTCCGTTGCAACAAAGTTCCTACTGCAGTACCTACCTTCCCGCTCCCTATAATGGCAGTGAGCATCAGATTGCACCTCACATCTAATAATCAATGCACCTCTATGAATAAAAAGACCTTCGCGCAAAACCCACCATAAAAGGCCTCTTTAGAGCACACCATCTGTAATTCTTAATAAGGAACTCTTGGAAGGGACTAAAAATGACAATAATTAATTCAATATTGTACTATTGAGCATTATGAGCCAAAAACCTCTCTCATCTCTGCCTAGAGTTTAGCATCTCCCGCTTTAAACAGCAAGACCTTTTTTTCTTTAGGAATCATTGAAAGTAAATCTTTTAATGTTTCTCCGGAAGGTAGGACAAGATACGGTGCTACTTCATAAAGAGGCACTAGCATAAAAGCTCTCTCTTTTAAACGCGGGTGAGGAATGACAAGTTTATCTTCAACCACGGTCCTCATACCGTATAGAAGAATGTCTATATCAATAGTACGCGGGCCCCATTTTTCAACCCTGACCCTACCCAGTAAACTTTCTATTTCTTGTACCTTTTCTAAAAGTTCCAGTGGCTCCAGCCTGGTTGTAACTTCTGCTACCAAGTTGATGAACCATTCCTGATTTTCATTACCTACGGGCTCCGTTTCATAAAAAGAAGAAACGCTTTCTATGCTGATACCCGGAGTTTCTACCAGTAAATCTAAAGCGCGGCAAATATAATTCGTTTTGTTACCTAGATTGCTTCCCAGCCCTAAAAAGACCCTTTCATTTAACATCTTTTCTCCTCCTGGTAATATCAACGCCTATATAATCGAATTCTTCGCTAACAGGAGCAAAAGGTTTTTTAATTTTCACCCTAACTTTTTGGAAGTCAAAGGCCCTTAAAATCTTCCCTGCCAGGTTATCTGCTAAAGTTTCCAAGAGCATGTATGGGGGCCCCTCCATTATTTCTTTTACCAAACATATAACGGAACGATAATCCACGGTGTCTTCTAAAACATCCTTCAAAACAGCCCCGGAAAAATCTCTATAGAGATCCAAATCAACCAAAAAACACTGCCCCTGACTGCGTTCCGATTCCAGCACACCATGATAGCAGTAAAATTTAAGGCCTCGTATCACTATTTTATCGCTCATTCCTGAGGTTCACCCCCGGGCCTAACAATGGCATCTGCCATCCTGGCTGCTCTCGCCATTTCTTTAACATCGTGAACTCTAATAATATCCGCACCCTGGACAATTCCCAGCACTACTGTAGCTGCAGTACCTTCTACTCTTTCGTTTACTGGTAGCCCCAGCGTTTTACCAATAAAAGACTTCCGTGAAGTTCCCAAAAGGATCGTTTTTCCTAGGGAACGTAACTCGGACAATCTGCGCATAACCTCTAAATTATTATAAAGAGTCTTCCCAAACCCTATACCGGGATCAACGATGATGTTATCGGGATCTATTCCTTGGTTCTCAGCAATAATAATGCTTTTTCTTAAAAATCGTATAATATCCCCCATAACATCGACATAATTCGTATGATGCTGGTTATGCATGAGCACGACAGGAACATTATAATCCGCTATAACCCTTGCCATATCTTTATCCGCTGTTAGAGCCCATACGTCATTGATCAGGTGAGCCCCGTTTTCCAGTGCAGCCCGGGCAACCTTCGATTTATGAGTGTCGACCGATATTGGAACGGTTACCTGAGAAGTAATTTCTTTGAGGACGGGCAGCAGCCTGTTTAATTCCTCCTTTTCGGAAATGGGGGTATACCCCGGTCGCGTTGATTCCGCTCCAATATCTAAAATATCTGACCCGCTTTTCACCAGGTACCGGGCATGCCGTAAAGCATCTTCCGTAGAAAAGTATTTTCCTCCATCCGAAAAAGAATCAGGCGTAATATTCAAGATCCCCATGATCAGAGTTCTTTTACCCAGTGGTAATTTCCTTCCCCTACAGTCGAGTTCCTTGCGTACTCCCCCTTCGGAAGCTTCCAGTGTCTTATCAATTTCATCGGCAATTACTTTCATGCCAAAAGGCTGGCGATAAAGCTTATGCTTTAATTCACTGAATTGTGCCCTGGTCCCCAAAAGCAATGCGCTGCTTTTGGCAACACTGCATTTTATTACTCCCCGGTGTACCCCGGCTTCGCCGCCAAGTGAAAGCATTTGTTGTTTGAGAATATTGGCAGCCCACGGGGATAAATTGTCAACCTGCAATACTCTAAAGAGCGCTTTGGGGGACATAATCCTTTGCCCCATCTCATCTGCCCCGATTTCTCTGAGCACACTCTCAGCTTCCTGCAGGTTTTTTATTTCCCTGATTCTTACATTGTGCTCATTCAAAATGCTGCCTCCTTAATAAAAATGATTACTTTTGCAACAGCATGATCCCTGCCAATGTCGTTTACGTATTTCATCCGCCCAATTCCATGTAACAATTAACAATGCAGCTGAGTATATTTTTTTCAGGTTATAGGATTTTACCGGTTATTTTATAAGTTTTTTTTTGTAAATTAAAATTACAGACAAGCTAACACACACAGCCCCGGGACTCGTCCCGGGGCTGTGTGTGAAATTAAAAACCCGAAAAAATCAGAAAAGCCCTTTAATACGTCCCTCACCGTCAATATCTATATCACAGGCTGCCGGCCTTTTCGGCAGGCCGGGCATAGTCATTATTGAGCCAGCAAGGCATACTAAAAACCCTGCCCCTGCAGAAAGGCGGACCTCTCTGACGGTGACTTTGAAGTTCCGGGGTCTCCCTAGCTTTGTCATATCGTCAGAAAAAGAGTATTGAGTTTTAGCCATACAGATAGGCAGCTTTCCATACCCTAACTCTTCATACCTTTTGATTGTATTTTCGGCTTCCGCTGTGTAGCTTACTCCATCCGCCCCGTAAATTTCCTTACATATAGTTTCAACTTTCTCTTTAATTGGTCTATCCGTTTCGTACAAAACTTTAAAGCGAGAAGGAGTAGTCTTGATGGTATTTACAACTTTTTCGGCCAGCTCCCGACCTCCTTCCCCGCCTTCGGCCCATACTTTTGAGAGGGCCACATCTGCTCCCATTTTTTTAACACGTTCGTAAAGGAATCGTGTTTCATTTTCCGTGTCGGTAGGAAATGCATTCACAGCAACAACGGCAGGCACGCCGAATTTTTTGATATTTTCCAAATGCTTTTCCAGGTTTGTAATTCCTCTGTCGAGCGCATCAATATTCTCTTCCGAAAGCTTGTCTTTAGGGACACCTCCATGCATTTTCAAAGCTCTGACGGTAGCAACTAATACCGTTGCATGGGGTTTAAGGCCGGCAAAACGGCACTTAAGGTTATAAAACTTTTCTGCTCCCAGGTCAGCTCCAAAGCCGGCTTCCGTAACCACGTAGTCCGCAAGCTTTAAGGACAGCTTGGTGGCAATAATACTGCTGCAGCCATGCGCAATGTTGGCAAAAGGCCCTCCGTGGACGAGCGCCGGCGTATTTTCCAACGTTTGCACCAAGTTGGGTTTGACAGCATCCTTCATGAGCAGCGCCATAGCGCCTTCTGCTTTCAGATCCCCTGCTGTAACCGGGTCGCCTTGATAAGTGTAGCCCACAACTATCCGTGCAAATCTTTTTTTAAGGTCCATCAGATCCTCAGCCAAACATAAACAGGCCATAATTTCGGAAGCCACCGAAATGTCAAAGCCGCTTTCTCTGGGGACACCATGTAACTTTCCACCCAATCCCAGCACAATATTTCTTAAAGCGCGATCATTAAGGTCGATGACCCTTCGAAATACCACCTGCCGGGGGTCGATATTCAGTTCGTTGCCGTGATGAAGGTGAGCATCCAGCATAGCGGAAAGGAGATTATGAGCATAAGTAACGGCGTGGATATCTCCGGTAAAATGCAAATTTATATCCTCCATGGGAACAATCTGTGCGTAGCCGCCCCCTGCAGCTCCCCCTTTGATACCAAAACTGGGCCCTAAAGAAGGCTCACGCAGCGCTACAATCACTTTTTCTCCCAGAAGTGAAAGTGCATCCGCCAGGCCGACGCTTGTAGTAGTTTTACCTTCCCCGGCAGGAGTAGGAGTGATAGCTGTTACTAAAATTAATTTGCCATCCGGTTTATCTTTCAACCTCTTAAAAATATCCAGGGAAACCTTGGCTTTATATTTTCCGTATAAATCCATCTCTGCTTCCTGGATCCCCAGAAATTCTGCAAGCTCCGAAACGGGTTTCATTTTAGCCGACTGAGCAATCTCAATATCACTAGGCACAATTGACAAATTTTTTCACTCCTTCTTAATTTTTTTAAGAAAAATACACTTGCCTGAAATTTAAAAAAGACATTTAATTAGAATTATCTGAAAAATTATCAAAAAAAATAACATAATTTAATTCTGTTCGATTTTAGTTTAGGGTTTTCCTCCTAGAATTAAAATAAATTTAAACAGGCCCTTTCAATTTCTTAATTTTGTAAAAACCTGCTGGCCTGAACCCCAGCGGGGTTCTTTTTTCTAATGTTAAAATTAATATTATTTATTACTATCCTTAACTAAAGCTCAATCTTTAATCCAGTAAAAAGGTTATATCCATTGCCTTTGCGGAATGTGTCAGCTCTCCAATTGAAATAAAATCAACCCCGGTTTCCGCTACAGACACCACTGTTTGTTCGTTGATATTCCCGGAAGCCTCTAATAAGATGCCCCGGCCGGACGTTATGTTGACAGCTTTTTCTATTTCTCTGGGGGACATATTATCAAGCATTATTATATCGACGCCTAACCCGGCAGCTTCTTGAAGTTGTATTAAGTTCTCGACTTCTACTTCAATTTTTACTCTAAACGGGAAGCAGGCCTTTAAACGCCGGACGGCTTCAGTAATGGAACCCACTGCTCTAATATGATTTTCTTTTACAAGTACCATGTCAGAAAGCCCGAAACGGTGATTAACTCCACCGCCGGTTCGAACAGCATACTTATCCAAAAGACGCAGCCCGGGGACTGTTTTCCGGGTATCCGTAATTTGTGCAGGGTAATCTTTAACAAGCTCGACATATTTTGAAGTTCGGGTAGCAATGCCCGACATTCGCTGGAGAAAATTCAGTGCTACCCTTTCACCCTGTAATATTTCTAATAAAGGTCCCTGGAGAACTGCAATTTCGGTTCCGGCATCGATTTTCGACCCTTCGCTTACCTTAAACTGTACATAAATGTCATTATTGAGCAACGAAAATACTTTTTTCAATATAGGAAGTCCTGTTATTAAACCTGCTTCCCTGGCCATAAATTTCCCGGAACCTTCCTGGAAAGCTACAAGTGATCCCCCGGTAAGATCGCCGCTACCCAAATCTTCCTTAATGGCCCTCCTCACGATCTCTTCGATAACCAGGTCATCTAATAGCAAACTTTATTACCCCCGTTTCCTGTCTGTTCCAGTAAATATTTTTTGAATTATCCCAATTTACATGGGGATAATCTTCGCGGTTATGGCAGCCCCTGCTTTCTTTACGCAATAATGCTCCTTTTGTTATCAGAGTAGCTACCAGGAGGCAGTTTTGAGTTTCAAATTCGCTGAAGTTCCGGGCCTCATTTTGAAAAATACCGTAGTATCCCTGAAGTTGGGACAAGAATTTTTCAAGGTCCTTACCCCTTCTTGTAACTCCTATGTAACGCTGGGCATCTTCCCTCAATATTTTGAAAATATTTTGTTTCTGCAAAGAAACACCCGTAGAATAAAACTTTCTTCCCGGTTTATCCGTCCTCCTAGAAAAGCTAGTTAACCTGCTTAAGTATTTTTCTGCTGTCTCAACAACACGGCGTGAAAAAACGAGGGCTTCCAAAAGAGAGTTGCTTGCCAAACGGTTAGCACCATGTGCTCCGGTGCATGCAGCCTCACCGCAAGCAAAAAGCCCGTTTATTCCAGTAGTTCCTTCTAGATTTATAGCTATACCTCCCATAAAATAGTGGGCAGCTGGCGCTACGGGCAATTGGTCACGCCCCATATTCAATCCTATCTGCAGGCATTTTCTGAATATGTTAGGAAAACGCTTACTAATATATTCTTCTCCTAGCGCAGTTGCATCCAACCAGACAAAGTTTTTTTGACTTCTCGCCATCTCGTTAAAAATTGCCTTAGAAACCACGTCTCTCGGAGCAAGTTCAGCAGCCTGATCATAATGCTTCAAAAAACGCTTGCCCTCGTGATTGCGCAGCACAGCGCCCTCCCCGCGCAGAGCTTCCGTTATTAATATGCCTTCGGATTCCGGTATGGCTAAAACAGTTGGATGAAACTGAACAAATTCCATATCTCTAATTCTCGCACCTGCTCTTAAAGCGAGCGCATACCCGTCTCCGGTAGAAACAGGAGAATTTGAAGTGCAAACATAAATCCTCCCTGCACCTCCCGAAGACAAGACAGTTGCCATTGCCCAAATTCGATAAAAAACACCGTTTGCATCCAACACCAGTGCTCCCATACACTGGTGATTATTTGTCAATAAATCTACAACAAAGGCATTCTCCCAAATTTTTATATTCTTTTTATCCCGTACTTTGCTAGCTAAAAATTCCCATAAATGCTTCCCGATGGCGTCGCCCCCGGCTCTAATAACCCTTTCCCGGGAATGTCCCCCCTCTTTTGCCAGCAATAGTCTTCCCTCATTACAATCAAATCGCATCCCCCAACCCTTCAACGCCAATATTTCTTCGGGCCCTTTCTCTACAAGAAATTTGACAGCTTTCGGATCACAAAGCCCGGCACCAGCCTTAATAGTATCTTTATAGTGACTTTCAGGACAGTCATTTGGGTCCACTGCTGCAGCTATCCCCCCCTGAGCATGGTAAGTATTACATTGATGAAGCTTTGCTTTTGTAACAAGAAGAACATTACAATTACGTTCAGCAGCTAACACTGCTGCGTACAAAGCTGCAACCCCGCTGCCTATTACCAGCAGCTCTGTCTCCACCTCCGTGCTATAATGAAAAGCATCTTTGTTTGCAAGGTATCTCGGAACAATTTCCACACATTAACCTCCTCAATTTACTGCAAGCATGCGTCTTACCGCTATTTCAGCCTTAACTCTTATTCGTTCAGGCACTGTAATCCTCGGTTCCATATCTTTTAAGGCTTTAATAACTTTTTCAAGCCCTGTCAACTTCATATCAGGGCAAACCAGCCCCGAAGATAAAAGAAAATAACGCTTATGAGGGTTTGCCTTGCGTAATTGGTATAAAATACCTTTTTCGGTACCGATACCGTATTTCGGGGCCTTTTCCTGCAGGACATATTTTATAATTCCCGAAGTGCTCCCCACGTAATCAGCCCGGGATGTAACTTCCGGTTTGCATTCCGGGTGAACTGCTACCAAAGCATCAGGATTGGCCTTCCTGAAATTTTCTACATCTTCCACATTAACAGCATCATGAGACGGGCACTTACCGTTCCAGGAAACTATATTTTTAGATACTTTTTTAGCAACGTAATCACCCAGATTTTTATCTGGAACAAACAGGATATTTTGCTCCTTCAGGGAAGAAACAACCTTCACAGCATTAGAAGAAGTACAACAAATATCACTTTCTGCTTTAACTTCTGCAGAAGAATTTATATAACAAACTACTGCTACATTTCCGTACCTTCTTTTCTGCTTTTTCAATTCTTCTGCCGTTATAGTATCGGCCAGCGGGCAGCCCGCCTTTTTTTCCGGCAGCAGTACGGTTTTTTGAGGAGCAAGGATTGCAGCTGTTTCCGCCATAAAGTGTACCCCGCAAAAAACTATTACTTCTGCTTTAGTTTCAGAAGCGATTTTGCTTAGCTTAAACGAATCTCCCACGTAATCAGCAAGTTCCTGGATCTCATCCGGCTGGTAGTAATGCGCTAATATAACTGCATTTCTTTTAACTTTTAATTCGTGAAGCTGACCTAACATATTTTCGTACATGGCGCCCTCCTCCTTGTCTTGACACCTGTCTTGACAGCAGTGTATAAAAAATTAGCAGATAACCGGATAAACCATAAATTTTTATACTATGATTTATCAACAAGAAATCCTTTCTCCTCCAGAACGCTTTTAATCCTGTCCAATATTTTTTCATTCTTTGCCTCTATAGTATGCAAGTGGATCCCTTTGGTAAGCTCTGCCAGAGGCCGGGCTCCGCTTTTTTTAAGGCGTCTCACAAAGTCCAGTACATCCCGCCTTGAAGAAAGCATCAGATTGCCTTTTAATTCTCCGTATAAAGGATGTTCTACTACTACATCAAGGACCTTACCACCGTTATCAATAATGAGAAGAAGTTCCCCTGTAAGACCTTCTAGGTCATGATGTTGGCATGCAAAAATTCGCCGGGGCAAAGGAGGATAGACATCTTGGTTCATGATGTAACCCTGGGGTGTAGCAATTATATCCCAGCCCTGTGCCCTCAATAAGGCGATGTCCTGCACTATAACTTGACGGCTGACACCTAAGCTCCGCGCAAGTTCGGCCCCCGTAATATACTGTTCACACTTGTTTAGTATTTCTAAAATACGTTCACGACGTCCAGCTGCTTCCAAGTTAATGCTTCTTGCCTCCCCAAGTTGCCGCAGTTTTTGCTTAGATATTCATTTATCCCAGTCGTTAAGACTTATTAAAGCAAGTCTATCAGAGTACTAAAACAAAATATATATACACGATAAGGCATTCTGGACACTGCTGCCCGCCTAACACGTCCATATGGTAAGAGCTCCAGTTTTAGGCTTGACTGACCAAATTAAATTAACGTCTCATCTTCCGTACATTACATATTATCCCAACCCTAAGGTATGGCCGGCTTTTTAAACTTTTATATGCTTTTTTCTTCATAAACCCAATCTTCTTCGCCTTTGTTGTACTTACATATTTCCTCTTTTCTAAAATAGATGCTTATTTCCCTCCGGGCGTTATCTTCGCTATCAGCACCATGTACAATATTACGGCCTATATCAAGCCCGTAATCTCCCCTGATTGTTCCCGGGAGAGCTTCTGCAGGGTTTGTTGCTCCTATAAGAGAACGTACTCCGCGAACCACATCTTTCCCTTCCCATACCATAGCAACTACCGGACCGGACATTATATATGCTACTAAACCTCTGTAAAAGGGTTTACCTTTATGCTCCTTGTAATGCTCCTCTGCCTGCTCGCCGGAAGGTTGCAACAATTTTAATGCCGTCAGCTTATATCCCTTTTGTTCAAATTTGTGAATAATTCTACCAACTAAATTCCGCTGCACACCATCGGGTTTAACCATAACGAAAGTCTGTTCCAAAATTGTACCTCCTGTTTAAAAAGTTCATTTATTTAACGTATCAGCACTGGACCTGGAAGCAGCAGTAGCCCAGAAAAATATACATCCCTAAGAACTTGTTAAAGCTAAACCTAAATTCCGGATCATTGTTAGATTTGGGAGGTTCCCCTTCCGGCCTTTTTCCCCCATTTGCTCTCTTATTAGTTTCAGCTTCTCCTGCAGGAGAATTTTCGGCCTGTTCTAAAAGCTTAGTAAATTCCTCCGCTTCGAGGGTCTCTGTTTTCATGAGCTCTTCAGCAACTAAATGTAGTTTATCGATATTTTCCTCCAATACTTCCTTAGCTTTGTTATAGCACCGATCTATAATCCGACGTGCTTCTTTATCTATAGAAAATGCTACTGCTTCACTATAATTACGATCCCTTGCAATATCCCTTCCCAAAAAGACCTGTTCCTGCTTGCGCCCGAATGTCAGGGGCCCCAATTCTTCTGACATGCCGAATTCAGTTATCATTTTACGTACAAGTTCGGTCGCCCTTTCCAAATCATTTTGTGCTCCTGTGCTAATTTCCTTTAATACAAGAAATTCTGCAACCCGCCCGCCCAGGAGCATGGTCACTTGATCGAGTATCTGAGATTTGGTCATGTATTTACGGTCTTCTTTCGGTAAGAGCAGGGTATAGCCACCGGCCCTGCCGCGGGGAATAATTGAAACTTTGTGCAAAGGATCCGTATGCGGGAGATAGTGCCCCAATAAAGCATGGCCCGCTTCATGATAAGAAACCAATTTTTTCTCGTATTCGCTGATTACCCGTGACTTCTTTTCGGGCCCGGCTATTACACGCTCAATCGAATCTTCCAGTTCTTTCATGCCAATTTTGCGTTTATTACGCCTTGCTGCCAGCAGGGCCCCTTCATTTATAAGGTTTTCTAGATCAGCTCCCGTAAAGCCCGGGGTCCTCCGCGCCAAAACGTCCAAATCTACCTCGCTTTCCAACGGCTTTCCCCTGCTATGAACTCTTAATATCGCTTTTCGTTCGCTAATATCCGGTATGTCAACCACTATCTCACGGTCAAACCTGCCGGGACGCAGAAGAGCAGGGTCTAAAATATCCGGCCGGTTGGTAGCGGCAATAATAATAATTCCCTCATTTACGCTAAAGCCGTCCATTTCAACTAAAAGCTGGTTAAGCGTCTGTTCCCTTTCGTCGTGTCCCCCACCGAGGCCAGCCCCGCGCTGACGGCCTACTGCATCAATTTCGTCAACAAAAATAATACACGGGGCATTTTTTTTAGCTTGATCAAATAAATCCCTCACCCTGGAAGCTCCGACACCCACAAACATTTCCACGAAATCAGAGCCACTGATGCTGAAAAAAGGCACCCCGGCCTCTCCTGCCACAGCTCGCCCCAGTAAAGTTTTTCCTGTCCCCGGAGGCCCAAACAGTAATACTCCCTTGGGAATACGGGCTCCAAGCTCGCTAAATTTGGAAGGGTTTTTTAAAAATTCTACCACTTCTTGCAGTTCTTCTTTAACTTCCTCGGCTCCGGCTACATCAGCAAACGTAATTTTCTTTTTGTCATCAGTGTGTAATCTTGCCCTGCTCTTTCCGAACTGCATTACCCGGTTTCCTCCGCCCTGTGTCTGCTGCATCATAAAGAAAATAAGGCCAACCAGCAACAAAATGGGCAGTAGCGTACCTAAAAACCCAGTCCACCATGGGGGTGAGGGAGCAGGCTGAGAAATTACTTCTACATTGTTTTCAGCTAAAAAGTCCTGAAGCTTCGGATCCGGTGCCGTTTTCAGCTGAAATTCATTTCCATCTTTAAAGGTCCCGGTTACCAGGTAGTAATCATTTTCTATAGTAATATTCGTAGTGGCAACCTTACCCTCTGTCACGGCCTGCCGAAAGGTGTTGTAACCTATATCTTTGACGGGCTCTTCCGGAGTATTTGTCATTCTAATTACGAAAACCGCAAGCAGCACAATTAACAGATAAATAGCCAAATTTCTAAAAATGCGGTTCAACTGACGTCCTCCTCTCAAAAAACTCCTGCTTTGGTAGATGGGCATAAAATATATAAAAAGCCAAAATGCTCTTAAAAATGTATACTTTGAAAATATAACACATTTTATATCTCTAAATCAACAACCTGCAATTTTAAGTTTCTTAATAGTGTAGGATTACAATACATGTG